>JAPPMY010000234.1 GCA_028818855.1 Rhodospirillales bacterium
CGGCGAACGAGAACCAGCCGGAGCGCGTGACGCGGACCGACCTCTCGATGCGCATGGCCGCCCTGGGCGGCCGGGGCGCGCTGATGCAGGCCGCCGAGACCGGCGGCATCGACCTCGGGCTCAAGGCCGACGCGTTCTACGTGGAGACCGAGTCGGAGGCGGTCTCGAACGAGGGCAATACCACCGCGACGGCGAGCCGGGTGCGGCTCGCGCTGGAGGGCAGCCGGGCGTTCGACATGGGCGGCGGCGTGCTCACGCCGGGCGTCGAGCTCGGGGTCCGCCATGACGGCGGGGATGCCGAGACCGGTACCGGGGTCGAGCTCGGCGGGAGCGTGACCTGGACGGACCCGGAGACGGGCCTTGGCGTAGAGGCGCGGGCGCGCACGCTGGTCGCGCACGAGGACTCGGACTACCGCGAGTGGGGCGCGTCGGGCGCGGTGCGGCTTGCGCCCGGCGAGCGGGGCCGCGGGCTCTCGTTCAGCCTCGCGCCCACCTGGGGGTCGGCGTCGAGCGGCGTGGACCGTTTGTGGGGCGCGCGCGACGCGCGGGGCCTCGCGCCGGGGACCGGGTTCGAGGCCGGGCGGCGGCTCGAGGGCGAGCTCGGCTACGGGCTCGGCCTGTTGGGCGACCGTTTCACCGGCACGCCGAACGTCGGGTTCGGGCTCTCGGACGGCGCGCGGGACTGGCGCATCGGCTGGCGGCTCAACTCGGTGGTGCGGGGCGACCCGGGCTTCGAGGTCAACCTCGACGCCACCCGCCGCGAGGCGGTCAACGACAACGAGCCTGCCGAGCACGGGGTGATGCTGAGGGGCTCGGTCCGCTGGTAGGGGCGGCGCATGCGGCGGGGTTTGCGGGCACGGGGAGCGGGCACGGATGACGGGGCGCCTGAAGCTCGTGCCGCCCGTGGAGAAGGTGCGGCTGAAGGAGCTGCGGACGAGTGACGGCACGGCCTACGTGGGCGTCGAGCTCGAATACCACGCAACGGACGGCGAGCCGGTGCGCCGGGAGTTCGGGCTGAGCGTCGACGACGCGGTCGAGCTCGGGGCGCACCTCGCGCAGCTCGGCGCGAAGCTGCGGGGGACGGAGCATTGACCAGATCGATGCGCGCGAGGGTGCGGCGGCCTCGGGACGTGGCGCCCGGGACCGTGCTCCGGTCCCCGCTCACCGGCCGGCGGTAGGCGTGGGCGGGCCGGAGCGTGGCGGAGTGCGATACCCCGGCCTGGAGGGTGCTGCGCGCCCTCCGGGCATACCAGGCGGCATACGAGGCACAAGCAGAGCCTGCGGCGTTCGAGGACGGGACCGCGTTTCGGGTGCGCATCCAGTCGGAGGCAGACCTTGCGGCGCGCGATCCCTGGCGGATCAAGGCGTGGGAGAATCCGTTCGCGCGGGACGGTCCGGCCTCGCCTTTCCTGGCCGGCGAGGCGATGCTGGAGGCGGAGGGCTCGGCGACGGCGCCGCCGCTGCTGCCGTTTCTTGCGGGCGTGGGCGCGCGCGTCGACGGGCTCCGGCTTCTCGACGGGAGCCTGATCGTCAAGATCGAGCGGGACGGGCGCGCCGAGCAGGTCCGGGTGACGAAGGACGGCCCGCTGCTCGCCGGCGGGGGCTTCCGGCTCTGCCACGACTACGGGGCGGACGTGCCGGTGGCGATCGCCCGGCTGACGGCGCTGTGGAGCGTCTCGGGCGGGCCGGCCCCTCGGCAAGGGTTGGGTCGGTGGGCGATGAACGGGAGCTGTTGACGGTGCTGGCGCTGAACCGGGCGAAGGTGGCGTCGCAGCGCGAGCTCGCGATCGCCTATTGGGGCCTCGACGAGGTCGCGAAGCACTGGGCGACGAGCTTCTGGATGCGCGCGCGGATCCGCTACAAGCTGGAGGCGGCGCGCGAGGCCGAGCGCGAACGCGGGGGCGGCGGCTGAGGGCACGCGCCCGCGCCGCTCCGTTCCGGGCGGGTATTGCGCGGTGGTGTGCGCCGGCGATCGGGAACTGCCGGCGCCGTCGGTGAGACCCGGCAAGCCGGCCGGGACCGGCGGTTACCGGACGATGCGGCGTCCGCGCGCCATGTCCATGGCGAGGCCTTCCGTCGCGTCGAGGAACGCGAGGAACGCGCTCAGATCGTCGATGTAGTGCTGCCACTGCGCGCCGACGGCGCGTTCCCACGCGTAGCGTTTCCGCCACAGCTCGGCGTCTTCGTCCATGTAGGCGAGAAAGTCGCCGAGGTCTCGCAGCTGCCTGTCGCCGGGGCCTTCGGGAACCGCGGGGCCGTCGGTGCTGAGGAACGCGACCAGCGTGAACGGATGCCGGTCCGACGCCTGCGCGAACAGGCGCTCCAGCTCGGCTTCCGTCGCGCTCCCGTGCGCGGCGAACAGGCCATGGAGCCCCGCCAGGCGGTGCCCGTCGCGGCCCTGCGGGGGTTCGATGCCGTCGAGGTGCAGCAGGCACTTGAGCCTGAGCTCGAGCGCGGTCGCCAGATTGAAATGACTGGCCGTCTTGAGGGATTCCCAGACGCTGTGCGAGGGCCAGCCCGATGCGCCGCCGACCGGCGAGAGGTCGCCGTCGGTGACCTTGAGGCGGGCGATTTCCTGCTCGATCAGCCAGGCGGCCTGCCGGAAGGCGCGGGCGTCACCCGCCATCTTGAGGAACTGCACGCCGTTCATGGCCTCGCCTCCCGCGGTCTCAGGGCGCCAGCGGGCGAAACTCGGACGCGCGCCGCGCCGGGCCGGCGGCGGACCCCCCGGTCCACACCCAGAGGTCGGTCGGCGGCAGCGCGAAGCCGCCGTTCCAGCCGGTACCGCCGTCGCCGGCCGGATCGCCCGGTCTCCGGTCCGCCGCGAGCGGGCGAAGCCGGAGGCCGAGCGCGGTCATGACGCCGAGGACGGTCGCGAGGCCGGGGTTGCCGTCGCCGGAAAGCGCCTTGTAGAGGCTTTCGCGGCCCAGCCCGGCGCTGGCCGCGACGGCGGTCATCCCCCTGGACCGGGCGATGTCGCCGAGCGCCGCGGCGATGATGCGCGGATCGCCGTCCTCGAAGGCCGCTTCCAGATAGGCGACGACGTCGTCGAGGTCCTCGAGATAGTCCGCGGCGTCCCAGGGGCGCGTCCGCGCCCCGGCCCCGCTGCCGGATTCGATCATCTGTCCGCTCCTTTCGCCAGCGCCCGCGCGAGCGCGCGCGCCCGTTCGATGTCGCGCTGTTGGGTTGACTTGTCGCCGCCGGTCAGCAGCACGGCCGTTTCCCCGTCGACGAACCGGACATATACGCGCCAGCCCGGCCCGTAATCGATCCGGAGCTCCGAGACGCCGCCGCCGACCGGCCGCACGTCGCCCGGATTGCCCAGAGCCAACCGGTTGATGCGGATGAGGATCCGCGCCCTTGCCTGCCGGTCGCGCAGTTTCCGGAACCAGTCGTCGTAGTCATCGGTCCGGCGAATCTCGATCACCGCCCGATTGTATCCCACAAGATACAAACCGGCAAGACCGCTGCAGGGTGCCGCTGCAAGGTGTGAAGGGCCCCCGGGGTGAAGGCCGGCGATGCCGTGCCGGCTCTCGACTCTCCGTCACCCGCAGGACCGGCGGCTGCGGTCGGCCCGCCGATTCGGCCGCAACGGCCCGTGCCGGACGCGATGCCGGGCATCGGACCGGCGGTTCGGAGCGCGGAGCCGGCGGCCCGCGGGAAGGCGAATTCACACTCCAGGCGCCGTCAGCTGTCGTGAGTCGCCGCATGCCGGGGGGAGAATTTTTCGCGTTTTTTTCTCCCTGCCGCCGGCTCCGCGTCCCGGCTTGGATGGCCGCGCAGGGGCGCCCCGCCTGCGCGGGCGCCGGGGAGTTCGGAGAAGGAGACGCAGATGAGCGACGGGAAGAAGTACCTGTCGACGCGCGAGGCGGCGGAGCATGTCGGGCTGGCGCCGCGCACGCTCGACCGCTACCGGATCACGGGCGGCGGGCCGGTGTACCACCTGTTCGGCACGGCGGTGCGCTACCTGCGCGAGGACCTGGACCACTGGGCGACGACCCGGCGCCGGCGCTCGACCTCGGACGACGGCTCGGGACCGCGGCCCGGGCCTGCGCCTGCCCCGCCCCCCGAATCGCGGGAGCCCGCCCCAACCCCCGAGTCCGCGGGAGCGGACCGTGGGGGCGAAACGGTGCGCCGCCTCGCCGTGGCGGGTCTCGCGCTCGCGGCCGCGATGGCGTTCCCGGAGCTGGCGCATGCCACGACCGACACCACCTTCGGCTCTCCGCTCGACACGGTGGAGGGGATCGTCGGCGGCACCGGCGGCCAGCTCGCCGCCGCGCTCGCCGTGGGCGCGGCGCTCGTCGGCTCGGTGCTGCGCTTCAACGCGATGCAGCTGATGGGCGCGGTCGGCGTCGGCATCGCGGCCGGCGCAGGCACCGGCATCGTGACCGGCCTCGTCGGCACGGCGATCATCTGAGATCGCGACCGTGGCTGACCCCGCCCGCCATGCGATCCCGCGCCGCCTCGACGATCCCGAGCGCTGGCTGTTCTGGACCGTCGACGAGGCCGCCGCCCTGATGGGCCCCGCCCTGCTCGGGCTCGCGGCCAACCAGTTCGTGCCGGGGCTGGTCGCCGGCGTCGGCGGCTGGCTGCTCTTGAGGCGCGTCAAGCGCGGCGGCGGGGCCAACATCGCCCGCTACGCCCTCTACTGGTTCCTGCCGGACTTCGTGCTGCGGCTGAAGGCGACGCCGCCGAGCCACCTCCGGCGCTTCGTCGGCTGAGGCGGGCGGCATGAGACGCATCGACATGGACACCGCCGTCCGCCGGGTCCGGGACGTCCGCCTCGCCCTGGCCGGTCTGCTGGTGCTGTCGATGACGGCCAACCTGGCGCTCACCATGAGCTTCGCCGGGCGCGAGACCGCCACCGTGCTGGTGCCGGCGGTCTCGGGACCCTCATGGGAGGTGGGCGGCGGGGGTGTCGGCATCGACCGGGCCGGCACGCGGTATCTCGAGGACATGGCGCGCACCGTTGCGGTGACGCTGCTGACCCTGACGCCTGAGAACGCGGGACATGTCCGGCTCGCGGCGGCGCGGATGAGCCATGCCTCGGCGCGTGGCGCGATCGGCGCCTGGGTCGAGGCCGAGGCCGCCCGCATGGCCGGGCGCGACATGGCCAGCGCCTTCTATCCGACCGAGATCGAGGCGGATCCCGGACGGCTCGCGGTCGAGATCGCCGGCGAGCTGGTGACCTGGATCGGCCGGGAGGAATCCTCGCGCGAGGACCGGCGCTACCGGCTCGCGTTCCGCATCGACGCGGGGCGGATCGGGCTGGTGCGCTTCGAGCAACTGGAGGACGCAAAATGACTCATATCTCCCGGCGGCGCCGGATCGCGGTGCTGGTCGCCACACACCTCATGGTCATGGCCGCGCTCGCGGCGCCCGCCCCGGCCGCGGCGATGCAGATCCTCGATGCCGCCGATCATGCCGAGCTCGCGGCGGAAATCTCCGCGACGAAGGTCAACCGGATCGCGCTCCATGGCGACCGTATCGCCCGGCTGGTGCGCGCACCCGACGGCTTCGCGGTCGAGCACGACGCGGCCTCGGGCGACCTCTATCTGCGGCCGGCCGGCGGGGGGTCCGTCGAGGGCGGGCCGGTCACGCTCTTCATCGGCACCGAGAAGGGTTTCACCTATCGGATGACGCTGACCCCGGCCGTGCGGGACTCGGCGCAGATCCTGATCCGCAATGCGCGGGCGCTGCCTGACGCGGCGACGCTGGCGGTTGCCCCCGGGGGCGATCCCCACGTGGCCGGGCTGGTGCGGCTGGTGCGGGCCGTGGCGCGGCGGGAAGCGCTGCCCGGCTACGAAATCCGTGCCGGGGTCGGATCGCCCGCTCCCGGCCTCACCCTCGTCGAGACCTGGCGGGGCCCGCGCTTCGTGGCGCTCGTCTTCGAGGCCGCGCGTCCGGCATCAGAGGATGCGGACGGCGCCGCGGGCCTCGCCGGGACCATCGAACAAACCCTGGACGCCGGGCGCGTCGCGGCGCTCTGGCGGGCGGCGCCCGCCACCGGTCCGGCGGGCGGACGCTTCGTGGTGGCGGTCGTGGAGACCGCCGCGGGAGCGCCGCGATGACCGCCGCCAACGTCGGGCGCTCCGTTCGCGACCCGGCGGACGCCGATGCCGTGCGGCGCCGCCAGCTGCTGCTGTTCTCGGTGATCGCGGCGGTGCTGCTGTTGGCGGTCGCCGCGTGGCTCGGCATGGGCGGCGGCAAGAGCCAGGCGCCTGAGGGCGGCATCGAGGCGGAGATCGCCGGGCCGGACGCGGCCGAGAAGGTCTGGACGCGGCGCTCCGAGGCCC
>JAPPMY010000091.1 GCA_028818855.1 Rhodospirillales bacterium
GGCTCGCCCTACGCCATCGCCTGCGGCTTCGCCTGCGGCGCGGCGGTCTCGTTCACGCCCTTCATCGGCTTTCACTTCATCCTGGCTGCGGTGCTCGCCTGGGCGCTGCGCGGCAACGTCATCGCGTCCGCCATCGGCACGGCGGTCGGCAATCCGTGGACCTTCCCCTTCATCTGGGCTGGCATCATGTGGATCGGAACCTGGATCCTCGGCTACGAGCGCGGGCAGGAGCTGCCTGCGGAGCTCACCTTCGGCGCCATATTCGAGCAGCCGGGGACGGTGCTCCTGCCCATGCTGGTGGGCGGCCTGCCGACGGGGGTGATCGTCTGGCTCCTGATCTTCTTCCCGATCCGCCGGGTGGTGGCCAACTACCAGCACCACCGTCAGGCGAAGCGTCTGCGCCGGCGCCGCGTGCTCGACGAGGAGCGCCGCGCGAGGGAGGGTCAGGCCGAGAAGGCGGAAGACGACATCTCCATCCCCGACGCCGCCGAGCCGGTCGCAGCGAACGTGACCCACCTCGACCAGGTGATGGTGGACCGCGGCCGCTGATGGCGCACATGGGGCGGTGCGAGCGGCGCTCTGGAGCGGTACGTGCGCCTGTACCATGAGCGCTGCGACGGAGCCGCAGGGGTGGCCGATGATCGTTGGCCTCGGCACCGACATCGTCGACATCCGGCGGATCGCGGCCACGCTCGACCGCTTCGGTGCGCGCTTCACGCAGCGCGTCTTCACCCCGGCGGAGCGCGCCCGCGCCGAGCGCCGCCTGCGGCCGGAGGAGACCTATGCGCGGCGCTTCGCCGCCAAGGAAGCCTGCGCCAAGGCGCTCGGCACGGGCTTACGCAACGGCGTCTTCTGGCGCGACATGGCGGTGGTCAACCTGCCCTCGGGCCAGCCGACCATCGAGCTCAGCGGCGGCGCGCTCAAGCGCTTGCAATCGATCACGCCTTCGGGCATGAGGTGCCGCATCGACGTGACGTTGACCGATGAGCCGCCCATCGCCCAGGCCATCGTGGTAATCACGGCAATCCCCGCAACAGACTGACGGCACGCAGGTCAGCAGGCGGCGTGGGCCGCGATCAGCCGGAGTCGAACCGACCGCACATGTGGCGCGCCAAGACTGAAGACAAGGGCTCGGCCAAGAAGAAGTCCAGCGGCCTGTGGGACACGGTCCGGACCCTGATCTATGCGGTGATCGCAGCCCTGGTCGTGCGCACGGTCGCCATCGAGCCCTTCAACATCCCGTCGGGCTCGATGATCCCGACGCTGCTGGTGGGCGACTACCTGTTCGTCTCCAAGTACGCCTACGGCTACAGCAAGTACTCGCTGCCCTGGAGCATCGACCTCTTCGACGGGCGCATCATCGACAGCCCGCCCGAGCGCGGCGACGTCGCCGTCTTCAAGCTGCCGCGCGACAACGAGACCGACTACATCAAGCGGATCGTGGGCCTGCCGGGCGACCGCATCCAGGTCCTCAAGGGCGTGCTCCACATCAACGGCACACCGGTCGAGCGCGAGCGCGTCGACGACTTCAGCTATGCGGACCGCTACGGCCGCGAGCGGGTGCTGCGCCAGTATCGCGAGACGCTGCCCAACGGCGTCACCTACATGACCCTCGACGCGAGCCCGACCGGCGGCCTCGACAACACGCAGATCTACACCGTGCCGCCCGATCACTACTTCGCCATGGGCGACAACCGCGACAACTCGCTCGACAGCCGCGTGCCGTCGGTCGGGTATATCCCGTCGCAGAACCTCGTCGGCCGGGCCGAGTTCATCTTCCACTCGCTGGCCGACGGAGCCAGCATCGGGGAAGTCTGGAACTGGCCGGACGCAACGCGCGGCGAGAGGATATTCAAGGCAGTCGACTAGCGCCCGAGGGCGCGGCGGCCCCGCCGGCCGGGGCGGACGCCGCGACGGCGGAGACCCTGGAGGCCGCGCTCGGCCACCGCTTCGCTAGCCCGGCACTGCTTGCGCGCGCGCTTCGCCACCCGAGCGCAGGCTCGCAGGGCGGCAGCAACCAGCGCCTGGAGTTCCTGGGCGACCGCGTGCTCGGCATGGTCGTGGCGGCGATGCTCTACGAGGCGTTTCCGCACGAGGCCGAAGGCGCCCTCTCCCAGCGATATGCGGCGCTGGTCCGCCGCGAGGCGCTGGCGGACGTGGCGCGCGCGCTCTCGCTCGGCCCGCAGCTCGCAATGGGGCGCGGCGAGGTCGAGGGCGGCGGGCGCGACAACCCGGCCAACCTCGCGGATGCCTGCGAGGCGGTGATCGGCGCGCTCTATATCGACGGCGGGCTCGGCGCTGCGGAACGCTTCATCCGCCGCCGCTGGGCGCCGGCGATGGCAGCCGATCCCGAGCCTCCGCGCGACGCCAAGACGCGGCTCCAGGAATGGACGCAGGCCAGAGCGCTCGGGCTGCCCGCCTACCGCACGCTGTCGGCAAGCGGGCCCGCCCACGCGCCCCTCTTCGAGGTCGAGGCGGACGTCCCCGGCCTCGGCAGGGCGGTGGCCACCGGCGCCAGCAAGCGCGCCGCGGAGCAAGGGGCCGCCGGCGCGCTGCTCGCGCAGATTGCCCGCAACGCCGGCCGCGGCGATGGCTGAGGGCGGCACCCGGGCAGGCTTCGTCGCCGTGCTGGGGGCGCCCAACGTCGGCAAGTCGACCCTGGTCAACCGGCTGGTGGGCGCCAAGGTCGCGATCGTCTCACCCAAGGTCCAGACCACGCGGAGCCGCCTGCGGGGGATCCGTGTGCTGGACGAGGTCCAGCTCGTCTTCGTCGACACGCCCGGTATCTTCGCCGCCAGGCACCGCTTCGAGCGCGCCATGGTCCACGCGGCCTGGAGCGGGGCGAGCGATGCCGATGCCATCCTGCTGCTGGTTGATGCGAAGCGGGGGCTCACGGGCGAGACCAGGGCGATCATCGAGAGGCTCCGGGAGACCGGGCGCGAGACCCTGGTCGCGCTCAACAAGATCGACCTGGTGCCGCGCCACCGGCTGCTGCCGCTCGCCGCAGCGGTGCAGGAGAGCGGGCTTTCGGCGGAGATCTTCATGGTGTCCGCACTTGACGGCGACGGCGTGGACGACCTGCTGGACGTGCTTAGGGCGCGGATGCCGCCGGGCCCCTGGCTCTATCCCGAAGACCAGCTCACCGACATATCGGAGCGCCTGCTGGCGGCCGAGATCACGCGGGAGCAGCTCTTCCTGCAGCTCCGCCAGGAGCTGCCCTACGCGGTCGCGGTGGAGACCGAGGGCTGGAGCAGCGGGCGCGGCGGGGCGGTCAGGGTCGAGCAGGTGATCTACGTGCAGCGCGAGACGCACAAGGGGATGGTGCTCGGCCGGGGCGGGCAGCGGATCAAGGCCATCGGCACGGCCGCGCGCGCCGAGCTTGCGCAGATCCTGGGCTGCCCCGTCGATCTCAAGCTCTTCGTGAAGGTGCGCCAACGCTGGCTGGAGGACCCCGAGCGCTACCGCGACATCGGCCTCGAATACGATGTGTGACGTCGCCCGGGCACGGAGCGATACACGTCTCTTACTCCTGGCCTGCCCGTGTGGCAGAGTACGCTTCGCGCTCCGTGGCAGGGAGGGTGCGGCATGACGACAGGCGGCTCCGAGCGGCCCGGCGGGGTTCGCTACGAGCCTGACGAACGGCCGCCGCCGGCGCTCGCGGGCGGGCTCGGCCTGCAGCTCGCCGTGCTCTGCATCGCCGGCGTCGCGCTGACGCCCGCGATCGTGGTCCGCGCGGCCGGCGGCTCTGAATCCTACCTCTCATGGGCGGTCTTCGGCGCGGTCCTGGTCAGCGGCATCACCTCGGTCATCCAGGCGGTGCGCGTCGGGCGGATCGGGGCCGGCTACGTCCTCGTCATGGGCACCTCCGGTGCCTTCATCGCGATCTGCGTCGGCGCGATCGCGCAAGGCGGGCCGGCCATGCTCGCCACGCTGGTGGTGATCTCCTCGCTCTTCCAGTTCCTGCTGGCGTGGCGGCTCTCGCTGCTCCGGCGCATCCTGACGCCCACCGTCGCCGGCACCGTCATCATGCTGATCCCCGTCACGGTGATGCCGATCGTCTTCGGCATGCTGTCTCACGTGCCGGCGGAGACGCCGGCGCTGGCGGCGCCGCTGTCCGCGCTGGTGACCATCCTCGTCATGTGCGGCATCTCGCTGAAGGCGACCGGCGTGCTGCGCCTCTGGGCGCCTGTCGTCGGCATCGTCGCCGGCTGCGGCGTGGCTGGCTACTTCGGCATCTACGATGTCGCCAGCATCGGCGCGGCATCGTGGGTCGGCCTGCCGCAAGGCGAATGGCCGGGCTTCGACCTCGACTTCGGGCCCGTCTTCTGGGGCCTGCTGCCGGCCTTCGTGTTCGTGACGCTGGTCGGCGCCATCGAGACGGTGGGCGATGGCGTCGCCATCCAGCGGGTCTCCTGGCGGAAGCCGCGCGCGGTGGATTTCCGCGCGGTGCAGGGCGCGGTGAGCGCCGACGGCGTGGGCAATCTCTTCTCCGGCCTGATGGGGACGGTGCCCAACACGACCTACTCGACGAGCATATCGGTCACCGCGCTCACGGGCGTCGGCGCCCGCAGCGTGGGCGTGGCGCTCGGCATCTCCTTCGTCGTCGTGGCGTTCGTTCCGAAGGCGCTCGCCGTGGTGCTGGCGATTCCGGGCCCGGTGGCGGCGGCCTACATCACCGTGCTGCTGGGGCTGCTCTTCGTGGTCGGCATGCGGGTCGTCGTGCAGGACGGCATCGACTACCGCAAGGGCCTGATCGCCGGCGTGTCGTTCTGGGTCGGGGTCGGCTTCCAGAACGGCGTGATCTTCCCCGAGCATGTCGCGGGCATCGCCGGCGGGCTCCTGGAGAACGGCATGACGGCGGGCGGCATGACCGCGATCCTGCTCACGCTCTTCGTGGAACTGACGGCGCCCCGCCGGCGGCGCATCCAGACGCCGTTCGAGGTCGCGTCCCTGCCGCAGATCAGGGAGTTCCTGCAGACCTTCGCGTCGCGCAGCGGCTGGGGCGAGGCGATGGCGCACCGACTCGACGCCGCCGCCGAGGAGGCGATCCTGACCCTGCTCCGCCACGACGAGGAGGAAGAGGAAGAGGCCGGTGAGACGCGCAGCAAGCGGCGCCTGCTGCTCACCGCCCACAAGGAGGCCGGCGGCGCGGTGCTGGAGTTCATCGCAGCGCCCGGCGAGGAAAACCTGGAGGACCGGATGGCGGTGGTCGGCGAGGCCTCCGACGATGCGCCGGAACGGGAGGTCTCGCTACGTCTGCTGCGCCACCTCGCCTCCTCGGTCCACCACCAGCAGTATCACGACACGGATATCGTCACGATCCGCGTGGATGCACGGGCGTAGGGTCGCGGCCGACGCTCAGCCGAGGAACCCGTCGACCAGGCGGTTGAAGCGCTCCGGGTTCTCCATGAACATGAAGTGGTTGCCGCCGTCGGCCTCCTCGAAGATCTCGAGCTGCGAGCCCGCGATCTGGCGCTGCATCCATTCCTGCGAGCGCCAGTCGATCAGGCTCGCGCGGCCGCCGACGATAAGCGTCGGCAGCGTGATGCGGGGGATCAGGTCGCGCCAGTCCTGCGTCGCGTGGTTGAGCAGGAGCGAGGCCGCGTGGCGGCGCGGCATCTTGCGGTTCTGCTCGATGACCCAGGCCACGCGCTCGGCCGGGAAGCCGCCCGTGAACATGCTGCTGATGAAGCCCTTCGTGGTGCCCACGCCGTCTGCGCCGGCAAGGGCGGCGATGGTCTCGTAGAGGCTCGTGCCGTCGAAGATCGCGCCGGCGTCCTGCTTCTCCTGCTCGGACCACTCGCTCCGCGCGGTGATGGCCGGCATCTGGTCGACGAGGACGAGCCGCTCCAGCCCCGCTTCACCGAAGAGGTCGATGTAGCACCAGATTACCGAGCACCCCATGGAGTGGCCGAGCAGGCTCACCCGCTCGAGGCCGAGCGCCTCGATGGCGCCGCGCACGTCCATCGCAAGGCGCTGGATCTTGTAGCCGTGCTCGGGCTTGTCGGACTCGCCGTGGCCGCGCATGTCGAAGGCGATGACCCTGCGCCCGGCGGAAAGCCCTTCGAGCTGCGCCTCGAACTGCGCGGCGGTCTGCGACCAGCCGGGGATCATGACCAGGGGCGCGC
This sequence comes from Rhodospirillales bacterium, assembly GCA_028818855.1. Taxonomy (GTDB): domain Bacteria; phylum Pseudomonadota; class Alphaproteobacteria; order UBA828; family UBA828; genus WTGU01. The sequence goes on from JAPPMY010000091.1 coordinate 6,129, forward strand.
CGCTGCCGCGCTCCACGTAGTTGAGGCGGACCCCGTCGTTCGTCGTGATGTGCGGCATGGTTCCGTCTCCTCCCTGTTCAGCCGGCCTGCCTCTCAAGCCGCCCGCCTCGCCGATGCGCCGAGCCTGTCACGGCGGGGAAGACCCGCGTAGAACGCCGCGCCCACGAACGCGAGAATGGCGATCAGGATAACGGCCGTGCCGTAGTGCTGATCGGCGTCGTAGATCGCGCCCGCAGTGAACGGCCCAAGCAGGCCGCCGAAGCCGTAGGCGAGGGCGATGCGGCCGAAGACCCGCGGCAGTGCCGCCGTACCGTAGTAGCCCGCGACGGTTATGGGGTGCGCGCTCGCAAGGACGCCGAAGGCCATGCCGACCGCAGCGATGGCGGCGAGCCCCATGACCACGCCCGGCGCGAAGTAGAGTGCCAGCAGGAACACACCCATGACGAGACCGACGCCCACGAGCACGCGCCTGCCCGTCAGCAGATCGGTGAGCCAGCCGCCCACCAGGGCGCCCGCCACGTAGCCTGCGCTGCTCAGCATCGGCGCGAACTGCGTCTCGCCCGCCGACGCGCCCCACGCGGCCATCATCGTCGCCGCATGGGCGATGATCGCCAGCGCCGTGAAGGCGATGCAGAGGAAGCCCAGGAAGATCGCGATCACCACGCGCGGCCGATCGGTCAGCAAGTCCTGGAACAATCCGACGGCGCCGGTCGCAGGCGCTTCCTTGCCGGAGAATGCGATGAGCGCGGTGCTGATCGCGGCGGCCGCAAAAACGACCGCGGCGGTCATGCCGAAGGCCGTTGCCAGCCCCTGCGCATCGATCACGAGAGCGAGGCCGGGAGACCAGGCGATGCCGCCGGCGGCGACCGCCGACATGTTGATGCTCATGGCGATGCTGGGTCGCACCGGCCCCTCGATGGCGGCCGCCGTCATCGCGATGAAATAGAGGATGCCGGCGGCGAAGCCGTAGAGCACGCCGTAGCCCACATAGAGGGCCGCAACGGAGTCGCCGAAGCCCACGAGTGCGAGCCCGGCTGCCGTCACCGCGCCTGTGACGAGGGTGAGCTGCGGCAGCGTGAACCAGTGCAGCAACCGGTACATCACGAAGCAGCCGACGGTCGCGGTGAAGAGGCAGAGCGACTGCGCGCCGCTCACCGTCGCGCGGTCGGCGTCGAGCTGGGCCTCCAGCGGCGCCACGAAGACGCTCCAGGCGTAGAGAATCCCGATCGAGAGGTTGATCAGGACCCCGGCAGCGAGCGGAAAGTACGGGCGCAGCGTCGCCCCCGGCCGCGTTTCCATCGGCGCTCCACGGTTGGATGCGCCACGGCGGCTCGATGGGTGGCGCGGGGCCAGCCTATGGACGGCGGTGCCCCCCGTCCAGAGGCGGGCGCTCGTCGCCCTCGTCCGCCCGCGCCTGCCGGCTGCGCCACACCACGGCGATCCAGACCGGCGCGCTCAGCACCAGGGCGGCGACGGCGATGCCGAGCGGGCCGAAGAGGCCGGCCGGGAGCAGCGCCGCCACCGTGGCCACGCCGAGCGCCGCGCCCCCGATCCAGGCCAGGCGGGGGTGGCCGAGACGCCCCAGCCGCCGGCAGGCGAGCGCCAGCGGCAGACCGCAGACGGCCGCCACGATCAGCGACGAGGACGCCATCGCCATCGCCGTCAGCAGCTCGCCCGGCGCCACCGCGGCGGGCCCGAACCGGATCGCCGCCGACGCCACCACGCCCGCCGGCAGCCACAGCAGGGCAGCGGCCCAGAAGAGCGCGCGGGAGCCTGCAGGCGGGGGACGATCCGTCACGTCGGGGTCTACTCCCGTGGCGAGGACACGGCTTCCTGCCGGGTCAATCGCTCCTGGTGGCGGCGGATGTCTCGGGGCCAGGTGCTCTTGATGAAGGCGAGGATATCGCGGATTTCGTCGTCGCTCAGCACGTGGCCGAAGCCCGGCATGCCGCTCTCGAAATCGGCGATCCCGAGCATAGCCATCGCCTCCTCGCCGCCCAGCTTCGTGTAATCGAACAGGAGGCGATCACCGTGGTGCCAGGTGTGGCCGGTCTCGTCGTGGGGCGGCGCCGGATAGAGCCCGTCGGGGCCCATGCTGCGCCAGTCGGGCTCGCCCTCGAGATTCTTGCCGTGGCACGAGGCGCAGTGCTCGGCGTAGAGATCGGCGCCCTGCGCGAGATCGTCCGCTGCCAGCGCAGGATGACTGGCCGGCAGCCAGCCGGCGACGACCGCCGCCGCGGCGCCGATGGCCCGTCCCACCCAGCGCACGCCGCCGCCCCTAGACCCGCGCCGCACGCAGCCTGAGCGCGTTGCCGATGACGGAGACCGAGGAGAGGCTCATCACGGCGGCGGCGATCATGGGCGAGAGCAGGATGCCGAAGGGAGGGAACAGCACGCCGGCTGCGACGGGGATGGCCAGGGCGTTGTAGACGAAGGCGAGGAAGAGGTTCTGGCGCACGTTGCCCAGGGTCGCGCGCGCGAGCCGGCGGGCGCGCACGATGTCGCGCAGGTCACCCTTGACCAGCGTGATGCCCGCGCTCTCCAGCGCGATGTCCGCGCCGGTGCCGATGGCGATGCCGACGTCCGCCGACGCCAGGGCCGGGGCGTCGTTCACCCCGTCGCCGGCCATGGCGACGGTCAGGCCCTGCCCGCGAAACCGCTCGACGAGGGCGGCCTTCTCCTCCGGCACGAGGGCTGCGTGCACCTCGCCGATGCCGAGGGCGCCCGCGACGAGGGCGGCCGCGCGGGGACTGTCGCCGCTCGCCATGACGACGCGAAGGCCCATCGCTTCAAGCTCCCGCATCGCAGCGGGGGCGCTCTCCCGCACCCTGTCGGCGACCGCGATCACGCCCGCGAGCACGCCGTCCACGGCCACGAACACGACCGTCTTGCCCTCGCCCTCCAGCGCGCCTGCCTCTGCCTCGTGTGCGCCGAGCGCGACGCCCAGGGCCCGCATCATGGCGGCGTTGCCGAGCGCGACGTCGTGGCCCGCGACACGGCCATGCACGCCCCGGCCGGCCAGGGAGTCCACGTCGCTCACCCCGAGGTAGGGGGCGCCCGCCGCCTCGGCCGCGTCCACGACCGCGTCGGCGAGGGGGTGCTGTGCGCTCCGCTCCAGCGCCGCTGCGAGCGCGAGCAGCCGGGTGCGGTCGAGACCGGCCAGCGGGATCACGTCGGTCACGGTGGGCCGGCCCTCGGTCAGGGTGCCGGTCTTGTCCACGACCAGCAGGTCGGCCCCGGCGAGCCGCTCCAGCGCCTCGGCATCGCGCACCAGCACGCCGGCCCGGGCGCCGCGCCCGGCCGCCACCATGATCGACATGGGCGTCGCCAGCCCGAGCGCGCAGGGGCACGCGATGATGAGCACGCTCACCGCCGCGCTCAGTGCGTAGGCCAGCGCGGGCGCGGGGCCGGCCACCGACCAGCCGATGGCAGCGAGCACGGCGACGGCGACCACGGCCGGCACGAAGACGCCGGCGACCCGGTCGGCCAGCGCCTGGATCGGCGCGCGGCTGCGCTGGGCCTGGGCCACCAGGGCGACGATACGGGCGAGCGTGGTCTCAGGCCCGACGCGCTCCGCCCGCATCACGAGGCTGCCGGACTTGCTGAGCGTGCCGCCGGTCAGCGGATCGCCCGGCGTCTTCTCCACGGGCAGCGGCTCGCCGGTGAGCATGCTCTCGTCGACGGTGGCGCTGCCCTCGCTCACGAGGCCGTCCACGGGCACGCTCTCGCCGGGGCGCACGCGGAGCAGGTCGCCGGGGCGGACGGCGTCGAGCGGCACGTCGGCCTCGCCACCCTGCTCCAGGCGGCGCGCGGTCTTGGGCGCGAGGCCCATGAGCGCGCGGATGGCATCGCCCGTCCGCTCGCGGGCGGCCGTTTCCATGAGCTGCCCGACCAGCACCAGCACCAGGATCACCGCCGCCGCCTCGAAATAGGCCGGCGGCTGCCCGCCCGGGCCGAGAACCGCGACAGGGAAGATGCCCGGCGCGAGCAGCCCTGCCAGGCTGAAGAGCCAGGCGGCACCGGTGCCGAGCGCGATCAGCGTCCACATGTTGGGCGAGCGGTTGCGGACCGAGGCCAGCCCGCGCAGGAAGAACGCGCGGGCGATCCAGAGCACGGGCGTCGCCAGCAGGAATTGCAGGGCGACGAAGAGGCGCGGGCCGAGCCAGGCGTCGAAGGGGATGCCGGCGTGGCTCCCCATCTCCAGCGCGAACACGGCGCCCGCGAGCGGCGCGGCAAGCCGGAGCCGGCGCCGCAGGTCGCCCAGCTCGGGCGAGGGCCCCGCATCGGCCGCCGGCACCATGGGTTCAAGCGCCATGCCGCAGATCGGGCAGTCGCCGGGCACGGGCTGCACGATCTCGGGGTCCATCGGACAGGTGTAGAGGCTCCCCTCGGGCGCAGGCGCGGGCGCAGGGCGGCCGTTCAGGAAGTCCTCCGGCGTCGCGATGAACCGCTCCCTGCACCGGGCGCAGCAGAAATAGAACGTCCGCCCCCCGTGCCGGGCCGTGTGGCGGGCGCCGTCGCGCTGCACCGTCATGCCGCAGACGGGATCGCGCGCCGCGTCCTCGACGGGTGTGTGGCAGTCCACCGTTGGCCTCGCCGGGTCCCTCTCCTCACGCGAAGGTAGGAATTCCAGTAACTGGAAGGTCAAGGGGTCTCGCGGCCTTGACCTTCCAGTCACAGGAGCCTTTATGGGAGTCACGCGGAGGCGGCGATGAAGATCGGCGACGTTGCGCAAGCGAGCGGGCTGTCCGCCAAGACGATCCGCTACTACGAGGACATCGGCCTCGTCCGGCCGGTGCGGGGCGAGAACGGCTATCGCGCCTTCGTCGAGACCGACGTGCACAAGCTGCGGTTTCTCGCCCGTGCGCGCTCGCTCGGATTCTCGATCAGGGAGTGCCGCACGCTGCTCTCGCTCTACGAGGACCGCGAGCGGGCGAGCGCCGACGTGAAGGCGCTGGCGGAAGCGCACCTGCGGCGGATCGACCGCAAGATCGCGGAGATGGAGGGGCTGCGCGGCACGCTCGCCACCCTCGTGGAGCGCTGCCACGGCGACGCGCGGCCCGACTGCCCTATCCTGGACGACCTCGCCGGCCCGGCCAGCGGAGGCGAACGATGATGAAGGTCTTGAAGGACAAGCTCTACCTCGTCGCGCTCGCGGCCGCGGCGATCGCAGGCGTGGTCGGGTGGACACAGTGGTTCGCCGGCGCGCCGGCGCACTCCGACGGCGCCGCCGTGACCATCACGATCCCGGCGCTCTCCGCCGAGGCGAAGGCGGGCCAGGCGCTGTTCGAGGAGAACTGCATGACCTGCCACGGGCCCCACGCGACCGGCTCGGACCAGGGGCCGCCGCTGGTCCACCGGATCTACGAGCCGAACCACCATGCCGACATCTCGTTCATCCTCGCCGTGCGCAACGGTGTTCGCGCCCACCACTGGCCCTTCGGCGACATGGCGCCGGTGGACGGCGTCTCGGACAAGGACACGCTCAGGATCATCCTCTACGTGCGCGAGCTTCAGCGGGCCAACGGTATAGAATGAGCGGCCAAGCGAGCCGATTTCCGCCGCGCGACAGGGCCGGCGCGGTCGAACCCGGCCGGCGAACGACCACATCATCCGAGTACCCGAACGCCAACGACGAGGACAGGACAATGATGAAACTGACGGGAGCCAGCATCTTCCTGGCCGCCGCCACACTGGTCGCGGCCACCCAGGGGGCGAGCGCGGCAGAACAGGCGCGGGCTGCGATGATGAACGCGAACGGAGAGTCGGTCGGCACGGTGACGCTGAGCGAGACGCCGCAGGGCACGCTCCTGCACGCGACGCTCGAGAACCTGCCGGCGGGCGCCCACGCCTTCCACGTTCATGCGGTAGGCGTCTGCGAGCCGCCCTTCAAGTCCGCCGGCGGGCATTTCAACCCGGAGGGCAAGAAGCACGGCATCAACAACCCTGAGGGGATGCACGCGGGCGACATGCCCAACATCCACGTGCCGGCCTCGGGCACGCTGGAGATCGAGGTCTTGAACACGCTGCTCCGGCTCGACGACGCGCTGTTCGACGAGGACGGCGCGGCGATCGTGATCCACGAGGGACCGGACGACTACGTGACCGATCCGGCCGGCGCCGCCGGCCCCCGCATCGCCTGCGGGGTCATCGGCAAGTAGCGGCGCAGTCTCCGGGGGGCGAGGGCGCGCGCGGCGCCTGCCCCCTCCCCTCCGCGCGGCCGGTCTCCCGGTTGCGGGCGCCGGGGCGCGTCCGCTAGGACTGGGGCATGAGCGAACGCACGGGCGCGGCCTTCGGCTTTACCGTGGGCCCGGTGATGCCGGCGGCGCAGGACGGCCCCGCCGGCGACCGCGAGCGCTATCGCGAGATGCTGGAGGACTGCCGCTACGGGCAGTCGCTGGGCTTCGGCAGCGTCTGGCTGCTGGAGCATCACTTCACCGACTACTACCCCTCGCCCTCGCCGCTGCTCTTCCTCAGCCATGTCGCGGCTGCCTGCCCCGGCCTCGGGCTCGGCACCGCGGTCATCGTGCTGCCCTGGTACGAGCCGGTGCGCTTCGCGGAAGAGCTGGCGATGCTGAGCATCATGACCGACGCCGAGCTGCATATCGGGCTCGGGCGCGGCGTGGCCCGCATCGAGTACGCCGCCCGCGCCATCGACATGGCGCACTCGCGAGACCTCTTTCGCGAGCACTACGAGATCGCCGACGGGCTGCTGCGCGGCGCGCCCTTCCGCTACGAGGGCACGCACGCCACGATCCCGCGCCAGGTGACGCTCCGGCCGGGCCCGGCGCGGGAGCGCATCCATTTCTACGGCGCCTGCAACAACCCCGGCACGGCCGAGCGCATGGCGGAGATGGGGCTCGGCCTGCTCTGCACGTCGGCCTCGCCCTTGCCACAGAACGCCGATTCCATCGGCGCGTGGAAGGCGGTCACGGCAGTCAGGGGCGGGCGGGCGGACGCCAACATCCCGCTCTGGGTCCATTGCTTCATCGCCGACGACGAGGCGCAAGCGAAGGAGGAGGCGATTGCCTGCCTCGCCGAATTCTTCCGCGCGGTGGTGGCGCACTACGAGACCCACGCCAACCCGTGGAAGGACGTGCCCACCTACGAGCGCAACGTGCAGCAGATGGAGCGGATGGAGGCGATGGCCGACCCGGCCAACCTGCCGCCCTTCCTGGAGCATCAACTGGTGGGCACGCCCGAGCAGGTGGCCCGTCAGGTACGGCGCTACCGGGAGATCGGCGTCACGCAATTCGCCATCAACACCGCGCAGCCGGGCCGGGCCGCCGAGAGCCGGCGCGGCTCGATGGAACGCTTCGCCCGCGAGGTGATGCCGCTGGTGTAGGCCGCGGACCCCGGTTCGAGTAGTCACGGACGGTGGTAGTGTGGGGCGTCGTGCGGGGGAGCGGGGCACCGGGGTGACGAGACGGATCGCCATCGTCGGCGGCGGAATATCGGGGCTGGGTGTGGCCTGGGCGCTGCATCGGCAGCCCGAGCGCTTCGACTTCCGGCTGTTCGAGGCGCAGGCGCAGGTGGGCGGCAACGCCATCACGGCCGACATGCCGCAGGACGACGGCACGTCGATACCGTTCGACATTTCCGTCACCGCCTGCATCCCCTCGGTCTACCACCACATTCTCCTGCTCATGCAGCAGCACGGCATCGAGCTGGTCGATACCCGCTTCAGCTATAGCGTGAAGTACCGGGGCGGGATTTACGCGCACGATTTCGATTCCGACATCAGGCGGCAGTTGCAGCCCGAGATCGCGAAGTTCCAGCGGCTCCTGAAGCGCCTGAAGCGGTTCGGCCGGCTCAACCGGTCAAGATCCAGGCTGCTCAACGCGCTCAACCCCTACAACTACGTCAGCATGGGAACGGTCCTCAACCTGGGCAGGTTCTCCGGCGATTTCAGGTACAAGATTCTGAAACCCATGTTCGTCAATTTCCTGATGGCGACGAACGTGTTCGACATGCCGGCCTCGCTCTTCTCGCGCTACCTGGAGTTCTTCGACATCGAAAGCGCGACGCCGATGCAGACCTGGGAGCGCGGCACGCGGCGCATCTACGAAACCATGTCGGCCGGCTTCAAAGACAAGATCTACCTGGAGCGGCCGGTGCGAAGGGTCCTTCGGCGCTCATCCGGCGTCGTCGTGGAGGACGAGAGCGGCGGGACGGAGACGTTCGACGACGTGGTCTTCGCGTGCAACGCGAACCAGACGCTGATGATGCTCGACAAACCGACCGTGCTGGAGAGCGTTATCCTGTCCTCGATCCGCTACGAGAGCGAATTGCACAACCACACGATCGTTCACTCGGACGGCTCGATCCTGCCGGACAACGAGGCGAAGCCCCTCGCCACCCGGAGCAACCACATCGAGCAGTACGGCGCGAGGCCCGACAACTACGAGATCACCTACATCATGCACAACCAGCAGCCCTGGGCGAACCGCTCGGACAAGCCGTGCCTCGTGACCTACAACCCGATCAGCCGCATCGACGAGAACAAGATCATCAAGAGATGGTGGTTTCAGCACATCGTGCACGACGTGCGTCACATCGCGGTCCTGATCCACCTGTTCCGCTTCGTGCAGGGCAGGCGGCGCACCTGGCACTGCGGCGCGCACACGCTCATCAACAGCCAGGAGACCTGTTTCGTCACCGGCCTCGTCACCGCGCGGCAGCTCGGGGCGGACTACCCGTTTCAGGATACGGAGGCGCGAAGGTGGTTCAACTTCTACGGGCGCACGATGTACGGCAGGCGCTTCAGGAAGGCGTGAGCTGCGCCTTGCCGGCGACGGCGAGGACGAAGGCGTAGGCCATCGCGACCTCGACCAGCCGGCGGAAGCGGCCGGAGGCGCCGCCGTGGCCGGCCTCCATGTTGGTGTGCAGCAGCAGCGGCTGGTCGCCGGCCTTGAGGTGGCGCAGCTTCGCCACCCACTTCGCCGGCTCCCAGTAGGTCACGCGCGGGTCGGTCAAGCCCGCCGTCGCGAAGATCGCCGGGTAGGCCTGGGCCGTCACGTTCTCGTAGGGCGCGTAGGCGGCGATGGTGCGGTAGGCGTCCTCGTCCTCGATGGGGTTGCCCCATTCCGGCCATTCCGGCGGCGTCAGCGGGAGATCCGCGTCGCACATGGTGTTGAGCACGTCGACGAAGGGCACCTCGGCGACGATGCTGGCGAAGAGGTCGGGCCGCATGTTGGCGACCGCTCCCATCAGCATGCCGCCGGCGCTGCCGCCGTGGGCCGCAATCCGCCCCTTGGCTGTGTAGCGCTCGGCGATCAGGTGCTCGGCGGCGACGATGAAGTCGGCGAAGGTGTTGGTCTTCTTCGCGAGCTTGCCGTCGAGGTACCAGCCGTAGCCGCAGTCCGAGCCGCCCCGGATGTGGGCGATGGCGTAGACGAAGCCGCGATCCACCAGGCTGAGCCGGTTGGTGGAGAATGCCGCCGGGATCGCGTGGCCGTAGGAGCCGTAGCCGTAGAGGAGGAGCGGCGCGGAGCCGTCGAGCGGTGTCGTGCGGCGGTGGAGGAGCGAGACCGGCACGCGGGCGCCGTCGTGGCTCACGGCCGAGAGCCGGCGGGTGACGTAAGCGGCGGGATCGTGCCCGCTCGGCACCTCCTGGGTCTTGCGCAGCGTTCTGGCGCGGGTGCGCATGTCGTAGTCGTAGGTCTGCCGCGGCGTCGTCATCGAGCTGTAGACGAAGCGGAGAGTCGCGGTCTCGAACTCGTAGCCGGGCAGCAGCACGAGGTCGTAGGCCTCCTCCTCGAAGACGATCGCGTGGGCCGCGCCGTCCCCCAGATCGGTGACGACGACGCGCGGCAGGCCGCCGACGCGCTCCAGCCGCACGTGGTGGCCGGCGAAGAGAAGCTGGCTGCGGACGTAGGTTCCGGCTTCGTGGGGGAGCCAGTCGCGCCACGCCGCGCGGCCCGGCGTCTCCAGCGGTGCGGTCATGATCTTGAAGTCGGTCGCGCCGTCGGCGTTGGTGAGGATGTAGAGCAGCCCGCCACGCAGGGAGACATCGTACTCGACGCCGCGCTCCCGCGCAGCGACGACGCGGGGCGCGCTCTCGGGCGCGGCGGAATCGATCAGGTGAACCTCGGAGGTCGTGTGGTCGTGCGCCGAGATCATCACGAAGCGACGGCTCTCGGACTCGCCGATTCTGATGAAGAAGCCCGGATCGGCCTCCTCGTAGACCACCGGGTCCGCGCCCGGATCGCTGCCGACCCGGTGGCGGCGCACCTGGTAGGGGCGGTGGTTCTCGTCGAGCACGGTGTAGAAGACGGTTTCGCCGTCGGCCGCCCAGATGGCCTCGCCGTGGGCGTCCTCGACGGGCCCGTCGACGACCGCGCCCGATGCGATGTCGCGGACGAAGAGGCGGTAGCGCTCCGAGCCGTTGAGATCGAGGGTGTAGGCGAGGCGGCGGTGGTCGTGGCTGTGCTCGCAGTCGCCGATCCTGAAGTAGGCCTCGCCCTCGGCCTCTCGGTTGCCGTCGAGCAGCAGCACCTCCGCCGTCTCGTCCTCGTGCGGGGCGCGGCAGTAGAGCGGATGCTCGCCGCCCTCGGCGTAGCGGACGTAGTAGGCCCACGCCCCGTCCGGCGCGGGCACCGATGACTCGTCCTCCTTCATGCGCCCGCGCATCTCGGCGTAGAGCGCCTCCCGCAGCGCCTCGTGGGGCGCGAGGAAGGCTTGCGCGTGATCGTTCTCGGCCTCCAGGTAGGCGCGGATATCCGGGTCGAGCGCATCGGGCTCGCGCATGACCCGCTGCCAGTCGGGATCCTTGAGCCAGGCGTAGTCGTCGCTGCGGCTGATCCCGTGCAGCGTCGACGTGACGGGTCTGCGGGCCGCGACGGGGGGCTTGGAGGCGGGAGCGGACATGGGGGTACTCTCCGGCAGATGACGGCGGACTCCTAGCCCAAGTCCCCGGTCGCAACCACCCTGCGGAGCGGCGGCAACCTCGGGATGCCTTCGCGGCACCGCGCCGATCGATTATGGTCAGGCGCGCCAACGGCAGGGACCGGCCAGACCGTGAGTTCGGAACAGACCGCCATTCAGGTGCCGGAGGGCTACAGGGCCCTCGACGTGGAGACGCTCGCGCCCTATCTCGCGGGGCTGCCCGCGCTCGGCGCGCGGCTCGGCGGCGGCGCGGACGACTGGCGGGTGGAGGAGGTCGGCGACGGCAATCTCAACCTCGTCTTCATCGTGCGCGGCCCCGCCGGCGGGCTCTGCGTGAAGCAGGCGCTGCCCTACGTGCGGCTGGTGGGCGAGAGCTGGCCGCTGCCGCTCGACCGCGCGTTCTTCGAGCACGAGGCGCTGGTCGAGCACGGCCGCCACGCGCCGGGGCTCACGCCCGCCGTCCACCACTTCGACCCGGTGCTGATGCTGACGGTGATGGAGCTGCTGGAGCCCCACATCATCATGCGGCGCGGCATGATCCAGGGCATCCGCTACCCGCGGGCCGCCACCGACATGGCGGAATACATGGCGCGCACGCTCTTCTTCACCTCGGACCTCGGCATGAATGCTGCCGAGAAGAAGGCGCGCGTCGCTCTCTTCTGCGGCAACACGGCGCTCTGCAACATCACCGAGGACCTGATCTTCACCGAGCCCTACATGGTCCACGACAACAACTGGTGGACCTCGCCGCAGCTCGACGACCTCGCCGCCGCCGTTCGCGCCGACGCGGAGCTGAAGCGCGCCGTCTCCGGCCTCAAGTGCAGGTTCATGGGGAACGCGGAGGCGCTGATCCACGGCGACCTGCACACCGGCTCGATCATGGTGACGGAGGACGACACGCGGGTGATCGACCCCGAGTTCGCCTTCTTCGGGCCGATGGGGTTCGACACCGGCGCCTTCGTCGGCAACCTGCTGCTCAACTACTTCAGCCAGGACGGCCACGCGACCGAGGCGGACGACCGCACCGCCTACAGGGACTGGGTGCTGGAGACCGCGGAAGCCTTCTGGCACGCCTTTGCCGAATGCTATGGCGCGCTCTGGGCCGGGCGCACGGGCGGCGCCTATCCGGCAGCGCTCTTCGCGGGGCCCGAGGGCGAAGCCTCGCTGGAGCAGGCGCGGGACGACGCGATCGCCGCGTTGCTCACCGATACGATCCGCTTCGGTGCCGCCAAGATGATCCGCCGGATTCTCGGGATCGCCCACAACATCGACTTCGAATTGATCGACGACCCCGACCGCCGCGCCGCCTGCGAGCGCCCTGCCCTGCTGCTGGGCCGGGAGCTGCTGGTGAACGGCGCCGGCTATCGGACGATCCGGGCCGTCACCGACGCGGCACGGGAATTCCACGCCCGCGCCGGTGCGTGACGGCGCGTTGCCCGCTACCATCGAACCGACGACCAACCGCAGGAAACGGAGACCAGACATGACGATCCAGCGCTTCGACGTAGGCCCCCGCATGAGCCAGGCCGTGGTGCACGGCGACCGCGTCTACCTCGCCGGCCAGGTGGCGGACGACACCAGCCAGGACGTGGCCGGCCAGACCCGGCAGATCCTCGCCAAGATCGAGGCCCTGCTGGAGAAGGCGGGGTCATCCAAGGACAAGCTGCTCACCGCCAACGTCTGGCTCTCGGACATCTCGACCTTCAACGAGATGAACAGCGTGTGGGACCCCTGGGTGGACAAGGAGAACCCGCCCTGCCGGGCCTGCGTCGAGAGCAAGCTGGCGACGCCCGCCTTCACGGTCGAGATCATGGTGGTGGCCGCGCGCTAGCGGCCGCCGCAGCGGAGGCGGGTGCCGGAGGACGCAGGAGGGAGACATGAGCGAATCCGTGACGGCCGGCGCGAACCGGCGCTACGACATCATCCCCTGGGCCGCGCAGAACGCGGTGGACACCGTGATCGAGATGGAAAGCGGCGAGGGCGCCTACTTCTACGACACGGCGGGCAAGCGCTACCTCGACTTCTCGTCGCAGCTGGTGAACGTCAATCTCGGCTACCAGCATCCCGGGGTGATCGCGGCGATCCAGGAGCAGGCCGGCAGGCTCTGCTACATCGGCCCGCACCACACCACGGCCGCGCGCGAGCGGCTCGGCCGCAAGCTCGCGGAGATCGCGCCGGGCGATATCCAGACCGCCTTCTTCACGGGCAGCGGCAGCGAGGCCACGGAGATCGCGATGACCGTGGCCCGCCTCGTCACCGGCCGGCGCAAGATCCTGGCCAAGTACCGCTCCTACCACGGCACCACGTCGGGCTCGCTCAGCGCGAGCGGCGATCCGCGGCGGCTCGCCGTCGGCTACGACCACCCGAACATCGTCCGCTTCCTCGACCCCTACTGCCATCGCTGCCCGTTCTCGCTCTCCTACCCCGGCTGCGGGGTGCAGTGCGCGAAGAGCGTGGAAGAGGTGATCGAGCGCGAGGGGCCGGGGCAGATCGCTGCGGTCATCGTCGAGCCGATGACGGCGGCGAGCGGCGGGATCAAGCCGCCGCCCGAGTACTTCCCCATGCTGCGCGAGATCTGCGACCGCTACGACATCCTGATGATCGCGGACGAGGTGATCTGCGGCTTCGGCCGCACCGGGCGCTGGTTCGGCATCGAGCACTGGGACGTGGTGCCGGACCTGATGGCGGTCTCCAAGGGCATCACGTCGGGCTACATCCCGATGGGGGCCGTGCTCATGCGCCCCCACGTCGCCGCCAGCTTCGACGACGCGTGGTTCCCGCTGGGCTCGACGCAGACCGGCAACCCCATCGCCTGCGCCGCCGCGTGCGCGGCGCTCGACGCCTACGAGAACGATGGGCTGATCGAGAACGCGGCGCGGATGGGCAAGGTGCTGGCGGAGGGGCTGGACGGGCTGAAGGCGCGGCATCCGAGCGTCTCGGACGTGCGCTCGCTCGGCCTGCTGGGCGCGATCGAGCTGACCGCCGACCCCGCCACCGACGCGCCGTTCTCGACCGCGCCGAACCACGGGGCGGTGAACGACCTCATCAAGCGCCGGCTGCTGGAGCAGGGGCTGGAAGCCAGGACCTGTCTCAACGGCATGCTGATCGGCCCGCCGCTCTGCATCGACGCCGGGCAGATCGGCGATGCCATCGCGATCCTCGACACGATCCTCGGCGAGGTCGACGCCGCACTCGGCTGAGACGGCCCCCTACTGCTTGATCGCGCCGAGCGTGAATGCGCGGGCGAGGTGCTTCTGAATCATGAAGCCGAAGAAGACGATGGGGAGCGCGGCCGCCACCGCAAGCGCCGCCTGCACGCCGTAGACGCCGGTGTGATGGTGCAGGTAGATCGGCACGGTGACGATGAGCTTGTCGCTCAGCGTGACCGTGAGCAGGAACTCGTTCCAGGTGAGGATGAAGATGAAGAGGCCGGTGACGGCGAGGCCGCCCCGGATCATCGGCACGGTGACGACGAGGTGCGCGCGCAGGCGGCTCATGCCGTCCATCATGCCGGCCTCCTCGATGGCGGGCGGCACCTCGTCGATGAAGCTCTTCAGCATCCAGAAGGCGAAGGGCACGCCAAAAGCGGTGTGGACGAAGATGATGCCGATGTGCGTGTCCCGCAGGCCGAAGGAGGTGAAGAGGAAGAGCGCCGGGATCGCCAGCGTGATCGGCGGCACCGCGCGGACGGCGAGGATCCCGATGGCAAGCCGGTCGCTGCCCGCGCGGTAGCGGGAGAAGCCGATCGCCGCCATGAGGCCGATGACCAGCGCCAGCGCCGTGGTGCCGCCGGCGATGATGCAGGAATCCAGAATGGCGCCGAGCCCGGTCCGGGGCGCGGTGACGTAGCTCTCCTCGTAGCGCATGTAGAGGGGCGCGTAGTTGCCGAGCGTGAGATCGCGCGGCACCCAGGGCGGCGGCACCGCCGCCCACTCGCCGAACGGCTTGAGCGAGGTCGACACCATCCAGAAGATCGGGAAGAGCGCGAAGGCAAGCGCGGCCGCGAGGCCGAGCGCGTGGTGGGGCCGGAAGCGAGAAGAGGTCACAGGCGGGCACCGGGGCGGAGAGTGAGCCCGAGCCCCCTCGGCCCTGGCCCCTCGGCGCCGCAACAGAGCTTACGCGTTCGCCGCGCGAGCGACAAAGTAGACTCACCGTTATAGGCGGTGATGCACTCGGCCCTTATGTCAGCTGTGAAAGCCGACTAACGGACTGAACACATCAGCAACGGGAACAAGTGAGCTTCAAGCCAACGAGGTAAGTGGTGCTGTCCGGTACAATTGCTTGAATTCAGCCACTGGGCCACTACCATATTTACTTCTTATCATCAGAATATATACTGAAGGTCACGGAGGCTATCGACCGGAGTCGCCATCAAGATTCTTTTGGTTCTTCACTCTTCTTTTGACGTCCTTGATTGGCTCCTCTGCTGGAAGTTCCTCTGGTGGACGTGATCCACTATCAATCATCGTTTGTCGAACCCGCTGAGCAACTTGTTTATTCTTCTGGATTACCTTTGTTTCACCTCGGACGCTTTCCTTTTCAATTGTTTCAGCAGCTAAATTCATTTGAAAATCATTTGCAGATAGTTCAAGCGCGCCCATATGGTCGAAAGCACTGTCCTTCTGCCTAATGCCCTTTCGATTCTTCATTTCACGTGCAGACATTCCATAAAGACCTTGATATCGAGCATCGTGGAAAATGGGCTGTTTTCGGCTCGTTACCCCGGCCTGACTTGCAACTTTACTAACGTTTTTGTGGGACTTCTTGATCTTCTCACGCAAATCTAACCGTTTCTCATCTTCACTTGCAGTAGCTTCAACCTCTCGCTCTCTTGTCTGCACAGCGAAGTATGCTTGCGCCGCAGCAATTTCGTGCTTGGAGGGGTCGCCATTCATCGCGATGAGATAGCATGCGGCGCGCGAGAGGAAGAAGTCGCGCTCTGAACGTCTGCCATCATTTCCGATTGCCATCATTTTGCTTGTCTCGACAATATGATGTGACGGCAAAACCTCGTTTGCCAACATAGACGCCCTTGCGCGATCTATCACACCCTCAAAGCTCCGCCATCCCTTGTAGCCCAGAGTTTCCTGAATTTCCCTTGCTAGCCAATATTCTGAGCCCTGACTACTTGTTCGACGCAGTTCCTCCAGGCGATCCATTGTGCCTCGATAAGTGGGGCTTTGTGACAATTCGAGCGGCATCGTCCGCGACTCCGAGCACGATCTGTGATATGGTATGTACCATACATCACATGCGGGAGTCGACATCATGTCAGAGCGATCCGTCATTGAGGCAAAGATCAAGAGAAAAGAGGCGGAAATTCAATCACTTGAGAAGAAGTTGGAGGCCGCGAAGGTTTATCTGAGTGCTCTGAAAGATATTCTCAGAGCTGTGGAGAGGGCTGCGGAGGACACGCGGTCTGATGAGACTGCTCTGAGAAGCGGTAGTTCTGTAGCACAAGCGCGAGAGGTGATCCTGAGGCTTGGTACACCTGTCCACATCGATGAACTGCTTCGACATCTCGGAAGAGATCTCACCCGTCAGAACAAGGCATCCCTTACAGGTTCTTTGGCTGCCTATGTGCGCCGTGGAGACATCTTCACGCGTACATCTCCGAATACCTATGGGCTGCTCGAACTCAAGCACTTTGGGCTGGATCAGACTCCCCCCGAACCCCCACAAGACTTCGGCAGCATATCTTCGCCAAGAGACCTAGGTGACGATATCCCATTCTAATGGCAACATTATCCCTAGCAGCAAGCGGAAATGGGACGACTTGCTATGACGGTGCAACGACCCGCGCGACAAGCGGAGGCAGCGGGCGAGGAGTGGCAATACCAGCTTCGCGTCGATCTGGCCGAGGAGGCCGCCGGGGCGGCGCGGGCGGGGGCGGCGCATGCGGGGCTCGGGCCGCTCCGCGACATCCTCGCCGCCCACGATGCCGCGCTCGTCTGCCAGTACGACGCCTTCGCCGGCTACTGCGCGGAAGCCGAGGCGCGGGGCGTCGAGCACTACCCCCTCTATGCCTGGACCAAGGCGGTGATCGCGGATGCGGCCAAGCGGGCGAAGTACGTCAAATCGTTCTCGCTCCACGTGGGCGGCGCGGCGGTCTACGCGAAGGAGACGGCGGACGCGCTGGAGGCGGCGCTCGCGCCGCTCGTGGGCGCGGGCGTGGTGACCCGGCTGGCAAAGCACGACACCAATCCCGCCAACAGCCCGCAGATGCCGGAGAAGTACCGCGCCGGAGCGTGACGGGGCGCGGCCTCAGCCCCCGTCTGCCGCGAGCTTTTCGCGGAGGTAGGGGATGAGGCCGCCGGCCTGCAGCATGCCGCGCTCGGCGGTGGAATAGGGGGCGATGGGGAGCGTGCCGCCCCGGCTGAGATTGCGGACCTGGGTTGCCTCCCAGTCGATCTCGACCTCGTCCCAGCGCGCGACCAGGCCGGTGATGCCGGGGCAGGCGATCTGCGGAAAACCCTCGGCGATCTCCTCCCGCCAGTAGCCGGTGGCGAAGGACTCCGCGATCACGGCACGGATGCCTAAGCGCCGGAGCCCGATCATCGGCGCGAAGTGGGGATGGCCGTAGCCGAAATTCTCGGCGCCGACGATGACGTCGCCGGGCGCGACCTTGTCCGCGAAGCCGGGGTCGAAGCGGCGCATGGCGCAGGCGGCGAGCGCGTCCGCATTGGTCAGGCGGATGTTGTCCACGCCCACGATCTGGTCCACGTCGAAGTCCGCCTCCGCGAAGACGTAGGCCACGCGGCCGCGCAACGACGCGAGGCTCACGCGCCCGCCTCCGCGGCGTGCGTGAGGTAGGGGCGGGGGTCGGCGATCCGCCCTTCCAGCGCCGACGCCGCCACCGCCGCGGCGTTGCAGAGGTAGATCTCGGAGTCGGGGCTCCCCATGCGCCCGGTGACGTTGAGCGTGCCGGTGGAGACCGCGCGCTGGCCTGCGGTCATGGTGGCGATGCGCCCGTAGCAGTAATCGCAGGAGGACGAGGTGACGAAGGCGCCGGCCTCGATCAGCGTCGTGAGCAGGCCCTCGCGGGCGGCGTCGGCCATGATGGCCTGGCTCGTCGGCACGACGTGGAGCTGGAAGCCGGGCGCCACGCGGCGGCCCTTGAGCACCGCCGCGGCGGCCCGCAGGTCCTCGAGCCGGCCGGAGGCGCAGGAGCCGAGATAGCCGGCCTGCACGGCGAGGCCGGCGTGGTCCGCGAGGTCGGCCGTCGCGGCCGGGTTGGGCGGCACCACAACTACGGGAGCGAGACCGGTGAGATCGACCTCGTGGAGCGCGGCGTATGTGGCGTCCGCGTCGCTCGCCTGCGGCTCGAAGGGCAGGTTCACGTGGGCTCTCGCGTGGTCGAGCGCGAGGCGGTCCGGGTTGCAGATCGCCGTCAGCGCGCCGGTGAACATGGCGAGCCCGGTGATGGTCTGGCGGCCCTCCAGCGAGATATCGCCGAGCGCCGGCCCGCCCAGCTCCAGCACCTGGAAGCGGCAGGAGCGGGGGCCGAGCACGCGCACCAGGTGGTGAAAGACGTCGCGGGCCATGACGCCGGGGCTGAGCGCGCCGGTGAGGTTCACCCGCGTGGTCTCGGGCACGGTGAAGTCGATCCGCTCGCGGACGAAGGCCTCGAGGAGCTGCGTGTGGATGCCGATGGCGAGCGTGCCGAAGGCGCCGAGCTGCGCCACGTGGCCGTCGAAGTGAACGACGAAGCCGCCCGGCACGGCGTAGCCCGCCTCCGCCGCGACCTGATGGCCGATGCCCTCGCGCTCGTGGAGCTTCACGCCGTTGTCCGCGCACCAGGTGCGGGTGACGATGTGAAGCTCCTCCTCGTTGGGCGTGTTGGCGGGCACCATGTGGTCGATGAAGAGGGCGAAGCGTTCCGGCTCGGCGACGCGCTCGATGCCGAACTCCTCCCTCATCTGCCTGAAGATCAGGTCGAGGTAGCCGGGGAAGTCGTAGCCCAGCACGAAGTCGGGCTTGACCTCGACCTCCGTGCCGGCGGGTAGGGGCACGCCTGCGCGGCTCGCGCGCCCCAGGATCTTCTCGGCGATCGTGTAGCCCATGCCTCTCCGCCCGCGGCTCCCTGCCTCTCCGCCCGATGGTAGCGCGGAACGCCGGGCGCGGTCAGCCGCCCGCTTGCGCCAGCAGCGACGCGTTGCCGCCGGCCGCCGTGGTATCGACGCAGACGTGGCGCTCCAGCGCGTAGCGTTCGGGCGCATCCGTGTCCACGATCAGCGGCAGGATGGGGCCGGCGCGCCGGGCAAGGGCTACGCGCATCGCGCGGAGCGCATCGGGGGCCGCGCAGCAGGCGACGGCGGCGATGCCGCCGAGCGTGGCGAGCGCTGCCGGCGGCACGTGGCCGTCCAGCACGACCACGCGGGGGTCGTCGGCCGAGGCCGTGAGCGCCCCGCTTGCGCCGGCGGCCACCGCGACGACGGCGTTCCCCGCCGCGCGGGCGGCTGCGACCTGCGCCCGCACCACCGGCCCGCCGGGGCCGAGGCAGAGGACCACGCCGCGGGGCGCGAACGAGAGCCGGTTGGACTCGCCGGTGGGGCCCGGCAGGTCCATCGGGGCGAAGCAGCCGCCATCGCCACGGCGCGGGCGCAAGACGAGGCCGCGCGCGGCATCGGTGATGGCGGCGGCGAGCAGGGCCTCGCTCACTTCCGCGCCGGCGGGCATGCCGCCTGCAGGCGCAGCGTCGGCCGTGAGGCGGCGCACGTAGTGCGGGCCGCCCGCCTTCGGCCCGGTCCCGCTCAGGCCTTCGCCACCGAAGGGCTGTGAGCCCACCACCGCGCCGATCTGGTTGCGATTGACGTAGATGTTGCCGGCGCGGACCCGGTCGACGACGTGCTGCACGCGGTCGTCGATGCGGGTGTGCAGGCCGAAGGTGAGGCCGTAGCCGGCGCCGTTGACGGCATCCACCACGGCGTCGATCTCGTCGGCGGCGAAGGAGGCCACGTGCAGTACGGGACCGAACACCTCCCCGGCCAGCGCCTCGATGCCCTCCACCCTGAGCACGGTGGGCGGGAAGAACGTCCCCTCCCCCGGCGCCGCGAGCCGTTTGAGCACGCGGCCTTCCCGCTGGGCCTGCGCGCAGTGGGCCTCGATACGGCTTCGCGCGTCCGCGTCGATCACGGGGCCGACGTCGGTGGCGAGCGCCCAGGGGTCGCCGATGCGAAGCTCGTCCATGGCGCCCAGGAGCATCGTGAGGATGCGTTCCTCGACCTCGCGCTGGACGTAGAGCACGCGGAGCGCCGAGCAGCGCTGGCCGGCGCTCTGGAAGGCCGACGCCACGATGTCGCGCACCGCCTGCTCGGGCAGCGCGGTGGAATCGACGATCATCGCGTTGAGCCCGCCGGTCTCCGCGATGAGGGGCGCGGCGGGCGCGAGGTTCGCCGCCATCGCGCGGTCGATACGGCGCGCGGTCGCTGTCGAGCCGGTGAAGCAGACGCCGCTGATACGGGGATCGCCGACCAGCGCCGCGCCGACCGCCCCGCCGCCGGGCAGGAGCTGCACCGTGCTCTCGGGAATGCCGGCCTCGTGCATGAGCCGGACCGCGCGCGCCGCGATGAGCGGGGTCTGCTCCGCCGGCTTGGCGAGGACCGCGTTGCCGGCGGCGAGCGCGCCCAGAATCTGGCCGGAGAAGATCGCGAGCGGGAAGTTCCAGGGCGAGATGCAGGCGATGACGCCGCAGGGCGCGCGCCCGCCCTCGCGGCCGAGGCGCAGCGCCTCACCCGCGTAGAAGCGCGCGAAATCGCAGGCCTCGCGCACCTCGGCCACGCAGTCGGGCAAGGTCTTCCCGGCCTCTCGGGCGGCGATGGCGAAAAGCTCCGGCGCGTGCGCCTCGTAGAGATCGGCCACGCGGCAGAGCAGGCGCGCCCGTTCCTCGACGCCCACGGCGGCCCATTCCGCCGCGCCGCCTCCGGCTGCCTCGAGCGCCGTCTCGATGTCCGCCTGCGCGGCCTCCGTCACGGTGCCCACGATGTCGTCCGGCCGCGCCGGGTTCCGCACCTCCGTGCTGGCGGCGCTTCCGACCTTGCCCGCGATGAGCGGCGCCGCCTCCCAAACGGCGGCCTGGAACGGCGCGCGCGCCGCCTCGATGGCCTCGACGGCGAGAGGATCGGTGAGGTCCCAGCCCTTCGCGTTGCCGCGGGCGGGGGCAAAGAGGGCGGCAGGCGCCGCGATGGCGGGGTTCGCGACCGTGCCGCCGAACCCCTCCACCAGAGCGACGGGATCGCGCG
This sequence comes from Rhodospirillales bacterium, assembly GCA_028818855.1. Classification (GTDB taxonomy): domain Bacteria; phylum Pseudomonadota; class Alphaproteobacteria; order UBA828; family UBA828; genus WTGU01. The sequence continues at coordinate 27,257 of JAPPMY010000091.1, forward strand.
CGATCTCCTCGGCCGGCACGCTCTCGTCCACGATCTGGTTCACGAACGAGCTGTTGGCGCCGTTCTCCAGCAGGCGGCGGACGAGATAGGCGAGCAGGTCGTGGTGCGCGCCCACCGGCGCGTAGATGCGGCAGCGGACGCCGTGTGCCGCGCGCACCGCTTCGTGCAGGGCCTCGCCCATGCCGTGCAGGCGCTGAAACTCGAAGTCGTCGCGGCCGCCCGCCATGTGCAGCACGGCCGCCACCGTGTGCGCGTTGTGGGTCGCGAACTGGGGGTAGAGGCGATCCGCCATCCCCAGCAGCCTGCGCGCGCACGCGAGGTAGGCGACATCGGTGCCGGCCTTGCGGGTGAAGACAGGGAAGCCCGCGAGGCCCAGCGTCTGGGCGCGCTTGATCTCGGTGTCCCAGTAGGCGCCCTTGACGAGGCGCGCCATGACGCGGCGTCCGTGCGCCCGCGCCAGCGCGCCTACCCAGTCGATGACGTGCAGGGCCCGCTTGCCGTACGCCTGCACGACGACGCCGAAGCCATCCCAGCCGCCGAGCGCGGGGTCGGCGAGCACCGCCTCGATGACGTCGAGGGAGAGGTCGAGGCGCTCGGCCTCCTCGGCATCCACGTTGAGGCCGATGTCGGCGGACTTCGCGAGCAGGGCGAGCGCGCCGAGGCGGGGCGCAAGCTCCGTCATTACGCGCTCGCGCTGCGCGAACTCGTAGCGGGGGTGGAGCGCGGACAGCTTGACCGAGATGCCGGGCCGCTCGCGGATGCGCTCCCCCCGGCCGGCGGCGGCGAGGGCGGTGATGGAATCCGAATAGGCCAGGTGGTAGCGCCGCGCATCCGCTTCCGTTCGCGCCGCTTCGCCCAGCATATCGTAGGAGAAGCTGTAGCCCTGCGCCTCCAGCTCAGCGGCGCGGGCCGTGGCCTCGCCCATGTCGCGGCCGAGCACGAACTGGTGCCCGAGCTCGCGCATGGCCTGGGCGACCGCGGTGCGGATCACGGGCTCGCCGAGGCGGCGGATCGCGCCGTGCAGGGCGCCGGCGAGGCCCTCCTCCGCCTCGCCCAGCACCTTGCCCGTGAGCAGCAGCGCCCAGGTCGACGCGTTGACCAGCGGCGAGCTGGAATGGCCGAGATGCGCGGCCCAGTCCGACGCCGCGATCTTGTCCTCGATCAGCGCGTCGATGGTCTCGGTATCGGGGACGCGGAGCAGCGCCTCGGCGAGGCACATGAGCGCCACGCCCTCCTGGGAGGAGAGCCCGTACTCGGCGAGGAAGCCCTGCATGATCGAGGCGGTGCCGCTCGCGCGCACGGTGCGCACCAGATCGGCCGCGTGCCGGCCGATCGCGGCCCGGTCCGCCGGCGGGAGCGCTGCGGCGTCCACCATGCGGCGGACCGCGTCCCTCTCGTCCTCGATGGCGGCGGCGCGCATCGCCGCCCGAATCTCAGCGAGACCCTGTGAAGCCCGGCAGGGGCGGCTCACCGCCGGTTGCCGCCCGCGCTGATCCCGATCGCGGCGAGGATGACCAGCCCGGTGGTGAGGTCGCGGTAGAAGGGATCGGCGTTCAGGATGTTGAAGCCGTTGCTGATGAGCGCCAGCAGGAAGACGCCGCCGAGGCTGCGCCAGACCGCGCCGGAGCCGCCGTAGATGCTGGTGCCGCCCAGGATCACGGCGGCGATGGCCTGCAGCTCCATGCCCTGCCCGGCCGCCGCCTGCCCCAGCGCCACGCGCGATGTCGCGATGATCGAGGCGAGCCCCGCCGCGAAGCCCGCAATGGCGAAGGTGGCGGTCTTCACGCGGTCCGTGCGGATGCCGGAGAGCACCGCCGCCTCCTCGTTGCCGCCGACGGCGAAGACCCGACGCCCGAAGGCGGTCCGGGTCAGGGCGAAGGTCAGGATCATGGCGAAGACCGCCATGATCCAGACGGCGATGAAGACGCCGCCCGCCTTGTCGCGCCCGAGCCAGGTGAAGGTGTCGAGGCGGACGGAGATCAGCCGCCCGTCGGAAATCACAATGGCGACGCCCTTGAAGATCAGACTCGTGGCGATGGTGGCGAGAAAGGAGTGGACTCGGAGCGCATTGATGACGACGCCGTTCATGGTGCCGAGAATGAGGCCGATGAAGGGCGCCACGAAGAGGCCGACATAGGGGTCCACATTGAGCGCGATCCAGGCCGACATGACCGAGCCCATGGAGAAGATCGCCGCCACCGAGAGGTCGAACCCGCCCGCGATGATCACCAGCGTCATCGCCGACGCCATGATCGCGAGCGGCGCGTTCTGGTTGAGGATGTTCAGCAGGTTCCGGGGCGTCAGGAAGTTCTCCGACATCATGCTGAGCGCGATGACCAGGAACACGATCATGATCAGGACCGCGTAGGTCTGGAGGAAGCGCCCGATGTGGAAGCCGCGGATGGTCATGCGGCGCCGCGCCTCTGGCTCTGATGCTGGAAGAGCAGCGCGAGGAGGTCGGCTTCGCTCGACTCCTCGGGGATCACCTCCTCGACGATGCGCCCGCCGTCCGTGAGGTAGGCGCGGTGGGCGAGGCCCAGCACCTCCTCGATCTCGCTGGAGATGAGGAGGACGCCGGTGCCGCCCGCCGCAAGCTCGGCGATGGCGAAGTGGATGCGCTCACGGGCGCCCACATCCACGCCGCGGCTCGGCTCGTCGAGGATCACGATGTCGGGATTCTCCATCAGCCACTTGCCGATCAGCACCTTCTGCTGGTTGCCGCCGGAGAAGGTGGCGACGTTGCCGTTGGGGTCCGCCGGACGCACGTTGAAGTGCTCGATCAGGCTGAGTGCGCGGGTGCGCTCGGCGCGGCGTCGCATGACGCCAAGGTGCGCGAAGCGGCCGAGGTGAGGCAAGGTCATGTTGGGCGAGACGCGCATGGTCATCACCAGTCCCTGCTTGCGGCGGTCCTCCGGCGACATAACCATGCCGAGCGCGGCGGAGCGGCGGATGGAGCGCTTGCGGTAGGGCTCGCCCCTGAGCCGGACCTCGCCGGCGGTCGCCGGATCGGCGCCGACGATGGCGCGCGCGATCTCGCTGCGGCCGCTGCCGACGAGGCCGGTGAGGCCCACGATCTCGCCCCGGCCGACCCAGAGGCTGGCGCCGTTGGCGCCCTGGTCGCTCTCGAGGTCCTCCACCTCGAGGACGGGCTCGGGCTTCTCCGGCCGGGCGCGCGGCGGGAAAGGAGTCTCGCTCTTGCCCCCGCCCAGCATCGCGGCGACGAGGCTGGAGCGGGTCTCGCCGGCGGCTGGCGCCGTCTTCACGTGCAGGCCGTCGCGGAGCACGGTGATCCGGTCCGAGACCTCGAGAATGTCGTGGAGGAAGTGCGAGACGTAGATGATCGAGCGCCCCTCGTCCCGGAGCTTCCGCATCGCGAGGTGGAGCTGGGAGACCTCGTCCCGCGAGAGCGAGGACGTGGGCTCGTCCATGACGATGATCCGCGCTTCGCGCGCGAGCGCGCGGAGGATCTCGATCTTCTGCTGGTCGGCGATGGGGAGGCGCGAGACGATGGCGTTGGGATCGAGCTGGAAGCCGCTCGTCTCCATCAGGGCCTTGAGGCGGTCCGCCTCGGTGCGGCGCAGCACGCCCCAGCGCTGGTCCTCCAGGCCGAGGAAGACGTTCTCCGCCACGGTGAGCGCGGGCACGAGCTGAAGCTCCTGGTGCATGATGGCGACGCCCTTGGAGAGCGCCATCAGCGGGTCCCACGCACTCGCGCGCTCGCCGAAGACGTCGAGAGAGCCGGCGCTGGCTGCGTAGTAGCCGCCGAACACCTTGCCGAGCGTCGACTTGCCGGCGCCGTTCTCGCCGATCAGCCCGTGGATCTCGCCCGGCAGGATGTCCACCGAGACGTCGCTGAGCACCCAGACGCCCGCGAAGGCGACACCGATGCCGTTGGCCCTGAGCGCGGGTTCCTCAGCCTGCATGTCTCACCGGGGGCACGGCCTGCATCGCCTCCCGCCGTCAGGCGCGCGGTTCGGACCCCTGCTCGTCGATGGCAAGGCCCGGGGCGATCCGCACGCCATAGTCCCTGAGCGCGCCGTCGGGGGAAACGTACCCCCGCAGGACGTCGCGCCGCACCTCCTCGAAGGGGCGCGCCCTGGGATCGCCGTTGCCGCCGCCGCCGCCTGTCCTGGTCTCGACCACGGTGCCGGCTGCGACCGGCCTGGCGCGCATCTTGAGCGGCCCTTCGGTGGACCCGTCGGGGAGGGTGATCTCGACTTCAGGCCCGATGGCGTCCCTGCCGCCGTTCAGCCCCCAGGCGGGGGTGCGGGAGCGCTCGAACCAGAGGGCGCAGTGGCAGTCCTCGAGCGCCCTGTAGCGGCGCACGACGCCGCAGCCGCCCCGGTGCCGCCCCGGCCCGCCGGAATCGGTGCGGATGGAGAACTCCTCGAGGCGGACGGGGAACTTCGTCTCCATCACCTCGGCCGGGATGTTGCGGAAGCTGCCGTTCACCAGGTTGATGAGCGCGCTCTGGCCGTCGCCGTCGTTGCGGCCGCCCCATCCGCCGGCGGTGGCCTCGATGGACATCCACTGGCCCCGCGTGCGGTCGACGGAGAAGAAGAGGGACACCATCGAATCGCCGTAGTGGGCGGCGGTGGAGCGCTCCGGGATCGCTTCGGAGAGGCAGGAGATGAAGAGGTCCGCCAGCAGGCCGAGGCCGGTGAAGTACCACTCGCAGGCCGCGGGCTCTCTGGCGTTGAACATGCAGTCGTCGGGTATGTGGACCGTCATGGTCTCGAAGGAGCCGCCGGTGATCGCGCGCTCCGGGTTTATCATCGTCTTGTAGGCGAGGCGGAGCAGGGAGACGGTCTGGCTCGCGCCGCAGTTGACGGAGCCGGGGACGATGCCCGACGAGCCTTCGAGGTCGACGATCAGCTCCTCGCCCTTGACGGTGAGCCTGAGCGCGACCTTGACCGGGTCTTCGCCTGCGCCGTCACTGTCGAGATAGCCGTCACGGTACCAGGTGCCGTCCTCAATCGCGGCGATCGCTTCTCGGTCCATGCGCCGCGCCTGCTCGAAGATGTTGTCGCAGGCGGCCCGGTAGGTCTCGATGCCGATGCGCTCCAGAAGCTGCGACAGCCGGCGTTCGCCGGTGCGGACGGCGGCGATCTGGGCGCCGAGGTCGCCGATGCTCGCGTCCGGCATCCGAGTGTTGAGACGGAGCAGGTCGAACCACTCGCGGATGGGCTTGCCCTTCTCGACGATGCGCGTCGGCCCGAGGCGCAGCCCCTCCTGGTAGATGTTGGTGGAGCCCATGACGGTGCCGGGGTCGATGGCGCCGATGTCGTTCCAGTGCGCGCGCGCGGCGCCGAAGCCGATCAGCTCGCCCGCGAAGAAGATCGGCCCCACCACCGAGACGTCATGCAGGTGCGAGCCCTGCATGTAGCTGTCGTTCATGATGAAGACGTCGCCGGGCGCGATGTCGTCGCCGTAGTACTCGATCACGTGGTGGACGTTGGCGTCGATGGCGCCGATGAAGAGCGGCACGCCGCTCGACTGCCCCAGCATGTTGCCGTCGGCGTCCAAGAGGCCCACGGCGCTGTCGCGGCCCTCGTAGATGACCGCCGAGTGGGCCGAGCGCCAGAGCGAGGCGTTCATGTCCTCGGCGCAGGAGATGACGAAGTTGCGCACGATCTCCGTCGTGACGGGGTCGGCCGCGTTGCGCAGGCTCGCGTCGTTCATGCTCCCGCCTCCTTCGTCATGGAGAGGTGGCCGCCCTCGATCACCGCGGCCTGCCAGCCGGGCGGCACCAGCGTCGTCGCCGTCGATTCCTCGATGATCGCAGGGCCCGCCACGGCGTCGCCGATCGCGAGCCCGTTGCGGTCGAGGACCGGCGTCCTGAGCGGCCGGCCCGCGAAGAAGACGTCGCGCTCGCGCGCCTCCCGCGCGGGCTCCGGGGCAGGCGGCGCGGACTCAGGCCGCGCCAGGCGGCCGAGCGCGGCCAGGCGGATGTTCGCCATCTCCACGCGGTTCTCAGGGCTGGAATGGCCGTACTGGCGATCGTAGGCCACATCGAAGCTCGTGCGCACGGCCGCCATGTCGATCGGCCCCCCGGGCAGCGGAATGGTGAGCACGTATTCCTGCCCGTAGTAGCGGAAGTCGATGGAGCGCTCGAAGGCGATCGCGTGCCCGGCGATGCCCTCGGCCAGCAGGTGGTGGCGGCCTCTCTCCTCCAGGCCCGTGAAGGCGGATTCGAGCACGGCAGGCTCGATGAGGTCCCAGAAGCCGTAGAGGGTCTCCTTGTAATCGTGGCGCACGTCGGTCTGCAGCATGCCCCAGGCGGAGAACGCGCCGGGATGCACCGGCACGATGACTTCGCGGATCTGCAGCTCCTCGGCGAGCGCGCCTGCCTGGGCCGGGCCGGCCCCGCCGAAGGCGACGAGGGAGAAGTCGCGGGGGTCGATGCCGCGCTGCACCGTGATGGTGCGGATCGCGTCGGCCATCTTGGCGTTCACGACATCGACGACGCCCTGCGCCATGGCCTCGGCCGAGAGCCCGAACGCAGCGCCGATGCCCTGGAGCGCGCGCACCGCCGCGCCCCGGTCGAGCGTCATCGCGCCGCCGGAGAAGTTCGCGCCGTCGAGCCGGCCGAGCACGAGGTTGGCGTCGGAGACCGTGGGCTCCGTGCCGCCTTGGCCATAGCAGGCCGGCCCCGGCATGGAGCCGGCGGACTGGGGGCCGACGCGCATGGCGCCCGCCTCCTCCCACGCGATGGAGCCGCCGCCTGCGCCGATGACGTGGATGTCCACCACGGACATCTGGACCGGCAGCCCCTCCAGCCTGGCCTGGTTGGAGCCGGACGGCAGCCCGTCGATGATGAGGCTGGCATCGAAGGAGGTGCCGCCCATGTCGATGCAGATGAGGTTGGGCCGCCCCGTCGCCGCCGAGAGCGCCCTGCCGCCGATGGCGCCGCCCACGGGGCCGGAGAGGAGCGTCTGCAACGGGGTCTCGCTCGCCGTCTCTGCCGTCATCACACCGCCGTTCGACTGCATGACGTGGAGCCCCCGGCCTTCGGGCAGGCGGTCGCTGAGCCCTGCGATCAGCGTCTCCAGATAGCCTCGCACGACGGGGGCGAGGTAGCTGTTCATCACCGTGGTCGACGTGCGCTCGAACTCCCGCCACTCGGGCGAGACGCGGTGCGAGAGCCCGATGGGGATGCCGGGCAGGCGGGCGGCGAGGTACTCGGCGGCCTCCAGCTCATGCTTCGGGTTCTTGAAGGCGAAGAGGAAGGCGATGGCGACGGCCTCGAAGTCCTCCTCCCTCACCGCGCTCACGAGGGGGTCGAGATCGGCGGTCTCCAGCGGGGTCGCGACCTCGCCCGTGGCCGCCATGCGCTCCCGCGCCGTGAACGTGTGCTCGAGCGGTGTCAGCGGCTCGGGCTTGTCCCAGCGGATCGAGAAGATCTCGCCCCGGTCGTTGCCCTGGATCGTGTAGACGTCGCGGAAATTCCGGGTGGTGAGCAGCGCCACCTTGGCGCCCCGCCGGGTGAGCAGCGCGTTCAGCCCCACCGTGGTACCGTGCACGAAGAAGTCGATCGCGGCCTCGGCGGGGATGGCCGCCTCGATGCCTCTCAGCACCGCGAGGCCCGGGTCGTCCGGCGTCGAGAGGACCTTGGCCGCGCCGCACGCGCCGGACGCGCAATCCTGGTAGACGATGTCGGTAAACGTGCCGCCGATGTCGGCGGACACCCGGTAGTGTCGGGTCAAGTCGGCACCTCCCGGCGCAAGGGCGCCGCCGGGGCGCGAAGGCCCCGGCGGGTCGTATCGTCGGCTACTGCTCCCACTCGCCCTTGAAGTCGGGATTTGCGTCGAGAATGGCCTTGTCGATCATGGCCCGGAGCGGGCCCGAGACGTCCATGTTGATGGCGTTGGTCACGGGCTTGCCCTCGATGGCGTTGGCGATCTGCTCCATCCCCAGCGAGCCCATGGTCTTGGGGAAGTAGGCGAGCGTCGCGTCCCAGCGCCCTTCGCGGATCGCCTCGATCGAGATGGCCGCGGCGCCGCCGCCGATGAGGTAGAGGTCGGCCACGTTGTAGCCCTCGGCCTCAAGCGCGATCTCCGCGCCCACCAGGTGCTGGTCGGCGTTCGACAGCACCACGTGCACGTCCTTTGCCGCCTGCAGCATGTCCTGCATCGCCTTCAACGAGGTATCCGGCGAATACCAGCCCTCGCCGACGCCTACGATCTTGATGTTGGGATACCCGGCCAGCACCTTCTCGAAGGTCTCGAGCCGGAGGTTGTCGAAGGGGAAGGTCTTGAAGCCGATGATGATGATGACGTTGCAGGGATCCTTGTCCGCACAGTGGGCGGCGGCGGCCTCGGCCTGCCAGGTGGCGCCGTCGACGGGAGGCGACGCGACGGTCGCCGTGATCCCCTGCACCTGCGGCTCGAGGGTGTTGAGCTCCGGCCCGATCGGGAACAGCAGGGTCGCGATCGGCACGCCGGCCTCGACGACCTGCTCGACGGCACCGGAGATGCCGACGGGATCGTTGGGCAGCACGATCATGCCCTCGAAGCGGCCGCTGGCGAGCACGTCCTCGATCTGGCTGTACTGGTGGACGGCGTCGAACTTGCCGTCGTAGATCTCGGCCTCGTAGCCGAGCTCGGTGGCCTTTTCCTCGACCCCTTCGAAAGCGGCCTGATTGAAGCCGTTCTGCGAAGAGGCGGCGAAGACGGCGATTTTCTTGGATTGCGCCATTGCCGGCGCGGCAAGGGCGAGGGCCAGGGCCGCAGCCGCCAGCACAAATGAGATGGATCGCGTCATGTCATGCTCTCCCTGGTCAGTCTTGACTTCGAGGCATCCTATCATTATGCAAACATAATGCAATACTTCGCAATTCGCTGGTCGGCCGCCTGACTATCGTCGCATGGCAGCGAAGACCAGGGCAGAGACTCGCAAGCGCGGGCGCCGCGGCGCGCTGCAGGTCTATGACGTGCTGCGCGAGGAGATTCTCTGGGTGCGGATCGCACCGGGCACGGCCTTGGACGAGCGCAAGCTCGCCGCCCGCTTCGAGGTCTCGCGCACGCCCATCCGCGAGGCCCTGCTCCTGCTCGCGGGGGAGCGGCTGGTCCGGTTCCTGCCGAACCGGACCAGCATCGTGGCGCCCTTCTCGCTCGACAACGCGGGCGACTACCTCGACACCGCGCTGATCATCGCCCGTGCGGTGGCGCGCTCGGCGGCGCTCTCCGGCCGGGTCGACGCGGCGGTTTTGCGCGAGCGCGTGCAGCGCTTCGTCCGCGCCGTGGAGGCGGACGACTGGGAGGATTCGCTGAAGTGCGAGCTGGAGGTCCTGCGCCATCTGGCGGGGCTCTCCGGCAACATCTTCCTGATCAAGTTCTACGACGAGGTCATCGATGCGGGCATGCGTATGTGGGTGCTTCACTACGTGCCCAATGCGAGCACGGACGAGCGGCGCGCCGCGGTCGGCCGCCTGGAGGCGCTGGTGGAGGCGGTGCTCGCGGGCGATGCCGAGGCGAGCGACCGCGCGATCGAGCGAATGATCCTGGCCGATGCCGCGATCGTCGCCCGCTCGCTCGAGCCCCGCTTCGGCGGGGAGATGGGGCTCGGGCGCTTCGGCGAGGGTCTCCGCGCGCTATGACACGCCGTGCGAGGCGCCGCGCGCGCGCGGCGGAGCTGATCCGGAGCGCGGGCCTCGATGCCGCAGCCTTCGTGCCCGGGCCGAGCTTCCACTATCTCACCGACCTCGACTTCCACCTGATGGAGCGGCCGACGCTGCTCTTCGTCACGGCGACGGGCGGGCTGCTCGCCATCATGCCGGAGCTGGAGCGGCTCAAGTGGTCCGGCGCCTTCCCCGAGGCGGAGACCTTCTACTGGCAGGACAGCGACGGCTTCGAGGGCGCGTTCGAGGGCGCGATGCGCGCGCTGGGAGCTGCCGCCGTGGGCGTCGAAGGCGGGCGGATGCGCATGTTCGAGTACGACGCGCTGCGCCGCCACATGGGCAACGGCGACGTGCGGGACGCCGATGCGGCCCTGCAGGCGCTCCGCATCGCCAAGGACGAGGACGAGATCGCGAGCCTCTCGCGCGCGATCGAGATCAGCGAGCTGGCGCTGGCCGAAACCCTGGACGAGGTCCGCGCAGGCGACAGCGAGCGGGCCATCGCGGCGCTGCTGAAGACCCGGATGCTGGCGCACGGCTCGGCGGCGTTCGGCTTCGATCCCATCGTGCTGGCCGGCGCCAACGCGGCGAACCCGCACGGCACGCCGGACGACACGCCGCTCCAGCCGGGCGACGCGCTGCTGATCGATTTCGGCGCGAAGATCGACGGGTTCAGCGCGGACATCACGCGGACCTTCTTCTGCGAGCACGCGAGCGAGCGCCACGCGGCGATCTACGAGACCGTGCGCGAGGCGAACGCGCTCGGCCGGTGCATGGCAGGACCGGGGGTCACGGCGCACGAGCTGGATACGGCCGTCACCGGCGTGCTCCGCGCCTCGCCCTTCGCCGACCTCATCGTGCACAAGACGGGCCACGGCCTCGGCCTCGACGTGCACGAGGCGCCGCAGGTCATGGTCGGCAACCACCAGAGGCTGGAGCCCGGCTACGTCATCACCATCGAGCCCGGCCTCTACGGCGCGGGCGACGTCGGCGTCAGGATCGAGGACGACGTGACCGTCACCGAGAACGACGCGCGATCGCTCACGTCGTTCTCCCGCGCGCTCCGCCTGATCGGCTGAGGCGGCAATACTGCAGCAGTTGCTGGTGTCGGCGATGTGTCCGTCGCTGTCGACCGAGACCACGGCCACGACATGACTGCGGAGCGGGGACCCGGTCAGCGCCCCCCGCTCCGGCGGCGCTTGAGCCGCTCCGCGCCGGCGCGGAGACGGGCCTGCGCGTCCGCGCCGGACCAGATCTCGACTTGGCGGGCGATGCGGGCGGGCATCTGCTCCCGCAGGTCGGCGCAGAACTTGCCGAGCCGCATGCGCTTCGATTCCCGGAACGCCTCCGGCGCGAGGTCGCGCAAGAAGAGCAGACGCTGCCACGCCGCAACCTCGATCTCCGCTTTCGGCCCGACCGCGTGGACGAGGTTGAGGGCGGGGCCCTCCTCGGCGCGGACGAGCTTGCCGGTGTAGATCATGTCCGAGGCGACGAAGTCGCCGGCCACGAAGCGGAGCAGGCGGTCGCCGTAGTAGGGGTTGGGCACGCCGAGGAGGATTTCCGGCTTGCCGATGAGCACGTGCCCCGTGGCGGCGTAGCGATAGTCGCAGGCGAGGTAGATGGCCATGCCGCCGCCGATGGCGTGGCCCCTGATGGCGCCGACGATGGGCACGGGCGATTCCAGCATGGCGAGGATGAGGTCCGCCAGCGCGTGGAACATCTCCTTGATCTCTTCACGCGAACGGCTGAGCGCCCAGTCGAGATCGAGGCCGTTGCAGAAGAATTTCTGGCCGCCGCAGAGCATCGCGCCGCGCGCCCCCCGGTTGGCCTCCGCCACCGCCTGCGCGAGGTCGCGGATCACCGCCGTCGTCAGCGCGTTGGCGGTGCCGCTGGCAAGACGGATGCGGAGGCAGTCGTCCTCGCGCTCGCAGAGAATGTTGCTCAATGCTCTCTCCCTCGGTCTGCCGGTCAACCCCGGCGCGGGCGGAAGCGGGGCAAGGTGAGGACGTCCGTCACCCGGTCGAACACGATCTCGACGGCGAGGCCCACCCGGAGCGCATCCGCCGGGCAGTCGACGATGTTCGCGGTCAGCCGCACGCCCTCCGCCAGCTCGATCTGCGCCACGGCGTAGGGGATCTCAGCCCTGAACGCGGGGAACCAGTCCTTGTGGACCAGGGTCCAGGCAGAGACCGTGCCCCGGCCCTCCGCCTCCTCCCAGCCGATGCGCTCCGAGAAGCAGGCAGGGCAGACGGGGCCGGGCGGCCAGTGCCAGGCGCCGCAGGCGGCGCAGCGGGGCAGGCGGAGCACGCCCTCGTGCGCGCTCTCCCAGAAGCGCGCGTTGTCCGGGTTGATGCGGGGCTCGGGCTTCTCGTACGCGCTCATGCTCTCCGCCCGCTGCGCTCAGTTCCGCAGAATCACGGAATCGCCCCAGGCCGTCGCCCACTGGAGCGCGCCGGCGCCCTCGATCTGGCGCGGCCCGGCGTCGCCCCGCAACTGGCGCACCATCTCGCAGAGCGAGTTCCAGCCGGCGACGTGGGCTTCCGACAGCAGGCCGCCGGAGGTGTTGACCGGCAGCGCGCCGCCGGGGCCGATGCGGCCATCCTGCACGAAGCCCGCGGCCTCGCCGGCTGCGCAGAAGCCGAAGCGCTCCAGCACGAAGAGCACCAGCGGCGAGAAGGCGTCGTAGGTGTAGAGGCCCTGGATCGCATCGCGCGGGATACCGGCCGAGCGGTAGACCGCGAGGTCGCGCGGGGCGGGGCGCGCCTCCCGCGTGCCGCTCTGCTGATTGATGCCGAGCCCCGGCGGGGCGAAGATGAACTCGTCGCGGCCCGCCGCCATGCCCTGCATCCCGGCGATGAGGACGGGGCGCTGGCGGAGGTCCCGCGCATGCTCCGCCGTCGTCACCAGCACCACCGCCGCCCCGTCGCTCACGATGCAGCAGTCGAAGAGCCTGAGCGGGTCCACCACCATGCGCGAGGCCTGGTGATCGGCGACGCTCATGGGCCGCTGCATCACGGCGGCGGGGTTGAGGCGCGCGTGGGCGCGGAGCGCCACCGGCACCGCGGCGAGCCCGGCGCTTGTCACGCCGTAGAGCGCCATGTAGCGCTGCATGGCGAGCGCGGCGCCGCCGGCCGGCGCGGTCAGGCCGTAGTGCGGCGTCTCCGCATGGGTGCCGCCGGTCTCGCGGTAACCCTCGAAGTCGTGCGGCCCGCCGAGGATGTCGCGCTCGCGGGTGAAGCTCAGCACGTTGACGCAGGCGACGACCTTCGCCATGCCGCAGGTCACCGCCATCGCGGCGGTCTGCAGGCTGCCGGTGACGAAGCGGCCGTGGGTCCACGCCTGGTTGACGAAATCGATCTCGAGGCCGAAGGCCTGGGCGACCTGGTCGTAGTCGACGCCGAGCGGCCAGCCGATGTGGATGGAGAGGCCGTCGATGTCGTCCCTCTGCAGCCCCGCGTCGGCGAGCGCCGCCTTGAGCGCGCTCGCGGCCAGCGCAAGCTGGCTCTCTGGCAGGTTGCGGCCGAACCGGCTGGTCCCGATGCCGACGATCGCTGCCCGGTCGCGCAGCGCTTCCGACACTACGGCGGGTCCGCGCCGAAGAATTCGCCGAGCCGGGCCTTCTGCAGCTTGCCGGTGGTGGTGAGCGGCAGGTCGCCCGCGCCGACGAAGCGAAATTCCCGCGGCACCTTGTAGGCGGCGAGGTGCGCGCTGCAGTGGGCGGCGAGGGCCTCGGCGTCGGGCGTGGCGCCCTCGCGGGGCACGATGACGGCGGCGACGCGCTGGTCGCGCTCCGGGTCCGGCAGGCCGATCACGTAGGCAAGCTCCACGCCTGCCACCTCGGCCAGCACCGCTTCCACCTCCGCCGGCGAGACGTTGATGCCGCCGGTCTTGATCATCTCCTTGAGCCGCCCGCGGAAGTGGAGGAAGCCCGCGTCGTCGAGCAGCCCGAGGTCGCCGGTGCGGAACCAGCCGTCGTGAAAGGCCCGTGCGTCCTGTTCCGGGTCCTTGTAGTAGCCCACCGTGACGTAGCCCCGGACGAGGATCTCGCCCACGGAGCCGGCAGGCAGCGGCGCCAGGGTCTCGGGGTCGGCGATGCGGATCTCCGTGCCCGGCAGCGCGCGGCCCACGGTGTTCAGGCGCTTCTCCAGCGGGTCGTCCACGTCGGTGACGTTGGAGTTGCCGTAGGTCTCGGTCAACCCGTAGATGTTGCAGGTCTCGCTCACGCCGAGGTCGATGAGGCGCCTGATCTGCTCGGGCGAGCCCAGCGTCGCGCCGGCACGGAGCGAGGAGATGTCGCGCGCCGGGCGCTCGGGGTGGCGCTCCAGCGCGTGCACCATATTGGGCGTGCCGTAGAAGACGGTGCAGCGCTCGCCCTCGATCAGCCTGAGCGCGTCCCCGGCATCGAAGTGCTCCTGCAGCACGATGCAGCCCGCATGGGTCATGACGGCGAAGAGCGCGTTCTCGCAGCCGAGGCCCCAGAAGAGCGAGACCGCGAGCCAGAGCCTGTCGCCGGGGCGGAGGTGCAGGCGCTCGCCGATGTTCCACATGTTCTCGATGAGGGCGTAGTGCTGGAGCTGCACGCCCTTGGGCAGCGCCGTGGTGCCCGAGGTGTAGAGCAGGTAGGCCACGTCCTCGCCCTGCACGGCCGCCTGGGCGCGCTCGATCGCCGCGTCGTCGACGGTCTCGGCCAGCTCCCACAGGGTCTCGAAGCGCCGCGCCGGGTGGCCGGGCGGCCCGCCCACGCGCACGATCTCGTCGATGCCCGCCAGCGCATCGCCCTCGCGGCCGAGCGCATCGAGGGTCTCCAGGTAGTTGTGCTTGAGGAAGCGGTCGACGGTGATCAGGACCTTCGCATCCGAGTGGACGAGCAGGTGGGCAAGCTCCCGCCGGCTCGCCCAGGTGTTGATCGCCACCATTGTCGCGCCCAGCAGCGTGATCGCGAAGTCGGCGAGGAGCCATTCCGGCCGGTTGCCCATGAGGATGCCGACCTTGTCGCCCCGGCGGACACCCAGAGCGTGGAGGCCCCTGGCCAGCCTGCGCACCTCGGCGCGCAGCGCGCGGTAGCTGAGCCGCGTCCCGCCGCCAACCAGCGCCTCGTGGTCGGGGTAGCGCTCCGCCAGCTCGTCGAGCAGGTTCGGGATGGTCTTCGCGCGGGGCGGGCGCATCGGGTCGGGTGCTCCGGCGCGCGCCGCTCAGGCCCAGCCGCCGGCGAAGGGCATGACGTGCCCGGTGATGAAGTCGCTCCTGTCGGAGGCGTAGAAGGCCACCAGGGCCGCGACCTCCTCGGGCTTGCCGAGGCGCTTCAGCGGGACGTTGCGGGTCATCCTGGCGAGCGTCGCGGGATCGTTCACCAGCTCGGGCGGGAAGTACGTCGGGCTCTCGACGTAGTTGGGCGCGATGGCGTTGACCTGGATGTTGTCGCGCCCGAGCTCCTGGGCGAGCGACACGGTGAGCGCGTTGGTGGCGCCGCGGGCCGCCACGTACATCGAATAGTTGGGCAGCCCCCGGAGCGGCGTCGCCGAGGTGATGAAGAGGATCTTGCCGCTCTTGCGCTCCTTCATGTGCGGCACGACGGCGCTCGCCATCTCGAAGGGAAAGACCACCATCTCCTCGAGCGCGGCCCGCAGGTCGTCCACGCGCGCCGCCTCGATGGGCGCGCGGAGGGCGGCGCCCGCGTCGTTGCAGACGACCGTGTCGATCCGGCCGCAAGCCTCGATCGCCGCCGCGACGATCTCCGCAGGCGTCTGCGCGCGGACGACGGCGAGCACGGGATTGGCCGCGGCGAACGCTTCGGCCTCGGCGGCATCGGCGAAGCTCCTGTCGTGACAGACCACGGTTGCCCCTTGGGCTGCCAGCTCCGCCGCGACGGGGCGGCCCACGAAGTGTTCGACGTTGGTGATGAGAACGACGCGGTCCTTCATCGCGGCCCCCGCAGCAGCGTGTCGGAAGGGCGGCGCCCGGAGCAGCCGGGCCGGGCCGCCTCAGGCGCCGTCAACGCGGTCCTGCGCGACGCGTTCGGGCGTGCGCCGGGCGAGGTCGCCGTAGCCGGCACCGCCGCCGGTGCTCATCACCACGCGATCGCCCCTGGCGAGCCGGAAGCTCGTCTTCGAGCCGAGCGAAATCTCCTGGTTGCCGCGCAGGACGCTGACGAACGCCGCGCCGCCGTCGTCCCCGCCGAAGAGCCCCTCCGGCTGGATGGTGAAGCGGTCGGAGTAGGACTGGTACTCGACGTCGTCGGCCAGCACCTCGTAGACGCGCCGGACCCCGCGCCCGCCGCGCATCTCCCCCGCGCCGCCCGAGCCCGCCACGAGCGCATACTCCGCCACGCGGAAGAACGCGTGCTCCATGTCGATGGCCTCGATGGGGATGTTCGAGCAGTTGGAGAGCGGGCTGTCCACCGCGTCGCAGCCGTCGCCCAGCGCGCTCGCGCCGTAGCCGCCGCCGAAGATCTCGAGGTAGATGCCGTAGCCGCCTTCGCCCAGGTGGGAGAGGCAGGTGGCGTGCGTGGTGTCGAAGCCGGCCGCCATCACCTGCTCGGGCACCGCGTGAGCCAGCGCCTTCATCACCGCGTTGTAGGCGCGGTAGGCAGAGAGCATGCGCGCGCGCACAGGCGCCGGCGGGCGGGGATTGAGCAGCGAGCCGTAGGGTGCTGCGATGGTGATGGGCCGCTTCGCGCCTTCGTTGAACGGGATGTCGGGGCTGGTGAGCACCGACTTGATGCAGGAGAGACCGGCCGCGATGGTGGACGCGAAGGGGCAGTTCACGTTGGTGCGCACCTGGTCGCAGGTGCCCTCGTAGTCGACCGAGACGGTGTCGCCTGCGATCTCCACCCGCGCGCGGACGACCAGCGGCTCGTCGCCCACCCCGTCGCTGTCGAGCTGGTCCCGGCCCGTGTAGACGCCGTCGGGCGCTGCGGCGATCGCAGCCCGCATGCGCTGCTCGGCGTAGTCGAGCAGGCCCGCCATCGCCTCCGTGACCGCGTCCGCGCCGAACTTCTCGCAAAGCTCGATCACGCGCCGCGCGCCCACGCCGTTGGCTGCGAACTGGGCGTTGCAGTCCCCGATGGTCTTCTCCGGCACACGCACGTTTGCGCGCACCAGGCGCTCGAAGGGGCCGCCGTTCCAGTCGCGGTTCACGTTGTAGCGGCTCGGCGGGAAGATGAGACCCTCCTGGTGGACATCGCCGGCCGCCATGTTGAGGCCCGGCGCGCCGCCGCCGAGGTCGAGGTGATGGGCGACGGTCGCGCTGAAGCCGACGAGCCTCGCGCCGAAGAAGATGGGCGTGAAGATGAAGATGTCGGGGACGTGCTGGCCGCCGTGGTAGGGGTCGTTGTTGATGTAGAAGTCGCCGGGCTCCAGCGTTTCGGGCGGATAGAGTTCGGCGCAGGGGCGGAAGGTCGTGCCGATCGGCCCGAGCTGCATGGGTATCAGCTCCGCCTGGCTCACCACGTTGCCGCCCACGTCGAGCAGCGCGGCGGAGCAGTCGTTGGCCTCCCGCACGATCGGCGAATAGGCCGAGCGCACGAGCTTGATCCCCATTTCCTTCGCGGCCGCGATCAGCGCCTGGGAAATGATCGCCTGGTCGACCTGGTCGAGCGCCATGCTCCCTCCCCGCGCGGCTCCCGGCTCTCCGCCCCGCGCTCAGCGTGTCAGGATGACATTATGGTGCGCGTCCACGTGCGCGCGCCATCCCGGCGGTACGTAGGCGGTGGACGTCTCGTCGGCGACGAGCAGCGGCCCCTCGCCGGCGCCGGACTCGAGCAGCGCGCTGCGGTTGAGCCGGCGGGCGGGCCTGCGCGCGCCGCCATCGAAGAGCGTGACAGTCGCTGCGTGCGGGGCGTCGTCCGTGGCTTCGAGCGCAGGCACGCCAGGCGGCGGCGATGCGATGCCGAGCCGGAAGGAGACGATCTCCGGCCGGTTGGTGCGCGAATCGTCGAACTCGAAGATGCGGTGGTGCGCCTCATTGAACCGCTCGCGAAGGTGCGCGGCGTCGAGACGCGCGATCTCGTCCGCTCTGAGCTGGATCGGGACCTCGAAGGCCTGCCCCACGTAGCGCATCTCGAGCGTGTGGGTGTAGCGGAGGCCGCTGGTGAGCCCGAGCGCGGTGAAGGCGGCCTCGGCATCCCCGCGCATGGCAGCGAACTGCGCGCGCACCCGTTCCGCAGCGCCCGCCTCGTCGAGGGCGAGCCGGGCGGTACGGCTCTCGTAGCGGACGAAGTCCGAGGCGACGAGGCCGAAGGCGGAGAGCACGCCGGCCGCCGGCGGAATGACGATGGTGGCGATGCCGAGCACGTCCGCGACCCGTGCAGCGTGCAGCGGGCCCGCGCCGCCGAAGGGGACGAGCACGTAGTCGCGCGGGTCCCGCCCCCGCTCGGTCGAGACGAGCTGGATGGCGCGGACGATGTTGTGCTCGGCCACCCGCACCGCGTCGTCGGCCACCTGCTCGACGCTGCGGCCGAACTGCTGCGCCAGCGTGGCGAAGGCGGCGCGGGCGAGCGCGGGGTCCACGTCCATGCGCCCGCCGAGGAAGGTGTCGGCGAGCACGGTGCCGCGGACGAGATGGGCGTCGGTGATCGTGGGGTCGGCGCCGCCCCGCCGGTAGCAGGCGGGGCCCGGCTCGGCGCCGGCGGAGCGCGGGCCGACCCGGAGCATGCCGCCGTCGTCCCGCCACACGATCGAGCCGCCGCCTGCGCCGACCGTCACGATGTCGAGCACCGGGATGCGGATGGGCAGGCCGTCGATCTCGGCATCGCTCGTCAGCACCGGCGTGCCGTCCCGCACGAGGCAGACGTCGGTGCTCGTGCCGCCCATGTCGAAGGTGATGAGGTCGCGGTAGCCGGAGCGCTCCGCCTGGCGGATCGCGCCCATGACCCCCGCGGCCGGCCCGGAATAGAGCGAGGTGATGGCGTTGCCGGCCATGCCGCGCGCGGGCAGCCTGCCCCCGTTGGACTGCATGAGGCTGAAGCGGCCGGCGAACCCGCGCTCGCCCAGCGCGTGCGCGAAGCGGCCGAGGTAGCGGTCGATGACCGGCTGCACGTAGGCGGCCAACACGGTGGTGGACGCGCGCTCGTACTCGCGGAACTCGCGGGTGACGTCGCACGAGCACGTGATGCCGATGCCGGGGAAGCGCTCGGCAACGAGCGCCGCCACCCGCCGCTCGTGCGCCGGGTTCGCGTAGCTGTTGAGGAAGCAGATCGCGACGGATTCGTAGCCGCCGCCCTGCAACGCCCCGGCGATGCGCTGCCGCGCTGCCGCCTCGTCCAGTGGCGTGACCACCGCGCCGTCGGGGCCCACGCGTTCCGGGATCTCGAAGGTGTCGCGTCGCGGCACCACCGGCTCCGGCTTGCGGTAGTGGATGTCGTAGATGGAGCGCCGGCTCTGGCGCTGCAGGACGAGGAGGTCGCGGAAGCCCTCGGTGGCGAAGAAGGCCACCTTCGCGCCCTTGCGTTCGAGCACCGCGTTGGTGGCGACGGTCGAACCGTGCACGAGATCGCCCGTGGCCCCCAGCGGCAGACCTGCCTCGTCGAGCGCGGCGATGGCGCCCCGGTGCGGCGCTTGCGGCGTGCTCGGCACCTTGGTGATGCGCACGTCGCCGCCCTCGAACGCGACGAGATCGGTGAACGTGCCGCCGACCTCCACCCCCACCCGGATCGCAGCGCTCATGCGCGGCCGTGCGTGCGCTTGCCGCTCGGGACGGGGGACGGGGTCATCTTGGCTCTCCCGGCTGAAGGGTGCGGCGGATAATAGAGCGTATCCCCCATCGAGGTCATGGCCTGCGGCGCTGCCGGGCCATGACTGGGACGAGAGTTCCGCGCTAGGTTGCGCCGGCTCAGCGCATGCGCGGCAGGAGGACGTGTCAGACGTGGCAGGCAGACCGGATGTTCGGCACGACGCCGAGCGGGCCTTCGCCGTTCTCGAACGGGGCGGAATCGGTATCCTGCCCATGAGCGTCGGCTATTCCGCAATCGGCGGATCGGCGGCGGCGCTCAGGACGATCTTCGAGACCAAGCGCCGCGCGCCATCGAAGCTGAACGCGATGCTGGGCGACATGGCGCTCCACCGCGAGCTTCACGTGCTCGACCAGAAGGGGTGGGACGTCGCCAGCACCCTGGTCGAGGACTACGACCTGCCGCTCGGCGCGATCGCGCCCGCGCGCATGGACCACCCCATCCTCAGCAAGATGGAGCCCGAGGCGCTCGACGCCTCCACCAGCGAAGGCACCGTGCTGATGCTGCTCAACGCGGGCCCCTTCCATGCAGCGATCACGCGGCTCAGCCGCGAGGCCCAGCATCCGCTGTTCGGCTCGTCCGCGAACCTCTCGCTGTCGGGCACGAAGTTCCGCGTGGACGACATCGAGCCGGAGCTGATCGCGATCGCCGATATCGTCATCGACCACGGGCTGCGCCTCTATCACCTGTACCGGGCCTCGTCGACCCTGCTCGACCTGGAGACCTTCGAGGTGGTCCGCTACGGCGCCTGCTTCGAGCTCATCGCCGATGCGCTGAGGCGCCGTTTCGGCATCGTGCTGCCGCCGCCACCGCCCGGCCACATCCGCGACCTGGTCGGCGACCTCCCCTGACCCGGCTTCGACCGACAACGATTCGGAAACACCCATGAAGATCACCCGCATCGAGACGATCCCGCTCGCCATCCCCCACGATCACGGGGGGCCGCCGCCGGCCTGGGGCGGGCAGGCGTGGCAGGGGCTCACCATCCTCCTGGTCCGGGTCGAGACGGAGGACGGCGCCAGCGGCTGGGGCGAGGGCTTCAGCTACAACTGCATGCCGGCGCTCAAGGCGGCCGTCGATGCGACAGTGGCGCCCATCGTGATCGGCCGCGACGCCACGGAGGTCACCGCGATCAACCGCGACCTGCAGCAGGCGCTGCACCTCTTCGGCCGCTACGGCATCACCATGTTCGCGATCTCCGCCATCGACATCGCGCTCTGGGACCTTGCGGGAAAGCGGGCGGGGCTGCCGCTCGGCCAGCTCCTCGGCGGGCCGGCCGCGCCGCCCCTCGTGCCGGGCTACGCCAGCCTGCTCAAGTACCGGGACCGGGAGCTGGTCGCGAAGACCGTGCGCGATGCGGTGGAAGAGGGCTACCCCGCCATCAAGCTGCACGAGACGGGCGAGGCCGAGATCGCCGCCGCGCGCGAGGCGATGGGGCCGGAGATGCCGCTATGCACGGACACGAACTGCCCGTGGACGCCGGCCGAGGCGGGGGCGATGGCGGCGCGGCTCAAGCCCTACGGCCTCCACTGGCTGGAAGAGCCCATCTTCCCGCCCGAGGACTTTGGGGCGCTCGCGCGGCTCCAGCGGGAGTCGGGCATCGACCTCGCCTGCGGCGAGAACGCGTGCACGGCCTTCGAGTTCCGCCGCATGCTGGAGGCCGGCGCGGTGCGCTACGTGCAGCCGAGCGTGACCAAGGTGGGCGGCGTCACCGAGTTCCTCAAGGTGCTCGCAGTGGCGGAAGGCTACAGCGTGACCGTGATGCCGCACTCGCCCTACTTCGGCCCCGGCTGGCTCGCGACCCTGCAGTTGCTCGGCGCGATGCCGCTCACCGGCCGCCCCGGCGGGGGCTGGGCCGAGCGCTTCTACACGCGGCTGGAAGCGACGCTCTACCCGGGGCTCGTCTCCCCGGCCGAGAACGGGCACTTCCGCATCCCCGCCGGCCCCGGCCTCGGCGCCGAGCCCGACCCGGACGTCATCCGCGACTACCGGGCGTCTGCTTAGGCTGGGGCCTCAGTCGTCCGGCACGCCGAGGCGGAGCGCGCCGACGCGGATCAGCAGGTAGATCGCGAACAGAAGGACGAAGACCAGCGCGTTGACGATGGTCGCCAGCGCATAAAGCTCGGGCTCGATGCCGTGGCGAAGCGTGCCCCAAGCGATGGTGGGAAGCGTCGGGATGGCGGCCACGTTGTAGAAGGTGATCTCGAAATTGTTGAAGCCGAGGATGAAGCTGATGATGAAGGCGCCGAGGACAGCGGGCCAGATGTTGGGGAACGTGACCTCCCGGAAGCAGCGGAACGGGCGCGCGCCGAACACCTGGGCGACCTCGTCGAAGCGCCAGTCGTAGCGCACGAGCTGCGCCAGGATCACGAGGAAGGCGAAGGAGACGCTGTAGGTCGTGTTCGCCACGATCGCGGACTCGATGTTGCCGGGAATGCCGAGCACGTTCCGGTTGAACATGAGCGTCGAGATGCCGATCAGGATCTGGGCGATGAAGAGGGGCGCGAGAAACAGCACGACGACGAACCCGCGGCGCCGGAGCGGGTAGCGCAGGATCCCGATCGCCGCGGCCGTGGCGAAGAGCGTCGACAGCACGGCGGTGCCGACCCCGATGAGCAGGCTGTTCACCAGGCCCGTGTGGAAGTCGCTCATGATCATGAGGCGGCCGTACCACTCGCCGGTGAACACGGGCGGGAACGGCCAGACGCTGTTCTCCATCGTCGACAGGTAGCCGATGTAGAAGATGGGGAAGTAGAGGAAGAGGTAGAGCGCCAGCAGCATCACGGTCTGGCCGCCGACCACGAAGCGCTCGCCCGGGTTCACCGCGGCCATCTCAGGCGCCTGCGCCCGTGAAGCCTGCCCGGCGCAGACGGATCGTGCGCCAGAGCATGAAGGTGACCACGAGAGAGGCCACGCACATCACCACCCCCATCGCCGAGCCCAGCGCCCAGGTGCCGGCCGAGCCGAACTGGTGCTCGAGACGGTTGACGAACATCGCGCCGTCCGTCCCGCCCAGGAAGCGCGGCGTCACCGAGGCGGCGAAGGTGGGGATGAAGACGAGGACGATGCCGATGGCCGTCCCGATCCAGTTGAGCGGCCAGGTGACTTCGAGAAAGGCCCGCCACGGCCGCGCGCCGTTCACCTTCGCCACCTCCAGCAGCTCGAAATTGAAGTTGAAGAGCGAGAGGTAGATGGCGAGCAGCATGAAGGGGATCCACAGGTAGATCAGACCGACCGCGCTGGCGACGTTGGTGTACATGAGCACTTCGACAGGCGGCAGGCCAAGCTCCATCAGCGCCATGTTGACCAGCCCGATGGGGCCCAGGATCTGCTGCATGGCGGTGATGCGCAGCAGGATCCCGGTGAGGAAGGGCGCCGCCGTCAGCAGCACGAGGATCAGGCGGTAGCGCCCGCCGTGCTTGGCGATCAGGTAGGCGCAGGGCCAGGCGTAGACGAGGCAGACGACAGAAACCGCAGCGGCCATCGCGAGCGAGCGCAGCAGGAACTTGAGGTAGATCCACTCACCGAGAACCGACTCGTAGTTGTTCACGTTCCAGTCGTCGATCAGCTCGTAGCTCTCGGTTCGCCAGAAGCTGAAGACCAGGATCGAGAGCAGCGGAATCAGCAGGAAGAGGACGATGAAGATGGCGCCCGGCCCCACCAGCGCGGCGAAGCGCACGCGCGGGTCGAGGTGCAGGGCGCGGCGCGCCGTCACGGCTCGCCGTCCTCGACCGTGAACACGTCGGCGGCTTCCACGGCCCAGCCGAGGCTCGCGCGGGAATTGCGATCCACGCCCGCGATGCTGGGCGGCCCGCTCACGACCAGCTCGACATCGTTCTCGGCGCGGACGATGTAGTCGGCGAACTGGCCCTTGAAGATGATGTCCCGCACGGTGCCCTCGAACCGGTTCTCGTGGCGGACGGCATCGGCCGCGGGGCCAAGGGCGATCCGCTCGCTCTTGATGAAAAGCTCCACCGGATCGCCCGGCCGGGCGCCGCCGAGGCCGCGCCCGGTGAGCGCGATGCCGCCCCAATCGATGCGCGTGAGCCGGCCGTCGCCCTCGATCACGCGGCCGGTGAGCCTGTTGGGCGCGCCCACGAAGGAGGCGACGAAGCGCGTGGCGGGCGCGTTGTAGACATCGAGCTTCGGGCCGATCTGCTCCAGGCCGCCCTCGTGCATCACCGCCATGCGGTCGCTCATGGTGAGCGCTTCTTCCTGGTTGTGCGTCACGTAGACGAAGGGGATGCCCAACTCCTCCTGATAGCGGCGCACCTCGATCTCCATCTCCTTGCGCAGCTCGCGGTCGAGATTGGCCAGCGGCTCGTCCAGAAGGAGAAGCTCGGGCCGCGCGATCAGCCCGCGCGCCAGCGCCACGCGCTGCTTCTGGCCGCCGGAGAGCTGGTGCGGGAAGCGGTCGCCCAAGCCTTCCATGTGGACGAAGCCCAGGATCCAGTTGAGCTGCTCCTGGCGCTCGGCCTGGCTGCGGCCCTGCATCTTGAGTGGGAACGTGATGTTCTCGGCGACCGTGCGATGGGGGAAGAGGAGGAAGTCCTGGAACACCATGCCGATGCGGCGCAGATAGGGAGGCAGCGCCGTTACGTCGGCACCGCCAATCTCCACCCGGCCGCGATCAGGCGTCTCCAGGCCGGAGACGATGCGGAGCAGCGTGGTCTTGCCCGAGCCGCTCGGCCCCAGCAGCGCGAAGAACTCGCCCCGCCCGATCTCGAGGCTCACGCCGTCGACCGCGCGGACGGCGCCGAAGCGCTTCTCGACCGCCTCGATACGCAGGATCGGCTGATCGCTCATCGCGCCCAAACCCTCGCCACCCTTACCGCGGCAGCGAGCGCCGACAGACGAACAAAGTCAACACCCGGAGAGAGGGACCGGACCGCGGGGCCCGATCCCCCTCCGCTCAGGCTTCCCGGTCGTCAGGGCTAGGCCGCTTCCACCGCCGACCAGATGCGCTCCCACTTCTCGGGCGAGGACGGCGCGTCGAACTGGTAGAGGCCGTGGATCGCTTCGGTCTCGTTGAGGAAGAGCGTGTCGACGTAGCGCTCGTCGAGCATGTCGCGAACGTCCACGGTGGGCGCCCAGCCGATCTCGACCGCCACGGTCCTCATGCTCTCGCGCTCGAGCCGGAAGTCGATCCACTTGTGGGCGATCTCCAGCTTCTCGCTGTCGGTGACGCCTGACGTGATGGACCACTGGTCCACCCAGCCGAGCCCGCCTTCCGTGGGCTTGAGGACGTGGCGCATGTTGAGATCGGACTTGCCGTCCAGCTTGTCGAAGTGGATGCGCCGGTAGATGCCGGACCACTCCGGCGAGGCCCACACCACTTGGGCGCGGAGCAGGCGCTCCAGCGTGTCCTCGTCGTTCCAGCGGTTGACCAGCAGCGGCTTCTGCTTGATCAGGAGGCGCTTGCACTCCTCCAGCTCCTCGTCCGAGAGCACGTAGGGGTTGAAGCTCTTGCCGTCGGGCCGGGGGCCGTCCTTCGTCCCCATGTTGTGCGCGGCCAGGATGCCGGCGAGCGCGATGTTCTCCTCGAAGCGGGCGCTGGTGGAGAGGTGCCCGTCGTACTTCTCGTTGAACAGGAGGTTGACCGATTCCTGATCCTCGGCCGCAACCTTGTCCATGTTGACCGTGAACCCGTATCCGCCCCAGCAGTTGGGGGCGGCGATCATGTCCTCGCTGTCCTCCGCACGAAGCAGCGTGAACTTGGGCGGCACGAAGTCGTCGAACACGTTGCTGAGGTCGAGCTTCGAGTAGTCGACCGACTGGACCAGCCCCTGCTTGGCGTAGAGGCGGGGCCAGAAGCCGTCCGCCATCACCAGGTCGAAGTCCTGGGTGCCGCCGGCCCGGAGCTTGTTCCAGGCCTCGGAGTTGCCGTCGAAGAAGCCGGCGCTGATCTTGACGTCGTGCCGGGCCTCGAACTCGGCGGTGAGGCTCTTGACGTTGTAGTGCTCCCAGCCGAGCCAGCGCAGCTCCAGCGTGGCCGCCTCGGCATTGCGGACGAAGGGACCGGTGCTCTTCCAGGTGAAGCCGGCGACCGCTGCCGCGGCTGCGCCCTTGAGCACGCCTCGCCGCGATACGCGGCGCTTCGTCGGCTGCGATTTCGCGTCGGTCCTGTTCTTGCTCATCGTTGATCCTCCCTGTGGTGTGGCGCCGCAAACCCGTTGACCGGAGCGGACGCCGCCGCCGCCGTCATTGCGTGCGCCGGCAGTTCTAAGAAGGGCGTCGCGGTCTGCGTGACCCGAGCGGATCATAACACCGCGCTTATGCCTCTGCATGGTCGACGTGCGGCGCGGCTCTGCGCCGCCGGCCGGGGCAAGGGCCGGCGAGCCGCAGCATCCTCCCGCCATCTTCGAATTCGATCGCGCCGGCCGCCGCCCCTTGAAAGGGCCAATCCGCGCAACTACTGTCTAAGGTGATGTCAAATTACGCCGTTGGAGGTCGTTCTCTGAATGGTTTCGATTGCGAGGATCGCATAGTGCAGTCCGTTATTCCCGGCCTTCTATTGCAACTAAGCCGGGCGGGGTTGTAGCCCGTAACGGTGAAGGAGGTGGCGATGCGGAAGTGGATTATCGCGTTCTTCGTTGGCGGGGTCATGGGCACGGCCTTCGGCGTCGCCGTCGGGTTTTTCATCTTTCCCTACGTGTTTCCGCCGCCGCCGGCTATGGAAACGCTCACCGCGGAGGAGCAGACCGATGTCCTCGCGCGGGGAACGTTCATTCACGCGAACCCCTCCGATCCCATCCACTACGGCGAGGGCAACGTCACGGTTTACGAGGACCTGGTGTTCCTCGAAGAGGACTTCAAAGTGGGGCCGGGGCCCGCGTTCCACGTCTATCTCGTGCCCCAGGAAGAAATCCGCGAATCCTCGGATGTCAAGGGAACGATGTACATCGATCTCGGCAAGTTGCGCGCCTTCGAGGGGAGTCAGAAATACCCCATACCGAAAGGCGTGGACCTGCAGGACTATCCGAGCGTGGTCATCTGGTGCGTGCAGTTCGGCGTGTTGATCTCGCCTGCGGATCTGGCCCTCGAATCCTGATTTCGAGCCGATAAGTCCGCAGCTCCCGCCGTTGTAATTCCGGTGGGGCCGGGCCGGCGTGCCTGACCGTCTCAGGGCCTGCGCCGCGCCGCGATCAGGAACTCGGTGTTGCCGTCGCGGCCCTTGATGGGGCTCTCGACGAGCCCCGTCACCGGCCAGCCCTCGGCCGTCAGCCAGTCCCGGATCGTGCTGCACACCTCCTCGCGGACGGCCGGGTCGCGGACGATGCCGCCCTTGCCCACGCGCCCGCGCCCTGCCTCGAACTGCGGCTTGATGAGGGCGACGAGGCGCGCGCCCGGACCCGCGAGCGCAAGCGGCGCCGGCAGGATCGTCCTCAGCCCGATGAAGCTCGCGTCGCAGACGACGAGGTCGACCGGCTCCGGCACGTGCGCCTGCGTAAGGTAGCGCGCGTTGGTGCGCTCCAGCACGCGCACACGGGGGTCGCTCCGCAGCCGGGAGTCGAGCTGGCCGTAGCCGACGTCGACGGCGTAGACGCGGCTCGCGCCCCGCTCGCACAGCACATGTGTGAAGCCGCCGGTGGATGCGCCGATGTCGAGCGCGACGAGCCCTTGCGGGTCGATGCGGAAGCGTGCGAGCGCGTGGTCGAGCTTCACGCCGCCGCGCGAGACCCAGGGGTGCGCCTTGCCGCGCAGGCTGAGCGGGAGGTCGCGGTCGACCTGCATGCCGGGCTTCTCGAGCCGGCGCTCGCCCGAGAACACGTGGCCGGCCAGCAGCAGCGCCTGCGCCTTTGCTCTGGTCCCGGCGAGGCCGCGCGCTACCAGCAGCGCATCGAGCCGCTCCTTCCCCGGGCGGCGGCGGGTCGGCGCGGGCGTCGCGTCGCACCCGGGGCGGCGGCTCAGTGGCGCCGCTCCACGATATAGCGGGCGGCGGCGCGCAGCGGCTCCGCCTTCCCGTCGAAGCCGGCGAGCGCCGCGACGGCGTCCTCCACCAAAGCCCCGGCCCGCCGCCGCGCCTCGCTTGCGCCGAGCAGGCCCACGAAGGTCGCCTTGCCGGCGGCGGCGTCCTTGCCCACGGCCTTGCCGAGATCGGCCTCCGAGCCCTCGTGATCGAGCAGGTCGTCGGCGATCTGGAAGGCGAGCCCGATGCAGGCGGCGTAGTCGCGGAGCGCCGCGCGGGCGGCGCCGTCCTCCCGCGCGAGGATGGCGCCGGCTTCGCACGAGAAGCCGAAGAGGGCGCCGGTCTTGAGCCGCTGCAGCCGGATGATCTCGTCGAGGTCAAGCTCCCGGGTTTCCGCCGCGAGATCGATCGCCTGGCCGCCCGCCATGCCGTCCGCACCGGCCGCCCGCGCCAGCGCGCAGGCGATCTCGGCCCGCACCGCAGGGTCCGGGTGCCCTTCCGGCGCCGTCACCGCCTCGAAGGCCAGGGTGAGGAGGGAGTCGCCCACCAGGATCGCCGTCGCCTCGTCGAAGGCGATGTGGCAGGTGGGCTTGCCGCGGCGCAGCTCGTCGTCGTCCATTGCCGGCAGGTCGTCGTGGACGAGCGAATAGGTGTGCACCATCTCGATGGCGGCGGCGGTGTTGACCGACCAGGGGCGCGGCACGCCGAAGAGGTCGGCGGCAGACAGCACGAGGAAGGGCCTGAGCCGCTTGCCGCCGGCGAAGAGGGAGTAGCGCATCGCCTCCGAGAGCCGCCCGTCGCTGCCGTTGGGCGCGGGAACCAGCGATTCGAGCGCCGCGTCCACGGCTTCGGCTGAGCTGCGGAGCGCATCCTCCAGAGACGTCACCCGGCCGCCTCAGCCGGTCTCGAACGGCTCCGTCCGGGCCGCGCCCTCGGAGTCGCCGTCGATCTTCTCGACCCGGAGCTCGGCCTGGCGCAGCTTGTCCTCGCAGAACTTCTTCAGCTTGACGCCGCGCTCATAGGCCGCAATTGCCGCCTCGAGGCCGGTGTCTCCGGCCTCCAGCTCGTGCACGATCCCTTCAAGCTCGCGCATCGCGCTCTCGAAGGTCTGCGCCTCGCCATCCTTGTCCTCGTTCTCAACCATGCTCCGAGTCTAGAGAGTGCCCGAACGCTCGGCAACAACCAGCGGGAGCCGGAGGCCCATGTTACTCGTTGAAGAGGTCGGCGTGGGTGCCGGTACGGACCAGCCGCAACTCGTCTCCCTCGACACAGTAGATCAGCAACCAGTCGGGCTCGATGTGGATTTCTCGATAACCCTGCCAGCTTCCCCGCAATGGATGATCGCGGTAGCGAGCAGGCAGGGACTCTTGGCGGGCCAAAGCCGTCAAGGGCAGGCGAAGTTTGGCCAAGTCCTTTCCGCGACGTTGCGCTCTCTTGACGTCCCGCTTGAACTGCGCGGACCTGACAGGGATGAGCACGTCAGGCGCCAATATCCTCGAACAACTCGTCGGTGTTGGCGAAGCGCTTGCCCCTGCCCTCCTCCAACTCCTTCATGGCCTTGACGGTGGTTGCGTTTGGCACCTGTACTGCGAACGGCAGCCGCTTCTCGTCGGCCACTCTCAACAGCATCAGACGGATGGCATCAGACACCGTAAGGCCCATGGCATGAAGAGCCTCCGTGGCCCGCGCCTTGGTGTCGCTATCGATCCGTGCTCGCACAACAGTATCCGCGCTCATTGGGGCTTCTCCAGACTTGTGGCATCATTGTAGCTACAACCGCACAAGTGGACAAGGGCAGCGCTCCGGTTTCTCACCAATGCGTCGAGGAAAGGCTAACCCGCGACGCTCGGGCGGGCGGAGACCTCGGCGTGCCAGCGGCGCGCGTTGGTGTGATCCTCCGGCAGGCCGACCTTGGCCCCCCTGGTCGCGAAGTCGACGATGCAGAGCGCGGTGATGTCGGCGACGCTGAAGCGCGACCCCGCGATGAAGCGGTTCTCCGCAAGCTGGCGCTCGATGCGGCCGTAGAAGCCGGCGAGCCGCTTCCTGCCGCGCTCGATCAGGGCCGGGATCTGCTCGATCGGCTCCTCGAAGCCCGGCAGGCCGCGCCCGGCGAAGGCGGGGGTGGAATTGCGGAACACCTCCGCCACGCCGTTGAAGCCCTCGTTCTCGGCGCGGCGCTCCCACATGTCCACGAGGGCGCGGTCCTTCCTGTTCACGCCGAAGAGCGGCGGCGCCGGATAGGCGTCCTCGAGGTAGCGGCAGATCGCCATCGCCTCGCCGATCTGCGTGCCGTCGTCGAGCTCCAGCA
>JAPPMY010000228.1:0-4470 GCA_028818855.1 Rhodospirillales bacterium
TTCTCGCTCTACCGCACCGTCACCGGCTCGGCCTTCCTGTTCGTGGTGCTCGAGATGCTGAGGGCGGGGCTCGACCTCAACGACCGCGCCTTCGAGGACCTCAAGCGTCGCGCCGGCCCCTACGCCCGCCACCGCATCGGCGCGATCCAGCGCAACATGGTGCAGGGCGCGGGATTGGGCCGGGCGATGGCGCTCGCCGGCCATGGCTTCCCGGACCCCTCGCTGGTGCCGGTGGTGGCCGCGCTCGACGGCGTACCCGGCTGGGAGGCGAAGCTGTCGGGCTTCGTAACCCGCTGGGTGGGCCGCTCCGAGGACTTGTTAAGGACCCGCGCCGCCGGGCTCAACGCTGCGCTGCTGATCGTGGTCACGCTGAGCGTCGCGGCCGGCATCGACGCCATGTTCTCGATTCTGCAACAGGCCGGCCGGTCCTGACCGACGCGAAAGGAGAAACAATGAGTGAAACCGCAGGGTTCGGGCCGTCCGGCCCCCTTCCCCCTCACGGCCACGACGGGCGCGGCGCTCGGCGGTCCGTGCGGCGCCATACCGCCCGGCGCTGGCGCCGCGGCTTCAGCCTGTTCGGCGTGCTGCTCGGTCTCGGGCTCGCCGCCGTGGTCATCGTCGGCGCCGTCGGCACCTACAACGCGGCGCGGGAGTCGGCCAACCGCTCGGCGGCGCTGACGCTGCTCAGCCAGCTCCGGGCCAACGTGGAGGCGGCCTTCGCCGGCGCGCCGACCTACGGCAACAACACGGACCTGGTGCCCGCCATCGACCGGCGCGGCGGCATCCCCGGCGGCTCTCGGGTGGCGAGCGGCAGCAGCGTCTCGATCCACCATCCCTTCGGCGGCGCGGTGACGGTGCTGGGCGGTCCGGGCGGGGTCACCAACCGCTTCCTCATCACCTTCGAGGAGGTGGACGACGCCATCTGCGCGGCGCTGGGCGATGCCTTCGCCGGACGCAGCCGCGCCCGCGCCGGGCTGGTGCAGATGACTATCAACGGCACCGCGCTCGCCTCGCCCGTGACCAACGCCCAGGTCACCGCCAACTGCGACGACGGAGACGCCGAGAATGATATCGGGTTCACCTTCGGATGAGTCCGTTCGGATGAGCACCATGACGCACATGCGGGAGCGCAACCCCCGCATGCCGAAGCGCCGGCGCGGCGCCTGGCAGGGAGTCCACGTGTACCAGGGAGTCCCCCTGTACCAGGGAGTTCCCCTGCTCGGGCGGCTGATGAGGCCGCGGCTTATGGGGCCGCGGTCACCGTACTGTCGGGGCCGCCACGGGCGCGGCGCCGGCGCGCTGCTCGGAACGATGCTGCTGGCGGTGCTGGCCGGCGTGGCGCTGGCTGCGCACTACGAGACCCGGGCGGCCGAGCGGACGCAGGCCCTGGACCGCGCTGCGGGCCGCGTGTTCGCAGCCTGGGTGCAGGCGGCGCACCGGGCGACCCAGGTCCATGCCGACGCCTTCGAGACGGCGCTGGAGACCCAGGTGGGCATCGCGCTCACCGTGGCGCGGCTGAGCGCTCTGGGCGCCGCGCCGCCGGACTTGCCCGGGCGCCCGGGACGGAACGCGGCGATGGCGTTCGGCGTCATCTCCGACGGCAGCGCGGACCGTACACCGATGGCCTTCGGCGTGCTGGAGCCGGATGCGGCATCGCGCCCCTCGGCCATGCGCGAAGGTGCGCTGGAGGCGGGCCTCGCGGCCCTGGCACCCTCCGGCGGTCCCCTGATGGACGCCCATCGCCCCGCCATCGAGGCGGCGCTCGGCCGCAGCCTCGGCCCGGACGCCCTCTGGGTGACCGCCGACCGCGGCATCCGCTACCGGGAGCGCGCGCTGCATCGCCGCGCCCAGCCGGGGCGGCCCTGGCTCAACCGCATGGAGACAGCGCTGGAGATGGCGCCGCCGCGGGCGGCGGACCCCGCCGACCCGGCGCGGCGGAGCATCCGGGATGCCGGTGCGGTGGACGCGCAGGCGGCGGAGATCGGGGCCGGCGTCACTGTCGGCAAAGATGCGGATATCGGCGGCCGCGCGGACGCGGCCGGGGTGAGGGCGGAGACCGTCGAGGCGGGCGACCTGGCCGGGGCGGCGCTG
Organism: Rhodospirillales bacterium; assembly: GCA_028818855.1. GTDB lineage: Bacteria > Pseudomonadota > Alphaproteobacteria > UBA828 > UBA828 > WTGU01. Next base: position 2,092 of record JAPPMY010000228.1, read on the forward strand.
CGCGTGACCGCTGATCTCATTGTGGGCTCGGCGGTCACCGGGGCATTGCGGGCGGGTTCCGTGACCGCGACCGGGGGGCTGGAGGCTGCGAACCTGCGCACGACCGGCGTGCTCGACGCTGCGGCGCTGTCGGCGGCGGGGGACGTGGCGATCCAGGGCGGGGCGGCCGTGCAGGGGATCGCCGGGGAGACGCTCGGGATCGCGCAGGCGCTGGGCGCGCGGCGAACCGCGGCGGGCGGCGTCTACGGCCCCGACGCGACGATCTCCGGCCTGCTGACTGTCGGCAGCTGCGCCGGCTGCGAGGGGCAGTAGGCGATGAGAGGGCTCCTTGCACCCATGCGCGATCGCCGGGCATCGGCCCTGCGGTTTGGCCGGGGACGGAGGTTGCGCCTCAGCGGGGGACTGGGCGCAGGCCTCGGCCGGGGACCGAGCGTAGGCCTTGGCCTCTTCGAGGGGCTGCTGGCGCTGGGTCTGCTGGGCCTGCTGGTGCTGGGGGCCACGGTGTTTTTCGAGACCCGGGCGCTGGAGAATCGCGGGCGGACCGCGGCGGTGCAGCTCGCGGTGCTGGCGGAAGCGGCGGGGTCGTACGCCCACAGCCGCTTCCCGGTCCTGCTGACGCAGGCGCAGGCGGGGCCGTCGGAGCTGGCGCTGGCGTCGCTCAAGGCGGCGGGCTCGCTCACCGCCGACTTCTCCGAGGTGGACGCGCTCGGGCGCGGCTACCGGGTGCTGATGCTGGCGGCGGGGCCGGATGCCTTCGACCTGCTGGCGGCCCAGACGGTGCCGGCGGACGACACCGTGCGCCCGGCGGCGGCGCTGCTGCAGGCGACGGGGCCGCGCATCGGCCTCGCGGGTGCCTCGCGGCTCTCGGGCCCCACGGTGGATGCCGATCTCGCGGCCTTCCGGTCCGCCTTCGCGGGCGCGCCGGCCGAGGGGGCGCTGGCGTCGCTCCGGCGCTTCGACCACGGCAGCGTCTACGGCGATGCGCTCTACCGCATCGCGATCCCGGGGTTCGCGGAGGCCAACCGGATGGAGGCCGACCTCGACATGGCGGGGAACGCCATCGAGGGCGCCGGCACGATCGAGGCGGCGCGCCTGGAGGTGGAGACGGACCTGGAAGCGGGCGGCGACCTCGCGGTGACCGGCGACCTGGTCGTGGGCCGGGGCGTGCGGGCTGCCGGCTCGGTCGAGGCGGAGGGCACCGTCACCGCGTCGGCGGCGCGGATCTCAGGACCGGCATCGGCGGCCTCGATGACCGCCACAGGCGCCGTGAGGGTGGAGACCGTGTTCGCGACGGGCCGGGTCGAGGCCGCGTCCATGGGCGTTACGGGCGCGGTGGCGGCGGGCAGCGCCAGTGTGGGCGGCCTCAACGCCGCCTCGGTGACGGCGCGGACGATGACGGCGGACTCGGTTGCGACCACCTTCGCCACGGCCACGCGGGTGCGGGCCGGCACAAGGCTGGATGCCGACAACGCGGGGTTCACCCGCCTCGTCGTCGGACGCTGCCAGGGGTGCCGGTGATGCCGGCGGCGGTGGACAGGCGGAAGAAGGGCTGGGCCGCGGTGGCGCTGGCGGCGGCGCTCGCGGCGATGCTGGCCATGCCGGAACCGGCGGGAGCGGGCGAAAACGAGGCCTGGAACGCCGAACGCGCCTTCGTGGAGATGGAGCGCCTGCAGGCCGAGATCGGGGTGTTGCGCGCGCTCGCGGGCGCGCAGGCGGCGCTGCTGGCGTGGAACCGGGAGAGGGCGGGGAGCGGCGCCGGGCCGGCGGTGCTCGGCCCCCATCTCTGCGCCGAGGACACTCGTGCCGGAGAAGGGCTCGCGCCCTGGTGCCGGGCGTTGCCTGCCACCTTCGGCGCGGACGCAGCGGTGGCGGCGGACGGGCGAGACGGGAAGGACGGGAGACGATGACGGAGGCGATTGTGGCGGGCGCGGTGCTCGCGGCGATGGCGGCGCTGGCCGTGCAGGACGCGCGGCGTGCCCTGGTCGACCCGCGCCTGGTGCTGGCGCTTCTCGGTGCGGCGGCGGCGTGGCGTTTCGGCGGCGGCGGGCCCGAGGCGGACGGCACCTGGCCGCGCCTGGCAAGCGGGGTGCTCGGCGCCTCGCTCGGCGTGGCCGCCGTGGCGGTGCCGATCGGCGCCGCCGCGCTGCTGGGACGGCGCTGGCCGCTCTATCCGGGCGACGCGATGCTGCTCGGGGCCGTGGGGTTCCTGCTGGGACCGCTCGGGCTCGCCTGGGCCATGGCGCTGGGCTCGGCGCTGGGGCTGGTCTACCGCTTCTGCGTGCAGCGCAAACGCGGCCGGCCCTTCCGCAAGGGGCTCGTGCCGCTCGGTCCCGGAATGTGCGCGGGCGCCGCCGCGGTGTTCCTCTGCATGAACTTCGG
>JAPPMY010000228.1:4570-6175 GCA_028818855.1 Rhodospirillales bacterium
CGGCTGGGCCGTCGATCCGGACGAGCACCGGACGCTGCGGGGCGTGCTGGAGAGCTGGGCGGCGCGCGCCGGCTGGACGCTGGTCTGGAAGGCGCGCGAAGACTACGGCCTGGGCGCGGCGGCGGTGTTCGAGGGCGGCTTCCTGGAGGCCGCGGACGTGCTGCTGAGCGGCCCGGCGACGAGGCGGACGCTGGACGTCCGCGCCTATGCGGCGAACCGCCACCTGGTGGTGGACGACGCGGACGGGGCGGGCTGGTGAGGGAGCGGCGCATCCCGGCTCTGCTGCGGGCGGCCGTGCTCCCGGTTCTGCTCGCAGGCCTGCTGGCGGGTCCGCTCGCGGGTTGCTCCATGTGGGCGCCGCTGCCGGTTGCTGCCCTCGATTCCCCTGTACGGCCGGACCCCGCAGAAACACGCCTGGTCGAGGCTGTCGAGCGCGCCGAGCGGGCGCTGGCCTCGCTTGCTCAGGCAGCACCGGCAGCGGACCCGGAGCTGCCGGACGCGGACTCCCTGCCCGCCGCGCTGCGCGCGCCCGTGACGCTGGACTGGACCGGGCCGGTCGACGCGCTGGCGGAAGAGCTCGCGCGGCGCGCGGGCTACCGCTTCGCGGAAGCCGGGCGTCCCCCTGCGCGGCCGCTGATTGTGGCCGTCGAGGCCGAGGGCGAGCCGCTGATCGCGGTGCTCCGCGACGCGGGCCTGCGCGCGGGCGCCGCGGCGACGCTCACCGTCGATGCGGCGGCGCGGACGGTCCTGCTCGACTGGGCCGCGCCGGAGGGAGACGGGTGATGCGCGGCTCTTGCATCCTGGCCGCAGCCGCGCTCGGCATCGCGCTCGGGCTCGCACCCCTCCCGGTTCCGGCCACGGACACTCGTGCCGGAGACATTCATGCCGGAGACACTCGGGCCGGAGACACTCGTGCCGGGGAACCGCCGCCCGGCCTCGCAACCTTGCAGGCGTTCGCACCCGAGCCGGGGCCGGAGGTGCCCTTCGCCGCTGAGAAGCGCGCATCCGCCGTCCGCCTGGCCGCGTTGGGGTTCGGGGCGCGCGCGGGCCTGGCGCGGCGCGCCTGGGAGATCGGCGCCATGCTGGACCGGCATAGCGGAAAACTCTCCGCGATCTACCGCTTCGGCGATCTCGTGCTGCGCCGGGACGGCTTCACGGTGCTGCCGCCGGTCCTGGCCGAGACCCGGCGCGCCTTCCGGCTGGACACTCGTGCCGGAGAACCGGCCGGCACGCGCGCGGCGAGCGCCCGGCGGGTGCTCAGGATCCTGGAGCCGGCGCGGCTGGTGAGCGCAATGCCGGACTGGCGCGACTGGCTGATGCGTACCTGGAGCCCCGCCGAGCCGCCCGCGTCCGTGCTGTTCCCGCGCGACGCCCGCGAGGATGCGCGCTGGCGGCGCCTGCTGGCAGAGGGCTGGGTCGAGGGTGTGGCGCTGGCCGACGACATCTTCGCGGCCGATCTCGACCGTCTCAATCGTGCCTTCGAAGGCGTGGTGCTCTGGCACCGTCTCAATCGCGCCCGGATGCTGACCGCGCCCGGCATCGAGATCGAGCGGGCCGGCGTCTCCGGGCACGAGAGCCTGATGCGGATCGGCACGGCCTCGGCCC
>JAPPMY010000138.1 GCA_028818855.1 Rhodospirillales bacterium
GACTTGACCACGAACCCCCTGACCGTCGTCTCCTCCAGGTCGGGCTCCAGGGCCATCGGCAGAGGCGCCGGCTGGGGAGCCGGCGGCGCCGCGGGCGCCGGCGCAGCCTCGGCGGAGCCGTTACCCGCCGCGTGCACCGGCGCCGGGTCTGCTGTGTTGGGAGCGTAGGCTGGCGCCTCCGCCGCCGGCGCGGTCTCCGCACCGGCACGGCGCCTCTGGTGAAGCGCAAGCCCGATCCAGAACAGCGCCAGAAGCGCGATCACCACCAGCATCCCCCGGTCGTAGAAAGCGAGCTGGTCCTGCGAGCGGCCGAGCTCGAACTCGAGGTTGTTCACCAGCTCGTCGGTGAGCCCGGAGATCCGGTTCGAGGTCGCCTCCTGGAAGAGCTGCTCCGTCGGCCCCTGCTTGATCAGCAGGACCTCGGCATGGGAGACTAGGTTGGTCAATGTGTTGGCCAAAGCGGGCGCATGGGTGACGCTGTCGGCGCGCAGCGTCTCGACCTCGCCCATCAGCCGGTTCCGGTCCGTGTCGTTCGGCGAGGCCAGGTAGAGGTCCATCTCCTGGATCAGACCCGAGACCTGCCGCGCCAGCGCCGGGTCGCCGCTCTCCTCCGCGAGCCGCACCACGTTCGATGCCGCGAGCGGAAGATATCTCTCGGAGTTGCGCACCACCGCATAGCCGGTCTTGAAGCGCTCGACGCGCTCCTCCTTTGCGTCGATGGCGCTGATGTAGGCATTGACCGCGTTGGCGAGCCTGTCCGGCAGGTCCGGGATGCGGCTTGCGGTCTCCGAAAGCTCCGCCTTGAGCCGCGCCATGCGCGGGATGAAGGCGGCGAGGGAGTCGAAGTCCGCCAGCGGGTCGGACCTGACCCGGCTGACCTCGATGCTCCAGTCGGACGACAGCAGACGGATCTGCTGCACCGCCGCGATCGAGCTGCGGTAGTCCTCCTCGCCGCTGTCGTTGGCCATCATGTAGAGGAGGCCCGCCGCCGCCAGCAGGATGACGGAGACGACGGCCCCGAGAATGAGCGCGCCAGGTTTCATGGTCAGAACTCCTCCGATTCGCCCGCCAGCGTCTTGATGAACGCCACGATGGCGTCCTTGTCCTCGTCAGGTGCCTCGCGGCCCAGCTGGAACTCGAACATCGCGTCCACCGCATCGCGCAGCGTCTTTGCGCTGCCGTCGTGCAGGTAGGGAGCGGTGTGGGCCGCCATGCGAAGGCTGGGCACCTTGAAGGAGTGGCGGTCTTCCTCGTTGCCCGTGACGTTGTAGAGACCCAGGTCGGCGTCGGTGATGTCACCCCGCCTCTTGAAGTAGTCGTTCAGCACGCCGAAGACCTGGAACATGTTGCCGCCGACGTTCGCCCCCTGGTGGCAGGAGACGCAGCCGTAGTCCTTGAACAGCGCGTAGCCGTGCTTCTCGTAGGCCGTGATCGCCCCCTCGTCGCCCTTGAGCCACCGGTCGAAGCGGCTGTTGGGCGTGATCAGGGACTTCACGTACTCCGCGATCGCGTTCTTGATGTTCTTGCGGTTGATGCCGTCCGGGTAGATCTCGTTGAACTGCGCCGGATACTCGCTGTCCTGGTAGAGCCTGGAGACCACGTCGGGCCAGAGGTTGCCCATCTCGACCGGGTTCTGGATCGGTCCGTCGATCTGGGCCTCCAGGTCCCTGGCGCGTCCGTCCCAGAACTGCTTGAAGTTGAAGGCTGCGTTGAACACGGTGGGCGAATTGATCGGCCCTTCCCGGCCCTCGATCCCGATCGAGACCCGGAGCCCGTCGTCGCCGCCGCTCGCAAGCTCGTGGCAGCTCGCGCAGGCGATCGTCTCGTCCTTCGACAGGATGGGGTCGTGGAAGAGCGAGCGGCCCAGATCCACCTTCCAGGGGTTCACGTCGATGGTCTCCGGGATCGGCTTGATCGGCTCCTCGGCGAGCACGCCGACGGCCATGAGCAGGCCGGCCAGACCTGCGGCCGCGAAGATCAGAAGGGATTCGATGCGCATCTCACTCACCACCGGGTACACCACCGATACTGCCCAGCCCGCCGATGGCTCGCATCGCGGTCAACGCCGCAGGCCCCGCCACCAGGAGCATGATCCCGGGCATCACCAAAAGCAGCATCGGGAGCGTCATCAGCACCGGCAGCTTCGCCGCCCACGCCGAGATGCGGGCTGCCCGCTGCACCCGCTCACCCTCCGCGATGTTCTTCATCGACTGGGTCAGCGGCGTGCCGTAGCGGTCGCCCTGGATCAGGCTCGTCGCGAGATCCTTCAGGCCTTCTACGTCCGTGCGTTCGTGGTACGCCTGGAGCACCGAGCGGCGGTTCGAACCGACCCGAAGCTCGGCCTCGATGACGCGGAACTCGGCCGCGAGGTCCGGCTCGATCGGCATCAGCTCGTCTGCAACCGTCGCAAGCGCCCGCTCGAAGGTGAGACCCGACTCCAGGCACATCGACATCAGGTCGAGGGCGTCGGGAAGCGCCGTGCTCATCCGGCGCTTGCGCCGGTTCACCAGAGAGCGCACCCCGTACTCGGGCACGATGCCCCCGATCACGAACCCCGCCACGCCTGCTACCGCGACGAGCACGCCAGGGGGAAGGAACGCGAACACGGGGCCGATCGCCTGCGCCGCCAGCGCGGCGAGGCCGGCGCCCAGCACGCTGCAGGCCAGCTTGCACGAGAGGAAGAGAGAAAGAGCGTCCTGGCGTGCGAACCCCGCGAGGCGCAGGGTGCGCGTGAGCTTCTCCCGCTCCCGCGCGCCCACCGGAACCAGCATCGAGAGCGCCTGGAACAGCGCCGGGCCGAAGGAGCGGATCTGCACCGCCGCCAGGGCCTGGGCGCCGGAGCCCGGCACCGCACGCAGCGCCTCCCGGCGCGCCATGGCGAGGCGCCGGTCGAGGAGCCGCGTCCGCTGCGTCTCCCCGAAGATGAAGGGAGCCAGCAGGATCAGCAGCACCCCGCTGGTGGCAATCCCCGCCAGCACGATCATCGAAGATGTCACTCTCTCTCCTCCCTTGCCTACTTCGCGCCCCGGGCCGCGATCTGACGCGCCACGACGAGGCCGGCGACGATCAGGCCCACGCCAAGCTGCAGCAGGGTCTTGCCGTCCTCGGAGTTGAACAGCAGGTCCACCGACTGCGGCGAGGTCATGCTCTGGACCCCGAGCACCACGGGCGGCATCAGCATCAGAACCAGAAGCGTGAGCCGCGTCTGCGCCGTCGACGCCTTCGCCTTCAGCCCCGTCGTGCGCCGCTCCCGAAGCGTGGCCGCGAGATTCGAGAACGACTGGGAGATGCTGCCCCCCGCACGCCGCTGAAGCCGGATCACCGCGGCGAACAGCGTGAACTCCGCAAGACGCACCCGGCCTGCAACCATCCCGAGCGCGGTGTCGGCGTCCAGGCCGGCCAGAAGAGCGTCCGAGACCTCTTCCAGAACCCCCTTCACCGGCTGCTGCGCGTCCTCGGCAACCTTGCCAAGCGCCTCCAGCGGCGGCAGGCCTGCGCCGGAGAGCCGCACGATCTGGTCCACGATCTCCGGGAACTGCTGGATGAACTGGTGCTCCATGCGCGCCTGGACCCGGCGCAGGAAGAACCAGGCGCCGGCGAAGCCCGCGATGGCGGCAGCGGGCAGCGACAACCACCCCGACATCCCCAGCACCCACATCCCCGCCCAGACCAGGGCGGCCGCAAGAACGCCGACGCCCACGAGGCGCGGGAACACGCGCGGCGCGTCGATCAGCGGGTAGCGCCGCTCGATCCGGTGCCAGAGCCACGAAAGCCGGGACTTCGGACGCGTGGGGCGGAAGATGCTCTCCTCCGGCGCGACCCGCTCCGCCGGGCCGTGCCCGGTGAGCGGCGCACCGACCGACTGAAGCCGCGCCCGCAACGCCTTGTCCTGACGCCGCAGCCACAGGAGAGCCCCGGACAGGCCGAGAAGCAGGATCGGGCCGCCGACGATGACCATCCTGTTCTCGGACAAGAGCTGCCACGGGAGCGAAGCGACGGCAGCCTGAGCCGCCTTCTCGGCCGCCGTCGGCTCGACCGCACCGGCTGCCGGCGCCCCTCGGGCGGCAGGCTGCTCGGCAGCAGGTGCCGCAGCGCGACGGTTCGTCGCCGGCGCGCCCAGGGGATTGAGAGCCGGCAACGCCCCCACGCCGCTCTTTGCCGGCCCGACTCCCCGCTGCGAGACCGCCGAGAGCCCCACTGCCTCGATCGCAGCCGCCGCCGAGGCGGCGTCGCCGGCGAGAGACGCGCCGGGTGCCGGGAGACCAGGGTCCGCGCGGTCGACGTCTGCCGCCGCGAACGCATCGCGCGGCTCGACGCCGAAGGCAGCAGGCTGCTCGCTATGCGCCGGTGTCCCTTCCCCCGGGAAGGGGGCGAACTCTGGCGTCGCCACCGGTCCAATTGCGGGGGCCGGCACCGACTCCCGAACGACAGTCTCCTCCGAGGCACGGTCGAGGTCGTGCCGGACCGGAGCGAGTGCAGGCAGGGTCTCAGGATCCGGGCCCGCATCCGGAACGTTCTCCGCCGGAGCGCTTTCCGGGAGCGGGGCGGCCACGAGCTCGACCGGCTTCTCCGCCGCACCCAGCGAGCCGGCGGCGCCCGTGAGACCGACACCGGCGGCCAGTTGCTGCACGAGGACGCTTGCGGGATCGGCGGATGCTGCCGCAAGCGGATGCTGCCGCTCGACATCCGGCAAGCCGGGCTGCCCGTCCTGCCGCAGCGGCTCCTCCGCCGAGGGAAAGAAGACGGATTGCGCCTCCAACCCGAGCTCCACTTCACCGGCAGGCACCGCTCCGCCGCCGGCACGCCTCGCCGGATCGCCGCCGGGACCGGACCGGGCCGAGGCGAGCGTTTGCAAGGCCTCGGGCTCCGGTCCCGCCTCTGGAACGTGCCGCACCGGGACGACCTCCTCCGGAGGCGAGGCAGTCTGGAGCTCGTCTCCGAACGCGACGTCGCCAACCGCTCTGCCGCGCACGACCCGGACGGTCTGCTGCCGCAGGCTCTCCGGCGGCTGCGCTGACGGCCCTGCCATGTCGGCCGCATCGAACGCCTCGCCCGCAGCGCCGGCGGCAGCCGCCGGGCGCAAGGCAAGCGAGAGCTCGCCCTCGAGCGCGGCCAGGGCAACAAGGCCCGTCTGAGAGGGCAGAACCTCCAGCGTCGCCGCCACCGTCTTCCGGCGCTCCACCTCGTCCCTCGGCGGGGACGCGCCCGCAGCGCCACCGGTCTGCCGGTCCAGGGCAACGACGCGCACGTTCTCCAGGAACCTTCGCACCAGCACGCTCTGCCGGCCGCTCTCGCGCGAACGCGCGGTCAGAACCACGTCCACGCGGTCCCCAGGATCGACAAGCCCCGAGATGCCCTTGGCAGCCCCGAGCGTGACGGTGACGGCCCGCATGCCGGGCTTCAGCACCGTGGCCAGAAACTGCCCATGCTTGGGTCCCACCAGGGAGAGCCGCGTCAGAGGCGTGCCCGCTTCGATCGCCTTGCGAACCCCGTAGCCGTAAGGCACGTCGTCCGGACCGAGGCCCCCGATCTCGAAATGCCCGGGCCCGACCAGGTGCTCTTCGATGCCGACCTCGGTGAGGTGCCCGTCCGCCAGCAGCGTGCCGGCCGGCAGGAACCGCGCGGCCGCAAGCACCATGACCGGCCCCGTCCTCTCCTCGGCGACTGGCACAGGCGCAGCCTGCGGCAAAGCCTGTGGCGCAGTCTGGTGCACGGCCTGCTGCACCCGTGCCGCCGCCTGACTCTGCCCGGCCGGAAGGACCAGGAGCAGCGCGAGCACGGCCGCGAGCACGGGCACGCTGCCCGGAAGCGCGATGACGATGACGGTGCGGCAGCGCCTCACGTCTGCGCCTCCCCGATCCGGGGGTCCGCCTTGAGCGCCGCCAGCAGGTTGTCCCGCAGGTTCACGGCATCCACAGCCTCCATCCACGACGGTTGCCTGCCGGACGTCTCGAAGATGTGCCGGGTCTCCGCCGTCGGACGCCGCCGCCACAGCTCCTCCGTGGTCACGATGTCGTTCTCGAGGCCCACCACGTTGGTCAGGCTGGTCACGCAGCGATGTCCGGTGCGAAGCCGCGCAA
>JAPPMY010000045.1 GCA_028818855.1 Rhodospirillales bacterium
CCCAGCCCGCCACTTCGCCGGTGAGCGGCCCCAGAAAGCCGAGCTTGACGACCTTTTCCGCGCCCCGCGCGATATGGGGGGCGCCGAATGACGACGCGGCGACGGCGCCGGCCGCGGCCGCGGCCGTACCCGTGAATTGCCTGCGTGTGAGTCCCTTCTTGCCCATGAGTGGTCTCCCTGTTGGGTGCGGCTGCACGGGGCGGCTTGGCGGTACGCCATCTGCCGGGGCAGCCGGATCGATTACGCTCCTCTGGCGCAATCATCAGCCAAAACCGTATTCGGGAACATTGATCCGAGTCAAGACCGGGCCACAATTAACCGCATGAAAACGAATAGTTGGTTGGACCAATCACCGTGCAACTATTTGGTTCTACCAATCAAATGTTAGTTGATTCGCTGTCACCAATGGCAGTCGAGCGTCTACCGGCCCCGTGTCCACTATGCTATCCTGCGTTATAGACAGCATCGTTCGAGCAACCGTGCGCCAATCCCTTATTGCCGAGCGGCCGGCGCGGCAGGGAAAGGCGGCACGATCAAGAAGGGGGAAGGCCCGATGGCGCGTGATCCGAAGTATGACTGCTTGTTCGAGCCGATTCGGATCGGTCCGAAGACCATGAAGAACCGCTTCTATCAGGTTCCCCACTGCAACGGCGCAGGCTCCGAGCGGCCGGGCGCCCAAGCGGCCTTCCGCGGCATGAAGGCCGAGGGCGGCTGGGGCGGCATCTGCACGGAATACGCCTCGATCCATCCGGAATCGGACGACGTGCATCGGGTCTCGGCCCGCATCTGGGACGACGGAGATGTTATCAACTTGGGTCACATGTGTGACGAAATTCACAGACACGGCTCGCTGGCCGGAATCGAGATGTGGTACGGCGGCCCCCACGCGCCCTGCATGGAAAGCCGGGCGGTGCCGCGCGGCCCGAGCCAGATCGCGTCCGAGTTTGAATCGCGCACCTACCCGCGCGAGGCCGATGAGGACGACATCCGGGACCTGATTCAGATGTACGTCGACGCCGCGATCCGCGCCGAGCGGGCGGGCTTCGACATCATCTACGTTTACGGTGCGCACAGCTATCTGCCGCTCCAGTTCCTCTCCAGGTTCTACAACAAGCGCACGGACCGCTACGGCGGCAGCTTCGAGAACCGGGCGCGCTTCTGGATCGAGGGGCTGGCCGCGGTGAAGCAGGCCGTGGGCGACAACTGCGCCGTGGCGACCCGCTTCGCCATCGACACGCTCTACGGCGCAGACGGCGTCGAGGTCGGTGACGACGGCTTCAAGTTCGTGGAACTTGCCACCAAGGAGGGCGTGGTCGACCTCTGGGACGTCAACATCGGCGACATCGCCGAGTGGGGCGAGGACGCGGGCCCGTCGCGCTTCTACAAGGCCAACCACCAGAAGCCCTGGGTCAAGGACGTGAAGAGCATCGCCAACGTGCCGGTGCTCGGCGTCGGCCGGGTCACCAGCCCGGACGACATGGCGCAGATCGTGACCTCCGGCCAGGCCGACATCATCGGCGCCGCCCGGCCCTCGATCGCCGATCCGTTCCTTCCCAACAAGATCGACGAAGGCCGCCTCGACGACATCCGCGAGTGCATCGGCTGCAACATGTGCATCTCGCGCTGGGAGATCGGCGGGCCGCCGCTCATCTGCACCCAGAACGCGACCTCGATGGAGGAGTACCGGCGCGGCTGGCACCCGGAGAAGTTCGAGAAGGCGCCGGATCCCGGCTCGGTGCTCGTGGTCGGCGCCGGGCCCGCCGGCATGGAGTGCGCACGGGTGCTCGGCGAGCGCGGCTACGACGTGCACCTGCGCGAGGCCGACGGCGAGATCGGCGGCTGCGTGCGCTACATCCAGCGCTTCCCTGGCCTCGCCGAATGGGGGCGCGTGACCAGTTACCGCCAGATCCAGCTCGACAAGCTGAAATCGGTCGAGGTGCACACCGGCATCGGCGAGATGAGCGCTGACGACGTGCTCACCTACGGCGCCGACCGTGTGGTGGTCGCCGTCGGCTCCCACTGGGCGACGGACGGGCTGAGCAGCACCACGCATGCGCCGATTCCCGGCGTCGATGCGAGCCGCGCCCAGGTCTGCACGCCCGAGCAGGTCATGGCCGGCAAGGACGTGGGCGACCGCGTGATCGTGCTGGAGGCCGAGGGCTACTACACCGGCGCGAGCCTCGCCGAATACCTCGCCGACCAGGGCAAGCAGGTGACCATCATCACCCAGTTGGGGTCCTCGGTGCACTACACCCACTTCACGCTCGAAGCCCCCAACCTGCATCGGATGATGCACGAGAAGGGCATCAAGGAGCTGAGCTCCACCTGGGTGCACTCGATCGACACCGGCAACGAGGTCACCGTGCGCGCCTACCCGATCTTCGGCGACGGCTACCGGCGGAGCGCCGATCCGCGCACCGGCGAGCTGCCGCGCACGGCCAACACCCATATCGACGAGCTTACCTGCGACAGCCTGGTCGTCGCCACGGCCCGGGTCTCCAACAGCGCGCTCTTTACCGAGTTGAAGGCGCGCAAAGACGAGTGGGCGGCCGAGGAGATCGACAATATCTTCCATATCGGCGACTGCTACGCGCCCCGGATGATCGCCGACGCGGTGTTCGACGGCCACCGGCTCGCCCGCGAGTTCGAGTCCGAGAACCCGCAGTACCCGCTGCCGTGGATCAGGGAGCGCCAGATCTGGGGCGACACGACCTACCCGTCGCTGCCGGCCAACGGCGGGGCGTAATACTGGGAGGTAATACACGCTACCGGGCCGCAGGCCCGGACGGCGCGACCGCGCCGCGCGCGCAGCGCGTAGCCAAGCGAGCGCCCGGCGACTGAGGGATAACAAAGGGAGTCCGCCCATGAGCACACGTGAATCGGCGCTGGCCGCGCACCACCGGGCGCTCGGCTCCAACCTCGAGGACTGGAACGGCATGGGTGCGCCGTGGACCTACCACAGCGATCCCTGCGACGAGCACGACGCTGTGCGGGAGCGGGCGGGACTCTTCGACGTCTCCGGCCTCAAGAAGGTCCGCGTGCGCGGCAGCGACGCCGCCGCCGTCTGCGACCACGTCATCACCCGCGACATGTCGCGGATCCCCATCGGGCGGTCGGCCTACGGGCCGGTCCTGCAGGACGATGGCGGAATCTGCGACGACGCCATCATCTTCACCCTGGGCGAGGGCGACTATCTCGTCGTCCACGGCGCAGGCGCCTGCATGGAGAAGCTGCAGGAGAGCGCGGCGGGCCGCGACGCGAGCATCGTCTTCGACGACGACCTGCACGACATATCGCTGCAGGGGCCGGCGTCGGTGGGCTTTCTCGATGCGCACACGCCGATCGACCTGTCCGCGCTCCGCTACTTCCACCAGGCCGAGACCACGCTCTTCGGCCGGCCGGTCCTGATCTCGCGCACCGGCTATTCCGGCGAGCGCGGCTACGAGATCTTCGCCACGGCCGAGCACGTGGTGCCGCTCTGGGAGGAGATCCTCGCGACCGGCGCCGGCGCCGGCATCGTCCCCTGCTCCTTCACCTGCCTCGACAAGATCAGGGTGGAGGCGGCGCTCCTCTTCTATCCCTACGACATGACCGAGGCGAACACGCCCTGGGAGGTGACCATGAGCTGGTCCGTCTCACGCAAGAAGGGCGATTTCCGCGGCAGGGAGGCGGTTTTCGCCCGCGAGGGGCAGGAGAAGATACTCATGGTCGGCATCGTGGCCGACCACGACGACGCGGTGGAGGCTGGCGCCGCGCTCACCCTCGACGGCGACGCGGTCGGCGTCGTCAACAGCCCGGCCTGGTCGCACCGGCTGCAAAAATCCCTCGCGCTCTGCCACGTTGCGCCGGGCGCGGCCGCCGAGGGCACACAGCTCATGCTCGAGGGCGAGACCATGCAGTGCCAGGCGACGGTCTCGCAGATTCCGTTCTACGACCCGGACAAGACCCGCACCCACGCCTGATCGGAGGGCGCAGGCCTGCAGAGACTTTCGCCGCGGGCGCTGCCGCTCCGCTGCGGCCGGCTCGCGATCCGTCGGTTCAGTCGTCGTCTGGCGGAGCGGACTGCGGGGCCAGAAGTTCCTTCGCGACCCGGCGCGCCTCGTCCAGGGAGCCCACGATGCGGCTCTTCGGGACGTTCCTCAGGACATCGAGCGTGTGAAGGGTGTCGGCGACGGAGCCCGAGAGTCCCATCACGATGCACGGAGTCCGGGCGCTGTCGGCGACGCCTATCAGCCGCTCGATCACCATGGCGGCGCTGTCGTCGACATAGGTGGTCTTGGAAAAATCGAAGATGACGACTTCATGGCCCTTGATGTCGTCGCCGATGACTTCGACCAGCTTGTGCGAGGACGCGACGGTGAAGCTCCCCCTCAGCTGCACCATGCCGACCCGTGCTGCGAGAGAGTCTGGCGTACCGGCCGACTCCTGCCCGCCGAAGAAGACCCGATCGAGAAACGGCACCGAGACCACGCTGTCGAGCTCCAGTCGTTGCAGCTGCAGCGCATGCGCCAGGCCCGCGGCGATCAGCCCGATGGCGACGGCCGTCACCAGATCGACGAACACCGTGAGAAGCAACGTCATGAGCAAGACGATGAGATGCTCGCGCCGGATACGGTGGATGCGGGAGAGAAGGCGCCAGTCGATGATGTCCCAGCCGACCTTCATCAGGATCGCGGCGAGAGCGGCGAGCGGAATAGGCTCCAGATAGGGACCGAGACCCATGACAAGGGCCAGCAGGAACAGCGCGTAGAGCACGCCCGATGCACGCGTTCGCCCGCCGGAGCGGATGTTCGTCACGGAGCCGAGCGGAGCCCCGGCGCCGGGCACGCCGCCGATCAGCCCCGCAGCCATGTTGCCGATGCCTTGGGCAACCAGCTCCCGGTTGGGATTGTGTCGGCCGCCGGTCAGCGAATCGGCCACCAACGAAACCAGAAGGGTGTTGACGGAACCGAGCAGGGCGAGGATCAGCGCAGGTTGCAGCGCGTGCAGCAGGAACGTGCCGGACGGCATTCCTACCTGCAGCTCCGGCAGCCCGGTCGGGATCTCTCCGATCACCGGCGCATCGGTCAGCCAGACAACCCCCAGAACCGTGCCGACGAGCAGCGCGACTAGGTAGCCGGGCGCGAAGCGCGTCAGCCTGCGCGGCCACAGGAAGGCGACGGCGAGCGTCACCGCGGCGATGACGAAGGCGCTGACGTTGATGTTGCTCACCGCATCCGGCAGCGCGCGTAACGCAGCGACGGGGCCGCCCAGCGCATTGGGGGCTCCGACAAATGGCAGGGTCTGAATCAGGATGAAGATGATCCCGATGCCGGACATGAACCCGGAGACGACGACATGGGGCGTGTAGGCCACGAAGCGGCCGACCCTCGAGAAGCCCAGGAGCACCTGCATCAGACCGGCCAACATGACCACGGTCAGGGCTTCGGCGAGGGTGTCGGCGTGGCTCGCGATGACGACCGCCATGGCGACGGCCATCGCCGGCGTCGGGCCGGATATCAGAGCGCGCGTGCCGCCGAAGATCGCCGTGAAGAAGCCGACGGCGATTGCGCCGTAGAGCCCGGCTGCCGCCCCCAGACCCGACGCGACGCCGAAGCCCAGCGCGACCGGCAGCGCCACCACCATGGTCGTGAGGCCGCCGAAGATGTCGCCGCGCAGGGTCTGGAGATCGTAGGTCACGATTCGTTGCTTCGGGATATCCAATATGCCGGTCGCTGCTAGACTACCCCCGAATGGCATTCCCGGTCGCTGCCGTTGTGCCTGCGAGCCAGGGGCGGCACGGACCAAAGATCTGGAGTGAGGAGGAAGACGGCCGCGTGGATTCCCTTCTTCGATCCGGAGAAGAGCCGGACCCGCGACTGAGCGAAGAGCGGGAGCGAAACCGGATCGCCCGCCGGGCGTTGGGTCGGGGAGGGCAACAGAAGGTGGCTGGGGGACCAGGATTCGAACCTGGACCTACGGAGTCAGAGTCCGCTGTCCT
>JAPPMY010000178.1 GCA_028818855.1 Rhodospirillales bacterium
GTGCGCTTCGCCCAGACCGCGCTCTGGCCGGACTACGACGGCCCGCCCGGCGATACCATCGATATCGAGCTGTACGAACACTGGCTCGAGCCTGCGACGGAGTGAGCGATGGCGACCGATACCCACGCCCACGATCACCAGCCGCCGCCCGACGAGGACGGCCCGCTCACCTACTACCAGACCATGGAGATCGCCGTGCGCGAGCTCCTGATCGAGAAAGGCGTCTTCGGCGCCGACGACGTGCGGGCTGCGATCGAGACGATGGACGCCCGCAGCCCTGCGCGGGGCGCCGAGGTCGTCGCCCACGCCTGGACCGACCAGGAGTTCAAGGACGCGCTGCTGGCGGACGGCGGCGCGGCCTGCGCCCGGCTCGGCATCGACATCGGGCCGCTCAGGCTCATCGCCGTCGAGAACACGGACGACGTGCACAACGTCATCGTCTGCACGCTCTGCTCCTGCTATCCGCGCAACCTGCTGGGCTTGCCGCCGGACTGGTACAAGGCGAAGGCCTACCGCGCGCGGGTGGTGCGCGAGCCTCGCGCGGTGCTGCGCGAGTTCGGCACCGAGATCCCGGACGACGTGACCGTGCGCGTGCACGATTCCACCGCCGACATGCGCTATATTGTCGTGCCCCGCCGCCCCGCCGGCACCGAGGGCTGGGACCGCGAGCGCCTTGCAGCACTGGTGACGCGGGATTGCATGATCGGCGTGACGGTCCCGAAGAACCCCTGAGCCCGGCTGCGCCACGGTCGGCGCGCCAATTCGAGTTGGGAGGCAGAGTTCGAGCCATGCATGATCTCGTGATCCGCGGCGCGATGATGGCCGATGGCGTCGGCAATCCGCTGATCCGCGCCGATGTCGCCGTCAAGGGCGAGCACATCGTCGAGATCGGCGACGTGACGGAAAGCGCGCGGCAGACGGTGGATGCCGACGGTCTCGTGCTGGCGCCCGGCATCGTCGACGTGCACACCCATTACGACGCCCAGCTCACCTGGGACAGCCAGGCGACGCCCTCGCCCTCGCTCGGCGTGACCACCGTCGTCATGGGCAACTGCGGTTTCTCCATCGCGCCGTGTCCGCCGGAGCGCCGCGAACAGATGGCGCGCAACCTGGCCGAGGTCGAGGGCATGCCCGTCGCAGCGCTGGAAGCCGGGATCGACTGGAGCTTCGAGAGCTTCCCCGAGTATCTCGCGCTGCTCAGGCGCAAGGGGTGCTACCCCAACGCCGGCGTCTTCGTGGGCCATTCGGCGGTGAGAACCACGGTGCTGGGTGCCGAGGCCTCGGATCGCGCGGCGACCGAGGACGAGATCGCCACCATGCGGGGAATCGTGAAGGAGGCGCTGGAGGCGGGCGCCATCGGCTTCGCCACGTCGACCTCCATCAACCACTACGGCGAGGGCGGCGTGCCGATGCCGTCCCGGCTCGCGGAAGACGACGAGATGAGCGCGCTCGTCGGCGTGCTGGGCGAGCATGGCGGCGGCATCTTCCAGCTCACCGTCGGCCCAAGCATGACGAACGAGAGGATGGAGGGGCTTGCCGCTGCGACCGGCCGGCCCGTGTTCATGACGGCGGCGCTCCACAACGAGACCTTCCCCGAACGCGCCATCGGCATGCTCGAGGGTGCTGCGGCCGCGCAGAGCCGGGGCAACGCGCTCTGGGCGCAGGTCTCGTGCCAGCCGCTCAGCATGGATTTCTCCATGCGGACGGCCTTTCCGCTCCAGAGCCTCGATGCCTGGGAACCGCTCCACACCGCGTCGGACGAGGAGTTCCTGGCGATCATCGGGAGCGAGGACTTCCGCAACCGCTTCCGCGACGAGCTGGAGAAGCCGCAGAGCGGCAAGATCTTCTACGGCGACTGGCGGCGGGTCGAGGTCGCGATGGCGACGACGCAGGCGCACCGGGCGCTCGAGGGCGAAACCATCGAGACCATCGCCGGCCGCGAGGACCGCGACCCGGTGGACGTGATGTTCGACCTCGCCGTGGACGAGCGGCTCGGCACCACCTTCAACGCCGCGCTGCTGAATGCCGACGAAGCCGCGGTCGAGGGCCTGCTGCGGCACGACGCGGGCCTCATCAGCCTTTCGGACGCCGGCGCCCATCTCTGCTACCTCTGCGATGCCGGCTACGGCCTGCACCTCCTGGGACACTGGGTGCGCGACAAGGGCGTGTTCGACCTGGAGGACGGCATCCGCCGTGTCACCAGCCTGCCGGCGCAGCTCTACGGCATCCCCGATCGCGGCGAGATCGCGCCCGGCAAGTTTGCGGACCTGCTGCTCTTCGATCCGGCGACGGTGGGGCGCGGCGCGATCCGCAGGGTCGACGATCTGCCCGGCGGCGAGAGCCGCCTAGTGCGCGATGCCAGCGGCGTGCACGGGGTCTGGGTCAACGGCACCGCCGTCTTCGATGGCGACGGCTACCGTGATGTCGCGCCGCCCGGTCACGTGCTCGACAGTTTCCTGAGTTAGCCTGGTTTCATCGCCGCGGGCGCTGACATCGCCGGGGAGAATGGCCGATGACTCTCGATCTGCTGATCCGCAACGGAACCCTGGTGGACGGTTCCGGCATGCCCCGCTATCGGGCCGACGTCGGCGTCAAGCAGGGCCGGATCGCGGAAATAGGCAGGATTTCCTGCCCTGCCGGAGAGACGATCGACGCCGAGGGCATGATCGTCGCGCCCGGCTTCATCGATGGCCACACCCACATGGACGCGCAGGTGGCGTGGGACCCGGCGGGGACGTGCTCCTGCTGGCACGGCGTGACCAGCGTGGTGATGGGCAACTGCGGGTTCGCGCTGGCGCCCTGCAAGCCGGAGGCACGGGAGTGGTTCGCCGAGTGCCTGGAGGCCGTCGAGGACATCCCCAAGCAGGCCATGGTGAGCGGGATCGACTGGCGCTGGGAGACCTTCCCGGAATACCTCGCGGCCGTCGAATCCTTCCCCAAGGCCATCAACTACGCGGCCTACATCGGGCACTCGGCTCTCAGGATGTACGCGATGGGCGATCGTGCCCTGGACGAGGAGGCCGGCGAGGACGATCTCAAGCTCATGGCGGACCTGGTGCAGGAGGCGCTCCGCGCCGGCGCCGTGGGCTTGTCTACGTCCAGGGCCACCACCCACATCCGCCCGGACGGCGGCCCGGTGGCGAGCCGCATCGCCAACTGGGCGGAGATCGCGCATCTGGTGGACGCGATGGCCGCGCTGAACGCCGGCATCTTTCAGGTCGGGCCCGACGTCTCCGGCGGCGAGGCGCAGCGGGCCTGCCTGGACGAGCTGACCAGGATCGCCGTTTCGAGCCGCCGGCCGCTGATGCTGGGAGTCTTCGCTTCGCGCCAGGGCGATCGACCCAATCCTCTGGAGTATCAGTTCGAGTGGATGGACCGGGTCGCAGCCGAAGGAGGGCGGGTGCTGGGCCAGGCCACCACGCGGTCGATCAACGCGATCTTCTCGCTCAAGTCCTACCTGCCGTTCGATGCCCTGCCGGCCTGGCGCGACATCCGCGCCCTTTCCGCCTGCGAGCAGCAGGCCCGCTTCCGCGACCCGGATATCCGCGCCCGCCTCGTCGCGGCCGAAGCGCGGATGCAACCGAGGAGCACCGAGTTCCAGGGCGGCGGTGCTGCCACGACCAATCCGATGAAGCCCGACTACGCCAATCTGTTCCCGATGTTCGACGTGAACTGGGACGAACCCAGCATCCAGGATCTCGCGCAAACCTCCGGTCGGCACCCTGTCGAGGTCATGCTCGACCTGATGGTGGAGAACGAGGACCTGCTCTTCGTCCAGCCGCTGGTGAACGAGACGCCGGACGAGGTTCGCCGAATGCTAAAGAACCCGCGCTCGCTCGCTACGTTTTCCGACTCCGGCGCGCACGTGTGCCAGGAGATGGGTTCATCGCTGCAAACCCACCTGCTGAGCTACTGGGTGCGAGCCAGGCAGGTGTTTAGCCTGGAAGAAGCGGTTCGGATGCTGACGTTCGACAACGCGTCCGCCTGGAGCATGCACGACCGCGGCCTGCTGCGTCCCGGCTTTGTGGCCGACATCGTGGTCTTCGACGAATCGACGGTCCGGCCGCGCCTGCCCACGGTTCAGCACGACCTGCCCGGTGGGGCCCGCAGGCTGGTGCAAAAGGCCGACGGCTTCGCCGCCACGGTCGTGGGCGGCGCCGTCACGCTGAGGGAAGGCGAGCCGACGGGCGCACATCCGGGCCAGCTCATCCGTGGCGGAGCCGCGGCTCACTGACGCTCGGTAATGCGGGCAAACGTGGCGGAGGGGGTGGGATTCGAACCCACGGTACGCTCACGCGTACAACGGTTTTCGAGACCGCCCCGTTCGACCACTCCGGCACCCCTCCGCGGTCTGGCGTGTCTCGCGCGGCCCCTATCTACGCCTGCGCGGCCCCCTCGGCAACCGCAGCCGCGGCGACGCTCCGCTCGTACTCGGCGAAATCCCCGGTGCCGAGCACGTGGCGTTCCATCCAGGCCGTAAACCGCACTCGGTCGCGCGAAATGGCATCCCACGCCTCGTAGAACGCGTTGTCGCGGCGGTAGTAGCCGAGCGCATAAGATGGCCTGGCCCCACCGGGCGCGGGCGAGACGGCGCTCACCACCCAGTGCGGCAGGTGCACGGAGCCGGGCCGGGGCTCCAGCGCGTCCACGATCTCCTCGACCGTGACGAGAACCCGGCGGGACGCGAGCGCCACCTCCTTCTGCACGCCGGAGATGCCCCACAGCATGACGTTTCCCTTGGCATCCGCCTGCTGGGCGTGGAGCACCGCGACATCGGGGCGCACCGCCGGCGAGGCCGCGAGCTTCTCGCCGGTGAAGGGACACGTGATGAACCTGATGATGGGGTTGTGCGCCGGTAGGTCCGAGCCGGCATAGCCCCGGATCACCGAGAAGGGCAATCCGCTCGCGCCCGCGACATAGGCGTTGGCGAGGTCGGCGTGGCTCCGCTCCTCGATCTCGAGCGGCCGGGGCCAGCCCTTCTCCACCGCATCGCGGAAGCGGTGCAGCGAGCCCACGCCCGGATTGCCGCCCCAAGAGAATATGAGGCGCTTGACGCAGCCCATGCCGATGATCTGGTCGTAGATCAGGTCCGGCGTCATCCGTACGGCCGTGAGGTCGCGCAGCCCGGCGCGGATCACCGCGTGGCCGGCGGCGTGCGGAATCAGGTGGGTGAAGCCCTCCATGGCGACCGTGTCGCCGTCATGGATGAGCGAGGACACCGCGTCGGCGAGCGGGAGGATCTCGGCCATGCGCCGGCCTTGCCGTGAGGCGAACGTGCTGGTGCGGGTGAGGGGAAGGGCGCCGGACGGCTAGAAGCGCACGGGCACGATCGGCGCCTCGCCCTTGGCGATCATCTCGGGGATCGCCGGCGAGGCGTTCTCCCACACCAGCAGCATCGAGCGCTTGGGCGAGAAGCCCTGGTGGCGGATATCGGCCGGCATGCACGCGACGTCGCCCGAGCGCATGGTCACCACCGCGCGGGGGTCGCCCGAATGCTTGTCCTTCACGTTCCAGACGATCTCGTCGGAGAGCTGGATGAACCACTCGACGCGGTCGTTGCCGTGCTCCACCGGCAGGATGAACTCCTCCGAGGTGGGGCAGAAGAGGCTGTCCTTGAGCACGGAGCAGACGGAGGGGTTCCAGGTCACGTCCGAGCGCGAGAGGTAGGCGAAGAGGTTGAAGGACTGCACCTCGCCCTCGAAGCCGGGCTCGGCCCGGACCTCCGGCTCGTCCTGCTCCACGTCGGCGAACATGCGGTTGACCGGGTAGCCGCTCTCGTCGGTGCGCAGCGGGGCATCGTCGGGCAGGCCCACCATGCGCTTCGCCGTCACCCGCACGCGGCCGAGAGCCTCGGGGTTGCGCCCGCTCTTGCGGCCGAAGGGCTGCGCCGTCTCCTGCGGTGCCGTGAAGGGGTCGTAGCCGGCGTTGGTCCAGTC
>JAPPMY010000111.1 GCA_028818855.1 Rhodospirillales bacterium
GTGAACGGCGAGCAGATCGAGCTGATCCACTACGACGGCCAGTCGGACGTGAAGCGCTATCAGGAGCTTGCCAACAAGTGCATCCTGGATGACGAGGCCGACGTCATCATGGCGGGCTACACGAGCTCCGAGCGCGAGGCCGCACGTGCGGTCGCCGTGAAGAACAAGACGATCTTCTGGCACAACAACCAGGGCGAAGGCGGCATCGCCGACAAGTACTCGTTCTTCACCGGACCGATCCCGGAGCAGCAGATCCTCACCGGCGTCGAGTACATGATCAACACATACGGCCCCAAGATGTACGTGCTGGCGGCGGACTACGGCTTCGGCCAGGTGAGCGCGCTCTGGACCCACGTGGCCGCCGGGCTCTTCGGCGGCGAGATCGTGGGCGAGGAGTTCATCCCGCTCGGCAACTCGGAGTTCGCGGCCTCCATCGCCAACGTGCAGAAGGCGAAGCCCGACTTCATGGTCCACTACCTGGTGGGCGCCAACCAGTCGCAGTTCTATCCGCAGGCGCAGGCGGTGAACCTGGGGCTGCCGGCGATCTCGACGGTGAACCTGCAGCAGGGCTACGAGCACAGACAGTTCTCGCCACCCTCGCTCGCCAACATGTACATCCCGGTGGCCTACATCGAGGAGATTCCGACCGACGCCAACGCGGCCTTCATCGAGGCCTGGCGGGCCAAGTGGCCGGACGAGCCCTACATCAACCAGCCGGCGCGCTGCGCCTACGTCGCCGTTCACATCATGGCGGAGGCCTGGTGGCGGGCAGGCTCCACGGATACCGACGCCACGATCGCGGCGCTCGAATCCGGCATCACCTTCGATGCGCCGGAGGGCCGCGTGCTCCTCGACCCGGCGACCCATCATCTCACCATGAACATCCGCATGGCGCATGTGGACGAGGCACACGAGGTCTCCTGGGTCCACGACTTCGGGCCGGTGGAGCCCTGGTGGCTCAGGACGCTCGGCGTCAACCTCGTGCGCGAGAACGACGGGCGGCAGTACCTCCCGTGGGACGATGCGAGCTACGAGAAGTACAAGCAGGAATAGTCACTCGTTCAGTCGCGACCGGGCCGGCACAGGCGTGCCGGCCCGGCGCCTCTTTGCCTAAACGCTGACGGTCGGCACGATGGAAACGGTCTCTTTCATCGTCAGCCTGCTCTACCAGTACGCCGACACGATCGGGGTCCTCGCGCTATCCGCGATCGGGCTGATCATCATCTTCGGCATGATGGGCGTCATCAACATGGCGCACGGCGAGATGATGATGATCGGCGCCTACATCACGTCGTTCGCCTATTTCGCCGGCGTGCCGAGCGGCATCGCCGTGGTCTTCGGCGCGCTTGGCGCCGGGCTCGCGGGCATCGTGCTGGAGCGCCTCATCATCCGCCGCTTCTACGGCCAGTTGCTCTCGTCGCTCGTGGCCACGTGGGGGCTCAGCCTGCTGCTCAGCCAGGGAGCGCTCCTCATCTTCGGCCCGCAGATCAAGAGCGTGCCGACGCCCTTCGGCAGCTTCGCGCTCGCCGAGCTTTCCTACTCCTACTACCGGCTCTTCATGCTGGGGATCGCGCTCATCACCATCGCGGGCCTCTGGGCGCTCTTCCGCTACACCCGCTTCGGCGTGCACGCGCGGGCCACGATGCAGAACCCGAGGATGGCGCGGGCGCTCGGCGTGGATACCGAGCGCATCTACGCGCTCACCTTCGGGCTGGGCGCCGGTCTCGCCGGCCTCGCCGGCGGCCTGCTGGCGCTCACGGCCAATATCGGCCCCTTCTACGGCATGAGCTACACGCCGCAGGCCTTCATCACCGTGGTGGTGGGCGGCGGCGCGGACGTCATCACCGGGCTGCTGGCGAGCGTGCTTTCGCTGGGTGCGGCGAAGACGATCTTCATGAACCAGTTCAACATCCTGCTCGGCCACGTCGCGATGTTGGTGCTGGCCTTCGTCATCATCCGCCTGATGCCGGCTGGCATCTCGGAGTGGATCGAGCGGCGCCGCGTGAGGGTCAGGGGCCGGTGATGGAGCGCGTTCAGGGCGCCCTCGCGGGGCCCAACGAGATGGGCCGCCACTGGGGCTTCTGGGTGGGCTTCCTCGCGGTGATCGCGGCAGGAGCGGCGGCGCCGGACTACCTCTCGCGCTACGAGCTGCTGAACGTCTCGAACTTCCTCACCAGCGTCTTCCTGGCACTCGGCCTCTGCGTGATGTGGGGCTTCTGCGGCATCCTGAGCTTAGGCCAAGGCGCCTTCCTCGGCCTCGGCGGCTACGCCTACGGGATCGCCGGGATCAACCTCATCGAGAGCCACGGCCACACCTGGGCGGCGCTCGGCATCGGGCTCGCGGTGCCGGTGGCGGTCGCGGCGCTGCTCGGCTTCATCATGTTCTACGCCAGGCTGCGCGGCGTCTACGTGGCGATCCTGATGCTGGTGGTGACGCTCCTGCTCGAGACCTTCCTCAACCAGACGGCGGGTCAGGGCTGGTTCATCGGCGACGCCCACCTCGGCGGCAACAACGGCCTCGGGCGCTTCTCCGGCGTCATCCGCGAGCCGCCGGCGCTCGACTTCGGATTCGGCGGCGACATCGAGTTCAACGGCCGCAGCCGCGCCTTCTACTTCCTCACCTTCGGCCTCGTGGTGGTCGTCTATCTGGGGCTGCGCTGGCTGGTGAACTCCAAGGCAGGCCGGGTGATGATCGCGATCCGCGAGGACGCTGAGCGCACCGAGGCGCTGGGCTACGACATCCGCCTGATCCAGCTCGGCGTGTTCTGCCTGGGCGCCTTCCTCGCCGGGCTCTCCGGCATACTCTACGTCTCCTGGGAGAGTTTCATTACGCCCACGGTCTTCGGCGTGCAGAACAACATCCTGCCGGTGATCTGGGTCGCCGTCGCCGGCCGCAAGAGCCTGACGGCCACCGTGATCGGCACGCTGGTGCTGCTCTGGCTCTCCCAGAAGCTTGCCGTGCAGGGCAACTATGCGCTGGTGGTGCAGGGCGCGATCCTGATCCTGGTCATGATGCTGCTGCCGGAGGGTGCCATCACGGGCGGGGTTGCGCGCTTCCAGGCGCTCAGGCGGCGCCTCGCGCGGAGGGCGGCATGACGGCGGTGGACGCAGGCGACGGCCCCCTGCTCCGGACCGAGGGGCTCGCCAAGGCGTTCGGCGGGGTCCGCGCGGTGGACGGCGTGGACTTCTCGCTGGAACCCGGCGCGCTGCGCTGCATCATCGGCCCCAACGGCGCCGGCAAGAGCACGTTCTTCAAGCTCCTGCTCGGCAGCATCAAGCCGGACAAGGGCACCATCACCTTTCGCGGGCGCGATGTCACGCGCACCGAGCCGCATCGCCGCGCCCACATGGGGATCGGCGTCAAGTTCCAGCACCTTGGCGTCTACGGCGACCTCAGCGTGCGCCACAACATGCAGCTTCCGCTGCAGCACAGCCTCTCGGGCGACGCCATGGACGCGGAGATCGCGCGGCTGCTGGCGCGGCTCAACCTCGCCGGCACGGAGGACCGCCGCGTGGCCGAGCTCAGCCACGGCCAGCGCCAGTGGCTCGCCATCGGCATGGCGCTCGCCATGCGCCCGGTTCTCCTCCTGCTCGACGAGCCGACCGCCGGCATGGGGCCCGACGAGACCCGCGCCACCGGCGCGCTCGTCCACTCGGTCCACGAAGAGGGCGTCACGATCGTCGTCGTCGAGCACGACATGGCGTTCGTGCGCCAGCTCGGCGCTCCGGTTACGGTGCTCCACTACGGGCGGGTGTTCGCCGAAGGCTCGCTCGCGGCGATCGAGGGCAACGAGGACGTCCGCAACATCTATCTCGGCGCGTCAGGGACGATGGCCGTTCGCGGACGCGACCACTGAGACCGGCAAACCAAGGGAGAGACGGCGATGCAGACGATCAAGCGGGGCGAGGTTCCGAGCAAGTACGCCTTTGACTGGGAGGACGAGCCCGTGCTGCGGGTGGCGGAGGGCGAGGCGTTCCGGCTTGAGACCGACGACGCGCTCTCCGGCCTCATCGCCGACGACAGCGACGAGCCCAAGGTGCACGACTTCACCGGCGAGCACGTGGTGTCGCTGCAGAGCGTCTGGCCGCCCAAGTACAACCCCGTGGTGGGTCCGATTTACGTCGAGGGCTGCGAGCGGGGCGACACGCTCGCCGTCAGCATCCACTCGATCGACCCCTGGCGCTACGGCTTCTCGGGCATCCTGCCGGGCATCGGGCCGCTGGGCGATTCGAAGCGCTGGGCGGAGTGCTCGGAGGCGCACGTGCAGGTGATCGAGCATTTTCCCGGCCCGAGCGGGCATACGCGGGACGGCACGGGCAAGTACTCCGACAAGCTCACCTGGGACCTGATGCCCTTCTGCGGCACGCTGGCGGTGGCGCCGGAGCGCGAGGTGTTCACCTCGCTGCTGGGCCAGGGCCCCTTCGGCGGCAACATCGACTGCCGCGACGTGCGCGCCGGCCACACGATCTATCTCAACGCCTACCACGCGGGCGGCCTGCTCTACGTGGGCGACATGCACGGCGGGCAGGGCGACACGGAGTTCACAGGCATCGCCGACGAGACGCGGGCGACGATCCAGCTGAGCGCCACGGTCATCAAGAACAAGCACGCGCCCTGCGTCAGGATCGAGAAGCCGGACAGCATCGTGGCGGTCGGCATCAACCTGCCGATGGAGCACGCGGTCTACGACGCCTGCGACAACATGATGCAGTGGCTCAGGGACGACTACGGCATCAGCGGCAAGGACATGTACATCCGCATGTCGTGCGACCCGGCGTTCCGTATCCGCACCTACCAGATGGTGCGCGCGGTGACGATCCAGCACGTCGTCGGCGCCGAGTACCCGAAGGAGCGCCTGGTCCCGGCGTTCTAGCCTGCAATTCCCACCACGGTGAGGGCCTGCGGCCGCCGGCGCCGGATGCCGATTGCGCCGGGAGCCGCGAATCCGGAGAGTCCGCCCCGCCGATGCGGCGCGAAACGAGGCGGGCGACACGGCCTTGGGGAGCCATCTGCATGAAGACACTCGACCGGAAGCTCGGCGCGATCCTGCGGGGAGGCGGCGCGAGGGGCGACTTCATCATCGCGGACGCCAAGGACGCCGACATGGGTGGCGGGCGGCCCGCCCCCGGCCCGGAGCGCAGCGCCGACGGGCAGCCGCTCGACGCGCTCCGGCCGCTCGCAGGCTACCTCGACGAGATCCGGGCGATCACCCGCCAGGGAATTGTCGACGTGATGCTCGTCTCCTCTTCCGTTCTTGAGCGGCTGGGGACGGACGTTTTCGAGGACTCGCCGGTCACACCGGCCATTCGCGCCAACGACACGACGGACATCTGGGGCGTGCGGGGAGGCGCCTACGCGGGCGAGCCGTCGCGGCCCTTCCGCACCGCGTCGCTCGCCCGGGCGCGCGAGTTGGGGTGCGACCTCTGCCTCTACTCGATCACCTTCAACAACCGCGTGGACGACGACCTGCGGAGCCTCGAGGCGTTCGCGGAGTTCCGCGAGGACGCGGGCGCCTGCGGCATGCGCTACTTCCTGGAGGTGTTCAACCCCAACGTGGACGCAGGTTTCGCCTCGCTGGAGGAGACCGGCGCCTACGTGGGCGACTGCATCATCCGCTGCCTGGCGGGGCTGACGCGGGCGGAGCGGCCGAGCTTCCTCAAGATCGCCTACAACGGCCCGCGCGCGATGGGCGAGCTTTGCTCGTACGACCCCGAGCTGGTGGTGGGGATCCTCGGCGGCGCGGCGGGGACCAACCGGGACACCTTCCAGCTCCTGAGCGACGCCCAGCGGGGCGGCGCCCAGGTGGCCCTCTTCGGCCGCAAGATCAAGCTCGCGGAGTCTCCCCTC
>JAPPMY010000242.1 GCA_028818855.1 Rhodospirillales bacterium
CCCGGTGCTCCAGCGCCCGGCGGAACTTCCAGTAGTTGGTGAGCTGGCCGTTGTGGACCACGGAGATGTCGTTGAAGGGATAGGCCCAGTAGGGATGGGCCGAGCGGATGTCGACGTCCGATTCCGTCGCCATCCGCGTGTGACCGATGGCATGGGTGCCCTGGAAGCCTGCGAGGCTGTACTGCTCGCTGACGATACCTGCATCGCCCAGGTCCTTGATCAGCTCCAGCGCGCGGCCGAGAGAGAGGATCTCCGCCCCTTCCACATCCTCGATGTAGTCGGCGAAGCGCTTGAGCCGCTGCTGGCCGCCGTCGTCGTCAGCGGGAAACCGCAGGCCGTAACGGAAGGCGTACTCCGTCGCTTCCTCCTGGCCGAGGATTTCCACGTCCATGCTGCGGATGCGGGCGTCGACTTCCGCCCTGCGGTCTTTGATCTGCTGGTGGATTTCGAAGCCCTTGCCGATGTCCTCCTGCTCCGCCACCTTGAAGCGCATCACATGGTCGCCCTCGACCGGGAGGCCGTAGATGGCGAAGCCGGTGGAATCCGGCCCGCGATGCTTGAGAGCCTGGAGCATCGTGGTCATCTCCGCCCCGATGTCGCCGCTCGATCCGCGGTGTATCAGTCCTGCTATCCCGCACATGGGCGCCTCGTCTTTCGCTTCCGTTAGGACAGGCTAAGGCAGGCAGTCGAGATAGGTCTCGACGTCCCACTCGG
Organism: Rhodospirillales bacterium; assembly: GCA_028818855.1. Classification (GTDB taxonomy): domain Bacteria; phylum Pseudomonadota; class Alphaproteobacteria; order UBA828; family UBA828; genus WTGU01. The sequence continues at coordinate 715 of JAPPMY010000242.1, forward strand.
TGACGGTGGACATGAATCGCTCCCACTCGTCCCGCTTGTAGTGCATGAAGACCTTGAACATCTCGTCCGGCAGCGCGGCCCTGATGACCTCGTCCCGCTCCAGCGCATCCAGCGCCTCGCCCAAGGACATCGGCAGCTTCTTCACCTGCTTGCCGGCCTCCATGGCCTGGTAGATGTTGCGCTCCTCGGGCTCGCCCGGGTCCAGATTGCGGGTGATGCCGTCGTCGAAGGCCTTGAGGATCGCGCCGGCCATCAGGTACGGATTGACCATCGAATCGACCGAGCGGTACTCGAAGCGGCCCGGCGCCGAGACGCGCAGGCCGCAGGTTCGGTTCTGGTAGCCCCAGTCGGCGAAGACCGGCGCCCAGAAGCCGGTATCCCAGAGCCGCCGGTACGAGTTGACCGTCGACGAGCCGAGGGCAGTGAGCGCGGCAAGGTGCTCCATGACGCCCCCGATGCACTGCAGGCCGACGGGGCCCGGCTTGTGATCGTCGATTGCGGGGTCCGGCATGAACAGGTTCTCGCCGCCCTTCCAGTAGCTGAAGGTGTCCTCCATGCCGGCGATCGGGTCCTGGTGCAGCGTGTTGACCTGCTGCGCGCCGCCGGACCAGAGCGAGACGTTGTGGTGGCAGCCGCTCGCAGACACCCCCATGAAGGGCTTCGACATGAAGCAGGCGATGACGCCGTGCTCGCGCGCGACCTGGGCGCAGATCTGGCGGTAGGTGGTGAGCCGATCGGCGGTCCTGAGCGCGTCGTCGTACATGAAGTTGAGCTCGAGCTGGCCGGGCGCGTCCTCGTGGTCGCCCTGGATCATGTCGAGGCCCATGGCCTGGCCGTACTCGATCACCTGCATGAAGATCGGCCGCAGTTCCTCGAACTGGTCGATGTGGTAGCAGTTGGGCTTGGTCACGCCGCCGTCGGCCCCGCCGTCCGCGCCGCGCTTCAGCCACATCATCTCGGGCTCGGTGCCGTGGCGCATCTGCATCCCGTGCTTTGCCTGAAACTCGTCGTGGATGATCCGCAGGTTGCCGCGACAGTCGGACGTGAGGTGCCCGCCGGGGTTCTCCCGCTCCTCGCGGTTGCGGAAGCAGGTGCAGAAGACGCGGGCCACGCGCTTGTCCCAGGGTAGCTGGACGAAGGTCTCGGGATCCGGGATGCCGACCAGCTCCGAGGCCTCCGGCCCGTAGCCGATGTAGTTGGAGTGGCGGTCGGTGAAGAGGTTGGCGGTGGACCCATAGACCAACTGGAAGCCGCGCTCGGCGATCTGCTCCCAGTGATCGGCGGGAATGCCCTTGCCGACGATCCGCCCGGTGACGGAAACGAACTGGTAGTAGATGTAGGTGACGCCCAGCTCGTCGATCTTGGCGCGCACCTGGCGCACCAATTCGTCTCGGCCTTCCCTCCTCACATGGGCTTCAAGGTCGGTCATCTCCGCATCCTCCCTCACGATCGGCGGGTCTCGTCAGCTCCACGGGAAGGGGCTGTTGGAGACCGGGTGAAGACGGCCCTCCGCAAAGCGTGAGAAGCGGAAGGGCTCGAGCAGGGCGCTCTCGCGGCCCAGCAGCTCGTCGGCCACCAGCTTGCCGACGGCGAGCATCTTGTAACCGTGGTTCGAATCGGCGACCACGTAGCAGTTCTCGCGGAAGCGGTCGAACACGGGGAAGCTGTCTGCCGTGAACGCGCCGATGCCGCCGGAGGGCTCGTCGAGCCAGCGCCCGATCTGACCCTTGTAGCGGCTCTGGCAATGCGCGAGCGCCGAGCACCACATCTCCCTGAACTCGTGGTCGACCACGAATTCGGGCGATTCCGGCCCGTAGGGGTCGATCGCCACGTCCGGCACCGGGGTCTTCACCTTGTAGGGCGCGGCACCGCCCTGAACGCCACCGAAGTTGAAGTCCGGCTTGTAATAGATGCCCCACATCTCGTCGGTGATCAGCCTGCCGTCCACGTCGGAGTAGAGCGGCTCGTTGGAATCGACGTGGATGACCGGCGGCATCGACCCGTCGTCGGCCATGCCGAAGGACGGCTCGACCGCGATCGTCCCTTCCTGCAGGCACCAGAAACGCCACATGTCGACGTCGCGGTGGAGCGTGCCCTCCCGGTCCCTGACGTCGATCCTGTCCGGCAGGTCGAGCATGTCCCAGATGCGCGGCACCCATGGTCCGACCGCTACGACGACCTGGTCGACGCCGATGGAGCCCTGGTCGGTCTCCACCGAGGTCACCGCCCTGGAGTTGGCGCCGAAGCCGAAGCCCTTGACCTCGACCCCGGTGAGGATGCGCACGCCCGTGCCCCTCGCCTTGTCCGCGAGGCCGTGCATGGAGGCCTTGTTGTGGGCGTAGCCGCCCTTCTTCTCGTGCAGGACGGAGGTGATGCCGGGCGCCTGCCAGTCGCCGAACAGCTTGCGCATGTACTTCGTGCAGTCGGCCTCGCCCTCGATGAACTCGGACTCGTAGCCGATCGTCCGCTGCTGCTCGGCGATCTCGGCGACATCGGCATGCATGCTCTCGGGGCTGATCTGCATGTAGCCCACGGGGTGGTAGTGATAGGCCTCGGGATCGTCCTCCCAGGCCTCCACGCAGGCCGCCATCAGCTCGCGCATCGCCGGCTGGTAGTAGTTGTTGCGGACGACTCCGCAGGCGATGCCCGATGCGCCGGCGGCGATGTCGGCCTTGTCCACCACCAGGATGTCGGCGGCGGCGCCGTTGCCCTTTGCCTTGAGCGAGGAGGCGAGGTGATAGGCGGTGCTGAGGCCGTGGATCCCGGCCCCGATGATCAGATACTTGACGTGGCCCGGAAGCGTCATGTGCTCATTCTCCCGACCTTGATCGGCCGATGTTCGGGGGCGGACTCAAGCGGGCAGCCCCTCATTTGTCAAGCCAATTGTGCCCCAATCGGAACGACCAATTGTAAACCAATATGAATGAATGGTTGAACGCAACGCGAAAATTGATTAAAGCAAAGGGGCCCGCATGCGGCCTGCGTCGTGGCGTAAGGCGTTTTGGGAGGCGATTTGGGTCACGGGCCGGCGGGCGGCGCGCAACGAAAAATGGGCTGGCGCCATGCAGCTGGAAAGCACACGGTTGAGTAACGAGAACGGCGGAATTCCGAGACCGGCAGATTCGGCCGCCGACGCGATCGCCGCGCAGCTCGCGCGGCAGATCCTGGATGGCTCTCTCGCGATGGGCGACCGCCTGCCGCCGGAACGCAGCCTCGCCGAATCCTTCTCCGCCTCGCGCGGCACGGTGCGCGAGGCCTTGCGCTCGCTCAGCGCGCGCGGGCTGGTGGCGCGCAGGGTGGGCAGCGGCACCTTCGTCATCTACGAGCCGGACGCCGGCGAGACCGACGTCTCGGAGATCACCTCGCCGCTGGAGCTGGTCGAGGTTCGCGCCGCCATCGAGCCGCAGATGGCGCGCCTCGCCGTGCGCAACGCCACGGCCCGCGACATGGCCGCGCTGGAACGCGCGGTGGCCGAGATGGAGGGCGTCGAGGACGCGGAGAGCTTCTCGCTCGCCGACGAGATGTTCCACCTCAGGCTCGCCGAGGCCACCCACAATCCGCTGATCGTCGAGATCTATCACCGGATCAATCATGTCCGCGCCCACCAGCAGTGGGATTCGATCAAGAACAAGATCCTGACGCCGGCGCAGATCGCCACCTACAACGGCGAGCACCGGGAGCTGCTGGCGGCCCTCTCCCGCCGCGATGCCGAGCGCGCGGTGGAAGTCCTCTCCGCCCACATGGAACGCGCCCGCGCCGACCTGCTCGCCAGCGCCGGCTGAACCGCGCGGCCTGCGGCGGGTGCTCCGCCGCAGGACATCCTCACTGGCGATTTCGGGGTGAGACGCCGCCCCGATTGTGTTTAGATTGACCGGACGATCGCGTTCGCTCTGACGCGGAGCGCGCGCGTCGCGTCACGACTGATCGTTGCCGCATGAAGCGGGGCTGGACGCGGGCCCCACCGCGCGGCGCCACAGGGGAGAAGACCATGAACGAGGACAAGCTTCTCAAGCAGATGCTGAAACGCGACCCGGTGCGCGGCGCGGCCGCAACCCGGCGACAGGTGCTCCAGGGACTCGGCGCAGGCGCTCTGGCGCTCGGCGCGGGCGGTGCTTTCGCCGGCCGGGCCCGGGCCGCCGACGAGCTTACGATGCTGACCTGGGACGGCTACGTCGACCCCCGCGTGCTCGACGGCTTCACCGAGCAGTACGACACCGGGATCAAGTACGAGCTGCACACCTCGGACCCGGATTCGGTCAACAAGCTCCGCGCGGGCGAGACCGCGATCTGGGACATCATCAACCTGAACAACCCGTGGGCGCGCGAGATGATGTGGCCCGAGGGGCTCATCGTCGAGCTCGACCGGGCCCGCTTCGAGCCCTATTTCGAGGCGATGCTGCCGATGTTCCATCCGCCCTACAAGTGGGCGATGAGCCTCGACAACGAGCATCTGCTCGGGGTGTGCCAGCGGGTGGATACCTTCGACTTCGTGGTCAACACGGACGTCATCTCGGCCGACATGGCGAAGGACGAAGGCTGGGATCTGTTCAACAATCCCGACATGGCCGGCCGCTACGGCATCCTCGCCTACGACAACTGGAACATCATGCACATCTGCATGGCCGCCGGCCTGCACCCGTTCAAGGAGAAGACCGACGACCAGGTCGCCACCTTCGAGGAGGCGGCGCGGCGGCTGATCAACGGCGCGAAGATGGTTTCGGACGACTTCGTCGCCGTGAACCTCGCCGTGGTCAACGGCGAGATCGACATGTACTTCGGCGGCGGCACCTATTCCATCTCGGCAGCCAGGCTCGACGGACTCAGCAACCTCTACCACGTGGTGCCGAAGAGCGGACCTGCTGACGGCAAGGGCGGGATCAACTGGATCGAGCTCAGCTCGGTGGTCAACAACCCGGACCTGCACCCGAAGGCCATGGACTGGATGGAATACATCCTCCAGCCCGATACCTCCTACGCCGTGGCGACAGCCGGCGGCTTCCTGCTCCCGGTGGGGCAGATGTCGCAGCCGGAGTTGCTCGCGAAGTTCACGGCGGAAGAGCTCGACTCCTTCCAGTGGGACGAGTTCGACTACCGCA
>JAPPMY010000030.1 GCA_028818855.1 Rhodospirillales bacterium
AACGCACCCACAGCTACGAGAGCCGTTGTTGCCAATAGGACTCGCTTCATGCTTCCATCCTCCATGCTTTTTGTTAGGTCCAAACCTTCGGGGTCTCACACCGCCCCTCGCTGGACCGGTCCCAACCCACTAGTGCCGGAGAATGAGGCAAACCCCTCTCCGCGCGCAACCGAAATCATGACAGAAATCTGCCAAACGACCGTTTTTCCTGCCGTTGTGGCAAAAATACCACGCCCCGCGTCGTATCCGATCCCCTCCCGACCGACGCAACCCGGCCGCCTTGCCCCCAGCCCTGACCGGTCCCCCTAAATGGGCCCTCGCGACATGCGGGGCACCCCAGCTGTCCGATGCTCGCTCGGTCAAGTATCCCAATTCGGCGCAATCCGAGTCGTCTCATGTAGGCTCCCAACGACCAAGCACGCAGAAGTACGCTCCACTTCGACTCCACCTGCTTGCGTGGCGCTTACGGCAATTTTGAAGCGCCACCACATGAGCAAGAATTATCTCATTGTATCATTGCTCTATCGAAACACCAGCCGAAACTCGACCGCGAAGCATGAAGAAGTTGCTTCTCGGCACCACGGCCCTCGTAGCCGCTGGCGCCTTCATCGGTGCCGCACAGGCCGATGAGATGATGGCCGAGCCGGTTTCGGTCGGCGTCGGCGGGTACACGACGGGCGCCGTGGGCTTTGCCAGCGATGGTGATGATGGTACGCGTAGCCATAGCATCGACTACGTGTACGAGATCGGCGTTTCCGGCTCCACCACGCTGGATAACGGCATCACGGTGAGTGTGAGCGGGCAGCTTGGCCGGTCCAGCGACAGAAGTTCGTGCGAAATTGACCTCGACCACATGGGCGAGGACCCGCAGAAATGCACCGGCGGCACCGACTTCGATGAGATTCACACTACGTTGAGCGGCTCGTTCGGTGCTCTCAGGATCGGAAGGACCGAGAGCGCGGCCTTCAACGCGACGGTCGCAGCGCCGGGCGCCGGTATCGGCGGCATGCTGGGCGTCAACTATTCCTGGTTCAGCACGTCCGCATCTGCTGTCAACACCTATAGCGGGATTGGCGCGGAAGACGCACTCAAGGTCGTCTACACCTCACCGAACTTCAACGGCTTGACCATCGGAATGAGTTACGCGCCCAACAACACTGATGAAAATTTCGGTGACCGGTCAACCGCCGGATTGGGAGAGCACACCGCGGCCGGTGCGACGTACTCGAGTGACTTCATGGAAGGCGGCTCCTTCACCCTTGGCGCTGGTTATGAGATGGCCTCGGGAGACGGCGACCCCAGTGCCGCGCGAGCCGGGATCAATATCAGCGTGGACCAGATTTCATTCGGCGGCAGCATGTACGATCACGACGCGGATGGCATGCAGTTCGATGCCGGAGCCTCCTGGACCCAAGGCGCGACGGAAGTGGGCGTCCAGTATGCCAATAAGGAAGATGGCGATAGCACCAAGACGGCTCTCCACCTGACCTACACCCTCGGGCCGGGAGTCCTGATCGGCGGGCAGATCGCCGCGGGTTCGTCCGACGGTGACGACGACGTGACCCAGTTCATGCTCGGCACGGCGGTCTTCTTCTAGATCGACCATCGCCAATCTGCGACGAAGGGGAGCACCTAGGTGCTCCCCTTTTTCGTGTGCCGAAATAGTGCGCGAAGCGTTGGAGGGGCGGCGACTCTTCCGGACTCAGCCGGCGCTTGAATCCAGGGCATAGCCGGCCGAGCGGACGGTCCTGATCAGATCCGGGCGCCGGTCCGCGTTGAGCGCCTGTCGGAGGCGGCGCACGTGCACGTCGACCGTCCGGCTCTCGATGAAGATGTCCGGGCCCCAGACCGAATCGAGAAGCTGCTCGCGCGAGAACACGCGGCCGGGATGCTCCATCAGGTGGCGCAGCAGCCGGAACTCGGTCGGCCCGAGGTGGACCGGCGCGTCTCCGCGCATGACCCGGTGGGCGGCGAGGTCCATCGTGAGGTCGTCGTAGCGCAGGGTCTCGTCGCCGAGCGCCGGCCGCATGCGGCGCAGAATCGCGCGGATGCGGGCGAGAAGCTCCGCCGGGGAGAAGGGCTTGACCACGTAGTCGTCGGCGCCGCCGTCGAGGCCACGCACCCTGTCCGCCTCCTCGCCCCGCGCCGTCAGCAGGATGATGGGGAGCGGCCGCGCGTCCGGCTTGCGCCTGATCCTGCGGCAGACCTCGATGCCGGAAAGCGTGGGCAGCATCCAGTCGAGCACCATCAGGTCGGGGCGCCGCTCGTCCACCATGTAGAGCGCCTCTTCGCCATCAACGGCCTCGCCCACCTCGTAGCCGGCCTTCTCCAGGTTGTAGCGGAGCAGCGTGAGCAGCGCCGCTTCGTCCTCGACGATCAGGATGTAGGGCTTCATGACGCGGCCGCCTCCGTGTCGTCGTCGGCCTGGTGGAAGGACGTGACATCGCCCTTGGGCCGCTCCTCCTCCACCGGTGTTCCGGTCACCACGTAGCTCACGATCTCGGCGATGTTGGTTGCGTGGTCGCCGATCCGCTCGATGTTCTTCGCAATGAAGAGCAGGTGCGCGCACGGCGTGATGCGCCGCGGGTCCTCCATCATGTAGGTGAGGAGCTCGCGGAAGAGGCTGTTGTACGATTCGTCGACATCCTCGTCCCGCCGCCAGACCGCCATGGCGCGCTCCACGTCGCGGTCCCTGAAGGAATCGAGCACGTCCTTGATCATGCCCTGGGCGATGCCCGCCATGCGCGAGATCGCGTGGGTGAGCCGGATCGGGTCGATTTCCTGGATGGCGATGGAGCGCTTGGCGACGTTGGCGGCGTAGTCCCCCATGCGCTCGAGGTCACTCGCCACCTTGAGCGAGGCGGTGATGACGCGGAGGTCCACCGCCACCGGCTGCCGCAGCGCCAGAATTCGAACGGCGAGCTGGTCGATTTCCGTCTCCAGCGCGTCGACGCGGCGGTCCTCGGTGATGACGCGCGAGGCGAGTTCGTCGTCGCGGCGCACCAGAGCGAGGATCGAGTCGGCGAGCTGCTGCTCGACGATGCCGCCCATCTCGAGGATCGCATTGTCCATCCGGTCCAGCTCTTCGTCGTAGGCCTTGACCGTGTGCTCGGCAACCATCGGTCGCTCTCCCTCTGCTCCGCCCGTGCTCTCGCCTAGCCGAAGCGCCCGGTGATGTAATCCTGCGTGCGCTGGTCGTGCGGATTGGTGAAGATCTGCTCGGTCGCCTCGAACTCCACCAGCTCGCCCAAGTGGAAGAACGCGGTGAACTGGGAGACGCGGGCGGCCTGCTGCATGTTGTGGGTGACGATGGCGATCGTGTAGTGCTCGCGCAGCTCGTCGATCAGCTCCTCCACCTTCGCCGTGGCGATGGGGTCCAGCGCCGAGCAGGGCTCGTCCATCAGGATCACCTCGGGGCTGATGGCGATGGCGCGCGCGATGCAGAGCCGCTGCTGCTGCCCGCCGGAGAGGCTGGTGCCCGGCTGCTGCAGCCGGTCGGAGACCTCGTCGAAAAGGCCGGCGCGGCGCAGGCTGTGCTCCACGATGTCGTCGAGCTCCCGGCCCTTGCCGGCGAGGCCGTGAATGCGGGGCCCGTAGGCCACGTTCTCGTAGATCGACTTCGGGAAGGGATTGGGCTTCTGGAACACCATGCCGACGCGCGCCCTGAGCTGCACCACGTCGATGTCGCGGCCGTAGATGTCGCGGTCGTCGAGGGTGATGGAGCCGGTCACCCGGCAGATGTCGATGATGTCGTTCATGCGGTTGAGGCAGCGCAGGAACGTCGACTTGCCGCAGCCTGACGGGCCGATCAGCGCGGTCACCTTGTTCAGCGCCAGGTCGATGTCGACGTCGAAGAGCGCCTGCTTGTCGGCGTAGAAGACGTTGACCTCGCGGGCGCGCATCCTGATGGGCGCTGGCGCCTCGGCGCCGCTGGCGGCGATGTCCGTGGGCGCAGCCGAGGGGGCCGCTGCCTCTTCCATCATGAGCGAGACCATCCCGTCGGTGTCGTCCGTCACGATACCACTCCTTGCCCGCTCACCAGCGGATCTCGAATCGGCGCCTGAGGTAGATCGCGACCCCGTTCATCAGGATCAGGAACGCCAGTAGCACCAGAATCGCCGCCGAGACCTTCTCCACGAAGCCGCGCTCCGGGCTGTCCGCCCAGAGGAAGATCTGCACCGGCAGCGCCGTCGCCGGATCGAAGGGGCCGCCCGGAATGTCGACGATGAAAGCCACCATCCCGATCATGAGCAGCGGCGCGGTCTCGCCCAGCGCGCGCGCCATGCCGATGATCGTCCCGGTGAGGATGCCGGGCGTCGCCAGCGGCAGCACGTGGTGGAAGACCACCTGGATCGGCGAGGCGCCGACGCCGTAGGCGCCCTCGCGGATCGACGGCGGCACCGCCTTCAGCGCGGAGCGCGCCGCGATGATGATCGTCGGCAGCGTCATCAGCGTGAGCGTGAGCCCGCCCACGATGGGCGCGGAGCGGGGCAGGTGGAACAGGTTGATGAAGACCGCCAGCCCTAACAGGCCGAACACGATGGACGGCACCGCCGCGAGGTTGTTGATGTTGACCTCGATCATGTCGGTGACGCGGTTCTTGGGCGCGAATTCCTCGAGGTAGATCGCCGCCGTCACGCCGATGGGGAAGGTCAGAACCAGCGTCACCAGCAGCATGTAGAACGAGCCCGCGATCGCGCCGCCGATGCCGGCAATCTCGGGCTCCCGCGAATCCGCGTTGACGAAGAACGCGCCGTTGAACCCGGTCTCGATGAAGCCCGAGGCATCCAGCGTGTCGATCCAGGCGATCTGCCGGTCGCTGAGGCGGCGTTCGTCCTCCGGCACGTCGCGGGGTGCGCTGCCCTTGATCAGCATGTCCACGTCGCTCGACGCCGTGAGCCAGACCCGGCGCGTGGAGCCGATGATCGAGGGATCCTCCACGACCAGCTCCCGCAGCTCGAAGCGCGCGGCCGTGCTCACGAGCTTGAGCAGCTTGCGCCGCTCTTTCCGCGCCGTCACCTCGGGGAAGGCGGCGAAGACGGATTCGCGCAGGAGCTTGCCGTAGTCCGCCTTTCGCAGTTCCTTCGCGGACGCCCCCTCGCCGACGCCGAGGACCTTGGGATCGAAGTCGACCTTGAGCGCGACCGAGGTGCGCACGAAGGCGGGGTAGCCTTCGGCGATGACGCTGCCGATCAGGAGCGCGAGGAAGGCCAGCGCCACGGCCACGGCAACGATGCCGTAGGCCTTGAAACGCCGCTCGGCGCGGTAGCGCCGGCGCAGCCGCCGCTTCGTCCACTCGGCGTCCTGCCAGGCGCCGTCGAGCGCCGGCTCTGCGAGGTCAGTCATACTGTTCCCAGTACTTGCGCGCGATGTAGAGCGCGAAGACGTTGAGCGCGAGCGTCACCACGAAGAGCATCAGCCCGAGCGCGAAGGCGGCGAGAGTCTTGGCGCTGTCGAACTCCTGATCGCCCACCAGCAGCGTCACGATCTGCACCGTGACGGTGGTGACCGCGTCCAGCGGATTGGCCGTGAGGTTGGCAGCGAGGCCCGCCGCCATGACGACGATCATGGTCTCGCCGATGGCGCGGCTCACCGCGAGCAGGCAGGCGGCGACGATGCCGGGCAGCGCCGCCGGCAGGATCACCCGAACCACCGTCTCCGACTTGGTCGCACCCACGGCGAGCGAGCCTTCGCGCAACGAGTTGGGCACGGCGACGATGGCGTCGTCGCTCAGCGACGA
>JAPPMY010000005.1 GCA_028818855.1 Rhodospirillales bacterium
AAAACCATCGAATAACCGGAGCGTCGCGCCATCAGGGAGCGCAAGCACGCTCACTGACATCGCGGCCGGCATGGACCTCTTCGCTGACTACATGGCGAACGAGGGCGTAGAGGCTGACAACAGGGCCGCGCTGCTGGCGGACCTTGAGCACCTGTCGCACGCCTATGCGCTGGCTACGCTCGACAGGCTGGGCTGGCAGCGGGAAGCCGGCGCGTCGGTGGACTCCGAATCCCTGCGGCAACGGCTCAAGGTCGGGGACGAGCACGTGCGCCTCTTCCGCCGGCTGCTCGAAATGCAGGTGAGAACGGGTGTGCTGACGGAGGCGGACGGCGGGTTCGTCGTGGCGGTCGGGTCCGATGATCCGCTGCCGGACGCCATGCCGGACGATGCGGAAGCGTTCGCGGGCCGGATGGCGGCGCAATACGACCACGGCTCCAACGAGATCGGGCTCTTCCGGCGCAGCGCCAATGCGCTCCCCGACGTGCTGCGCGGCGAGGCGGATGCGCTCACGCTGCTCTTCAGCAGCGGCGAGCCGACGGCGGCCGACCTCTATCTCAAGGCGCCGGTGGCGCGCGCGGCGAACCGGCTGCTGGCGGATGCCATTGCGGCGCTCCTGGCCGAAATGCCGAGCGGGCGCCGGCTCAGGGTGATCGAAGTCGGTGCCGGCACCGGGTCGGCGACGGCCTCGGTCCTGCCCGAGCTTCCCGAAGGGGGCTACGACTACATCTACACGGACATCTCCGCCGGCTTCTTCTCGGAGGCGGAGTCGCGCTTCGGCGGTGCCGAGGCCTCGATCGATTACCGGGTGCTGGATGTCGAGAAGGACCCGGTGGAGCAGGGCTTCGACGCCCACGGCTACGACCTGGTGATCGCCTCCAACGTGCTGCACGCGACGCGTTATCTCAACGAGACGCTGGCGCATTGCCTCGCGATCCTTGCGCCCTCCGGCCAGCTTGTGGCGCTGGAGAACCTGCGCGGCCAGGGCTGGCTCGACCTGACCTTCGGCCAGCTCGATGGCTGGTGGCGCTTCGCCGACGACTACCGCCCGCACCATGCGCTCGCCACCCCGGCCGTCTGGCGGCGGGCGCTCGGCGATGCCGGTTTCGACGACATCGCGATCCTCGGTTTCGACGAGACCGACCCCAACGCCAACCCGGACCGGGGTGTGATCGTGGCGCAGGGGCCCGCGGAGGTGAGCGAGGCCCAAGGCGTCTGGGTGCTGGCCGCCGACCGTGGCGGCCTCGCGGCCGAACTGGCCTCGGAACTCGCGGCGCACAACCAGACGGTCGTGCTGGCCGGCGCCGACGCCCCTGGCGGCGAACCCTCGGTCGCGGACGGAGCCGGTGTGAGCGAGGCGTTCGTGGAGCCGGCACGCCGCGAGTCCTGGACATCCCTGCTGGACGACCTGCCGGCGGAGCCGCCACTCGCGGGCATCGTGCACCTGGCCGGGCTGGACGGCCACGGCGCGCACGCGAACACCGACGAAATGGCCGCGGATGCGCGCCATGCGGCAGCGAGCGCGCTGGCACTGACCCAAGCGCTTGCCGAGAGCGACCTGGCCCCGTCCAAGGGCCTCTGGTTCGTGACGCGCGGCGCCCAGGTGCTTGAGCGCGAGCGTGGCGGCGAGCTGGCTGGCGCGACGCTCTGGGGGCTGGGCAAGGTGGCGGCGCGGGAGGCGCCCCAGCTCCAGCCGCGGATGCTCGATCTCGACCCCGCCGATGCGGCGTCTCCGGCCGACCTCGTGAACGAGCTGCTCTATCCCGATGCCGAGACCCACATCGCCCACCGCTTCGGCCGCCGCCAGGGCGCCCGGCTGGTGCGCGCCGCCGCCGTCACCGATCGGCTGACCCTTCCGGAGGAGCCCGGCTGGATGCTGGAGCCCGATGCCGGCGGCTCCCTCGACGCCATTCAGGTGGTGCCGGAGCCGCAGCGGCCGCTGGAGCCAGGCGAGGTCCGGGCCGCCATCGAAGCCTTCGGCCTCAACTTCCGAGACGTGTTCATCGCCATCGGCCTCGTTGACGATTTCATGGGCGGCGAGTTCTGCGGCCGGGTGCTGGAGGTGGGAGACGGCGTCTCCGGCGTTTCCGTGGGCGACCGCGTCGTCGGAATGACGTTCAAGAATTACGGCGCGGAGACGGTGACCCTGGAAAGGATGATCGTGCCCGCTCCGCCCGGGTTCTCGGTCACCGAGCTTGCGACGATCCCGACGGCATTCGTCTCGGCGGCGCTCTCGTTCGAGCTTTCGGGCCTGAACGCGGGGGACCGGGTACTCATTCATGCGGGCGCCGGCGGCGTGGGGCTGGCGGCGATTCAGCTTGCCCAGGCGGCCGGCGCTGAGGTGTTCGCCACGGCAAGCGCACGCAAGCGCGACTACTTGCGCTCGCTCGGCGTGACGCATGTGTTCGACAGCCGCACGACGGCGTTCGGCGAAGACATCCTCGCGGCAACGGGTGGCGCCGGGGTCGACATGGTGCTGAACAGCCTGACTGGCGAGGGCTACATCGAGGCGAGCCTCTCGTGCCTCGCGCAGGGCGGCCGCTTCGTGGAAATGGGCCGGGTGGACATCCTGAGCGAGGACGAGATGGCGGTGGCGCGGCCGGACGTCGCCTACGCCATCCTCATGATCGACGTTCTCAAGGAGGAGGAGCCTGCAAAGGCCGGCGAAATCCTGCGGCGGGTGATGGCGCGGCTCCAGACCGGGAAGCTGACTCCGCTCATCCACGCGCGCTGGCCCGTGGCCGAGGCCGGGCGCGCGATGAAGTGCATGCAGGGCGCGCGTCACATCGGCAAGATCGTCTTCACCAACGCGCCGCTCGCCAGGGGCCGGCTGCGCGAGGACCGCAGCTATCTCGTGACCGGCGGGCTCGGTGGCATCGGCATCGCGGTCGCGGGCTGGCTCGCCGAGCGCGGCGCCGGCGCCATCGTGCTCAACGGCCGGCGTTCGCCTGACCCGGAGATCACCGAGGCGATCGAGGCGTTGCGGCGGCAGGGGGCCGCCGTGCAGGTGGAGCTCGCGGACGTGACGGACGCCGCGGCGCTCGACGCCATGCTGGCGCGGATGGACGGGGACCTGCCGCCGCTCGCAGGAGTCATCCACAGCGTCGGCGTGCTGGCCGATGCCACCATCGGCAACCAGACGTGGGAGACCTTCGAGACGGTGCTCTGGCCCAAGATGCTGGGGGCCTGGCACCTGCACCGGGCGACCGCCGAGCGCGACCTCGACATGTTCGTGCTCTTCTCCAGCGTCGCCGGCGTGCTGGGCAATCCGGGCCAGGCGAACCACGCGGCGGCCAACGCCTTCCTCGACCAGCTTGCCGCCCACCGGCGCGCGCTGGGGCTCCCCGGACAGGCCATCGCCTGGGGCGCCTGGTCGGAGATCGGCGAGGCCGAGGAGCAGCGCGAGCGGATGACCCGGCGCTCCGCCTCGGGCGGAATCGAGTGGATCACGCCGCAGCAGGGTCTCCGGGCCTTCGACCGGCTGGTGCGGGAGGACGCCACCACGAGCGTCGTGCTCGCGCGCGACTGGGTGGCGTTCGGCGAGTCCCTCGAGAGCCGCCCGCCGCTGCTGGAGGACGTGCTGTCCGACGGCGCCGACGAGGGCGACGATTCAGCCTCGGCCGAAGACCTGCTCTCCCAGTTGCAGCAGGCCCCTGCGGCGACCCGCGAGGAGGTGCTCGCGTCATTCCTGCAAAGCGAGATCAAGGCCGTGCTGCGGCTGCCGACGACGCCGACGCCTACCGTGGGCTTCTTCGACTTGGGGATGGACTCCCTGATGGCGGTGGAGCTGCGCAACCGGCTGAACCGTGCTTTCGCGGGCGCCTACACGGCCTCCAACACGGTGGTGTTCGACTACCCCGACATCGCCGCGCTCGCCGCCCATCTGGTGGGAGAACTGGCAGAGGTCGTGGGGGCGGACGCGCCCGCGGTGCGGCCGGCGCCGGCAACCGATCCGGCGCCCCGCCCGGCGGTGCGGCGCGACGACGGGGGCGGCGCAGACGCTATCGCAATCGTGGGCATGGCCTGCCGCTTCCCCGGTGCGCCCGACCTGCCGGCCTTCTGGCAACAGCTCGAAGCCGGCGCCGACGCGGTGACCAACGAGCGCCGGGAGGCGGAACCCTGGCAGGACTTCGTCGAGAACCTGCCCGCCCGGTACGGCGTCTATCGCCGCGCCGGCTTCGTGGACGGGATCGACGAATTCGACGCCAGGTTCTTCCGCATCTCGCCCATCGAGGCGCGGCTGATGGACCCGCAACAGCGGATGCTGCTGGAGACGACCTGGCAGGCGCTCGAGGACGCGGGGATCGATCCCGACGGGCTGCGGGGCAGCCGCACCGGCGTCTATGCCGGCGTCGCCTCCAGCGAATACCGGGACCTGATGAGGAGCGGCGACTACGGCATCGGCTACCTGAGCACCGCTGCGAGCATGGCGGTGGGCCGGGTCGCCTACCAATTCGGCTTCGAAGGACCGACCATGCCGGTTGAGCTCAACTGCGCCTCGTCGCTGATCGCGGTGCATCAGGGGGTCACGGGCTTGCGGCTGGGCGAGGTGGACCTGGCACTGGTCGGCGGCGCGAACGCCGTCCTCTCGGCCGGCATCACCAGGGAGATGGCGGACCTGCAGCTGCTCTCGCCGGAGGGCCGATGCAAGAGCTTCGACGCTTCCGCAGACGGCTTCGTGCGAGGCGAGGGCTGCGGGATGGTCGTCCTCAAGCGGCTGAGCGAGGCGGAGGCCGACGGCGACCGCATCTGGGCGGTGATCCGCGGCTCGGCCTTCAACCAGAACGGCGCGACCGCCGGCGCGACGGTGCCCAACGGCCCGGCGCAGGAGCGGCTGATCGAGCGGGCGCTCGCGCAGGCCGGCGTCGCACCGGCAGAGGTCGACTACCTGGAGGCCCACGGCGCAGGCTCGGCCTTCGGCGATCCCATCGAGGTGCAGTCGGCCGCCGCGGTCTACGGCAAGGGGCGCGACGCGAACCGCCCGCTCCTGATGGGCTCGGTCAAGACCAACATCGGCCATCTCGAGTCAGCGGCCGGGATCGCAGGTCTGATCAAGACCGTGCTGGCGATGAAGCAGGGGGTGATCCCCCGGCACCTTCACTTCGAGAACCCGAGCACGCTCGTCGAATGGGAGACGCTGCCGGTACGGGTGATGACGGAGGCGGCGGAGTGGCCGCAGGAGGCCGATCGGCCGCCGCGGGCCGGGGTCAGCGCATTCGGGATTTCGGGCGTGAACGCGCACGTCGTGCTGGAGGGGTACGGGCCGACGAACGGCGCATCGGCCGGTGTCGATGGTGGCAGCTCCCACGCGGGCGCCACACAACGCGTCGCGGCGATCCTGCCGGAACCGGCCGCGAGTCTGCCGCCGTCCGATGACGCGTTCTCCGCACGCAACACCCGGCTGCTGCCGCTCTCGGCCAAGTCCGACGAGGCGCTCCGGGCGCTGGCTGGCCGATATCTCGCATGGCTCGACGGGCAGGCCGACGCGTTGGCGGCCGAAGGCGCCGCGTCCGACACCCTGCTCTCGGACATGACGTGGACGGCCGCCGTCGGCCGCAGCCACTTCGGCCATCGCGCGGGCGTGGTGTTCGAGGATGCGGCATCGCTGCGGCAGGGCCTCGCCGCGCATGCGCATGGGGACGCGGGGCCTGGCCTGGGGACGGCGACGAAGGTGGCCTTCGTCTACACCGGCGAGACCGACCGGTGGGTCAGCATGGGCGGGGCGCTCTACG
>JAPPMY010000238.1 GCA_028818855.1 Rhodospirillales bacterium
CGTCCCGGTCCTGCTGCAGATCATCTTCTGGTGGCTGATCATGCTGGCGCTGCCGAGAGTGAAGGACAGCATTTCCATCGGCGATGCGGCCTTTCTCAACAATCGCGGCGTGTTCCTGCCTTCGCCCATCTTCGAGGACGGCTCGGCCATCGTGCTGGCGATGATCCTGGTGGGCGTGGTCGCGACCCTCCTGGTCGGTCGCTGGGCCCGGAAGCGGCAGGAGGCGACTGGGCGCACCTTCCCGGTCGGCTGGGTCGGGCTCGGGCTGATCGTGGGCATCCCCGTGGTCGTCTACGTCGCCCTCGGCCAGCCGCTCGATTTCGACATTCCCGAGAAGAAGCGCTTCAACCTGAAGGGCGGCTTCAACGTCACGCCGGAGCTGATAGCGCTGTGGCTCGCGCTCTCCACCTATACCGGCGCCTTCATCTCCGAGATCGTGCGCGGCGGGATCCTCTCGGTGTCCAAGGGGCAGACCGAGGCGGCCGGTGCGCTCGGGCTCCGGCGCGGACTGACCATGCGCAAGATCATCCTGCCGCAGGCGCTCCGCGTGATCATTCCGCCGATGACCAGCCAGTACCTCAACCTGACCAAGAATTCCTCGCTCGCCGTCGCCATCGGCTACCAGGACATCGTCTCGATCGGCGATACCATCCTCAACCAGAGCGGACAGGCGCTCGAGGTGATCTCCCTCTACATGGCGTTCTACCTGGTGTTGAGCCTGCTCACGTCGGCCTTCATGAACTGGTACAACAAGCGCATCGCCCTGGTGGAACGATGACGAAGCACGCCTTCCATCGCAGCCGGGCGGCAATGCTGCCGGAGCGTCCGCCGCCGATCACCAGCAGGGGTGTCATCGGCTGGCTGCGGGCCAACCTCTTCTCCAACTACCTGAGTGCCGCGCTCACGATCGCGTCGATCGCCGTTCTCGCGCTGATCATCCCGGGCCTGATCGAATGGGCCTTCATCGACGCGACGCTCACCGGCGAGGTCGGCAAGGACTGCCCCAGCGAGGGCGCGTGCTGGGCCTGGCTGGACCAGCGCATCACCCAGTTCTTCTACGGCTTCTACCCGGCCGATGCCTATTGGCGCGTGAATGTCTGCATTGCCCTGCTGGTGCCGGCGCTTGCCTACATGCTGTTCGACAAGCTGCCCTATTCCCGCTATGGGCGCTGGTTCTCGCTCGCCTATCCCGTGATCGCCGCGATCCTGCTGGTCGGCGGTCTCGGCCTCGAAGTCGTCCGGACCGACCAGTTCGGCGGCTTCATGCTCAATCTTATCGCCGGCCTCGTCGGCATCGTGCTCTCGCTGCCCATCGGCATCCTGCTGGCGCTGGGCCGGCGCTCGCGCATGCCGATCGTCCGGATGTTCTCGATCGGGTTCATCGAGTTCATCCGCGGCGTGCCGCTGATCACGCTGCTCTTCGTCGCGATCATCCTGCTGCCGCTCTTCCTGCCGCCGCAGGTCACGCTGGATCAGCTTATAAGGGTGATGATTATCATCACGGTGTTCGCGTCGGCCTACATGGCCGAGGTGATTCGCGGCGGGCTGCAGGCCATTCCGCAAGGGCAGTACGAGGCCGGTCAGGCGATGGGGCTCGGCTACTGGCAGTCGATGCGGCTCATCATCCTGCCGCAGGCGCTCAAGATCTCGATCCCCGGCATCGTCAACACCTTCATCGGCCTCTTCAAGGACACCACGCTGGTCATCATCATCGGCCTGTTCGACATCCTGGGCCAGGCGCGCCTCCTCCAGACCAATCCGGACTGGCTGGGCAAGGTCGATTACGAGACCTTCCTGCTGGCGGCGCTGTTCTTCTTCGTGATCTGCTTCAGCATGTCGCGCTACTCGCTCAATCTCGAGAAGCGCCTGGACACCACGAGACGCTAGGGAGGCACCATGGCGGAGGCAGATGCCGCGCCCGGCGGCGCCGAAGATCTGATCATCGAGATCACCGGCCTCAACAAGTGGTTCGGCCAGTTCCACGTGCTGCGCGACATCGACCTCAACGTGGAGCGGCGCGAGCGCATCGTCATCTGCGGGCCGTCTGGCTCGGGAAAATCCACGCTGATCCGCTGCATCAACAGGTTGGAGGAGCACCAGCAAGGCACGGTGGTCGTCGACGGGGTCGAGCTTACCCACAACCTCAAGAATATCGACGCGATCCGCCGCGAGGTCGGCATGGTCTTCCAGCAGTTCAACCTGTTCCCGCACCTGACCGTGTTGGAGAACTGCACGCTCGCGCCCATCTGGGTGCGCAAGGTGCCCAAGGCCGAGGCCCAGCAGACCGCGATGGAGTATCTCGAGCGGGTCAAGATTCCGGAACAGGCGTTGAAGTTTCCAGGCCAGCTTTCGGGCGGCCAGCAGCAACGCGTGGCAATCGCGCGCTCGCTCTGCATGAAGCCCAACATCATGCTGTTCGACGAGCCCACCTCGGCCCTCGATCCCGAGATGATCAAGGAGGTGCTCGAGGTCATGGTCGATCTTGCCGAGAGCGGCATGACCATGCTCGTCGTCACCCACGAGATGGGCTTCGCCGCGGAGGTCGCCAACCGCGTCATCTTCATGGACGAGGGCCAGATCGTCGAGCAGAACACGCCGGACGAGTTCTTCAACAACCCGCAGTCCGACCGCACCAAGCTCTTCCTGAGCCAGATCCTGTAGTGACGGCGGAGGCTCAGCCTCCGCCCGCGTCGCCTGCGTCGGTGTCGAAGCGTGCGGGCGCGGGGCTCACGATGCGGGTCTCGGCGCCGCCCGCCACCTCGAAGATCGCGAGGCCGCGTTCCGCGATCCCCTCGTCGTCGAAACGGAAGAGCCCGTCGGCGCCGAGAAAGCCGCCGCGATTGCCGATGGCCTCGGGCTCGAACGTGGCCCCTGCGCGCGCGAGCGCAGCCGCCAGCGCGGTCGCGTCATAGGCGATGGTGGCGATGGCGCCCGGCGCCTCGCCGAATATCCTGCGGTAGCGGTCCTCGAAGTGCCGCCGCGCAGCCGGGTCGGGGCCGGCGAACCAGCCACCGGCGAGCGCCGGCTCGCCGAGCGTGGCCGGGTCCTCCCAGAGACCCGTCCCGAGCAAGCGGATCTTCGCGGGGTCGATGTCGTAGTAGGGCAGCAGCGGCGCGACCTGCCGCAGCCGGGCGCCGCCGTCGGCCAGCAGCAGGGCATCGAAGGGCAGCTCGCCCAGCGTGTCGAGGGTCGCAAGCCGCCCCAGGCGGCGGCGCGCGGCGGCATCGTTCTGGCGCGCGAGCGCCGCTCTCTCGTCCTTGAGCGCCTGGGCGCGCCTGTCGTACTCGGCGAGCTCGCGCACCACCTCGGTCGCGTCCGACGCATCCGGCGCGTAGGTGCGGGCCCGGGCGAGCGAGAGGCCCGAGGCCGCCGCAGCCGCCCAGGCTTCGTGCAGCACCGCCACGCCGTAGCGCGTATCCGGCACGAGAAGGGCGATCTCCCGGTGGCCCGCCGCCGCCGCGTGGGCGAAGACCCGCCTGATCTGGGCGCGGGGCGTGTGACCCAGGAGGTAGACCCCCTCGCTCGCCACCGCCCGGTCGGTGGAGAAAGCGACCACGGTGACGTTCCGCGCCCGGGCGTGGTCGGCGACGGCGCTCACCCCTTCGGCGAACAGCGGACCCAGGATCAGATCGACGCCGTCCTCCAGCAGCGCAAGCGCGGCCCTTTCTGCGCCCTTCGCCGTGCCTTCCGTATCGCGCGGCAGCAGGAGGAAGTGCTCGTCGGCTATGTCGAAGAGGGCGAGCTGCGCTGCACGCAGCAGGGTCTCGCCCTCCGACGCGTAGCGGCCGGTGAGCGGGAGCAGCAGGCCGACCCTGGCGGCGGTTGGCGGCGCGTCGGGCGCCGCGCTCGGTGCCTCCTCATCTTCTCCCGGCTCGCGCACGACCGGTGGCGCGGGCACCTCGTCCGCGGGAAGAGCCGCCAGTGTCTCCGCTTCCTCCGGTGCCGGTAGCGCCGGGGCGGGCGGGGGCTGGGCCTCGGTCGATGGCGGCGCTCCGCCCGGCTCGACGCAGGCGCTTGCGAGAAGGACCAGCAGCAGCGCGGCGGCTGCCGATCCGATCCGCCGGCACCGGCCGGCTGCGGTGAGGGGACGAGGTCGATCCATGCCCGAGGAAGCTCCTGCGACGCCCGCAGGCGCGCGACAGAATAGCCCGCATGGTTCGTCAAGGTCACGGGCCCCGCCGCGCGGTTGCGGCCGCGATCGCCGACGGCTCATTCGGCGGCCCGGCTCACGCGTCAGCAACCGTCAGGCCCGCAAGCCCGGTGGCGTATCTGGCCTCGGCAGCTCAAGCAGATGGCGCAGAAGCGCCACGAGACCCGAGATGGTCTGCCGGTCAAGGTCGCCCAGCCACTGATGCTCGCGCGCGTGCTGGCGCCCGAACGCTTCCCTGACCCGGCGGCGTCCATTCTCGGTGATCGTCACCGTCACCACCCGCCGGTCCGCCGATTGGCGTCGACGCTGGACGAGCCCGTCCCGCTCGAGGGTGTTGAGGACGCTGGATACCGTCCCCCTCGACACGGCGCAGAGCCTTGCCAGCTCGCGCGGCTCCACCTCGTCCTCGATCCAGGTGCAGAAGAGCACGCGGAAGCCCGCCCAGGACATGCCGAGCGGCCGGTGAACGTTGGTCTCGAAGTCGTACATCAGGCGATTGGCGAGACGGATCAGATCGAACGTCGCGGCGAACACCGCCGGATCGACGGCCGTCTCCGCCTCATCAGCGATGCGGGCGAGCGCGCGGGTCTCGAACGTTGCGGCTTTCGAGAGAGCGCCCGGGGTGCCGCTCGCCCGTGGATTCGGCCGGTCGTTTTCGCCCATCGACTGTCTGCCTCTGCAGTTGAGCGGCCCGGCTGACGGAAGCGGCCGCCTCTCTCATTCTCGGCCACGGCGCGGTGCGAGTCAGCAGGCCTCCCGCTGGCCGCCGCTCGCCCCGGGATGTATCATTCTCGATGCCAATAGGGGGGATAAAATGGCCGAGACAACCGTATTCAGCGCATGTCCGCACGATTGCCCGGACACCTGCGCGATGCTCACCACGGTCCGGGACGGCAAGGCGGTCGAGGTGCGCGGCAATCCCGATCATCCGTTCACCCAGGGCGGTCTCTGCGCCAAGGTCAACGACTACCAGAACCGGGTCTACAGCGAAGACCGGGTGCTGTATCCGCTGCGCCGAACAGGCGCGAAAGGGGACGGCGCGTTCGAGCGCATCTCCTGGGAGGACGCGCTCGGCGAGATTTCGAGCCGCTGGAACGCGATCATCGACGAGGACGGCCCGAGCGCCATCCTTCCCTACAGCTATCTCGGGACCGAAGGCATCCTCAACGGCCTCAACGTCGGCGATGCGTTCTTCAACAAGCTCGGTGCCACGGTGTCAGAACGGACGTTCTGCGATTCCGGCGCGATCACCGCATTCTTCATGACCTGCGGGCCGACCGCGGCGGTCGATCCGGAGAGCTTCGTCCATTCCAGGTACATCGTGCTCTGGGCGATCAACACGATCAGCAACAACCTGCACCACTGGCCCTTCATCGCGGAGGCCCAGCGCCGGGGCGCCAAGGTCGTCGTGATCGATCCGGTCGCGACGCGCACGGCCAAGAAGGCCGACTGGCACATCCCCATCAAGCCCGGCACCGATGCCGCGCTGGCGCTCGGCATGATCAACGTGATCATCGC
>JAPPMY010000273.1 GCA_028818855.1 Rhodospirillales bacterium
GGTCAGCATGGGCGGGGCGCTCTACGCGCGCGAGCCGGTGGTGCGCGCCGTGCTCGACCGCTGCGACGCGGTGCTCGGGGATGAACGGGGGGCCTCGCTGCTCGACGCGATGTTCGGCGGTGCCGGTGCCGAAGGGGGCCTGAGCGATCCGGCGTGGGCGCGGCCCGCAACCTATGCGCTGGCATGCGCGCTTACCGCACTGTGGGCGAGCGTCGGCATCCGGCCGAGCGTGGTGGCGGGACAGGGCGCGGGCGAGATCGCGGCGGCGCAGGCGGCCGGCGTGTTCGGTCCGGAAGACGGCTTGCGCCTGGCGGCGCCTGTCGGCGACGCGGAGGCAGCACTGGAGGGTATCGGAATCGCCGCGCCGTCGCTCATTTTCGTGAGCGGCCTCACCGGCCGCGTGGTGGATTCGGATCAAGTCCTGGACGGCGCGTACTGGCGCCGACAGGCGGCGGGCGAACCCGCGTCGCTCAGCGGTTGTGCCGAGACCCTGGCGGCCCTCGGCGTGGACGTCGTCATCGAGATCGGATGCGACGCCGTGCTGGCGCCGCTGTTGGCCGAGGCGTGGCCGAAGGCAGCGGACAACGAGGCGGCGCCGACGCTGTTGTCGAGCCTGCGGCAGCCGCCGGTCGGCGAAGAGGAGGGGACAGGACACGCCGACAGCAGCTTCGTGGAGGCGGTTGCCCGCGCCTACGAGGCGGGGCTCGGCGTGTCCTTCGCGGGGCTCTTCGCGGGCGAGACCCGGCGGCGCATCTCGCTCCCGGGCTATCCGTTCCAGCGTCGGCGCTTCTGGCTGCCGAAGTCGGGGAGACAATCCGCCGCGGCGGACTGAGCACGCTAAGCGAGGCCGCGCTGCTCCAGGAACTCGCGGGTCACGGCGGCGCACTCCTTGGGCTTTTCCAGTTGAAGAAAGTGCGTCGTCTCGGGGATGAAGTCGTAGTCCATGGTCGAGACAATTCGCTGATCGAGCGTCGGCAGATACGCATGCGGTAGGGTGGGATCGGCGCCGATGATTTTCGTCGGGCAAGCGACCAGATCGAGGTCCAGCAGCGGGAAGAAGCTTCGGGCGTAGTCCATGAGCTGCGCTTCGTATTCGCGGGGGCAGCGAAGCTCGTAGCCCTCGCTGTCCGCAGATTGGCGAAGTGTGGTCCGGGCCATCAGATCGTGCACGCCGGGAACGGCGCGCTTGAACGTGGGAAAGATCCCCAGGAGCTCGATAAATTCCTCACGCCTTCTGAAGAGATGCCCCCGCCGACGGATTAATTTTGCAGCGCGCTCTGCAGCGTCGTGAAGTTCCGTCTGACTGGCGCCGGGCTTGGTCAGCGGCGGATCGAACAGAATCAGAACCGAATAAACCCTGCTGAACGAGAGCAGCGTGATGAGGCTGGCAAGGGAGTGATACATGCCGACGGTCGGCTTGCTTCCATATGCGCGGTCGATCGACTCGAGAATGATGTCGTGGTCGCTGATCAGCGTCGGAATATTGTGATCCGTCTGGGCACCGACGTCGTTCCAACCGTGGTTCCTGAGGTCGTAGACCATCAGGTCGTAGTCATCCGCGAGCAGAGACCAGAACGGGTAATAGAGATCGGCGGCGAGGCCGCTGCCGTGGTTCAAGATGACCCTGGGGCCGGACGGATTGCCGTGTTGCCGAACGGTCGTGACGGTGTCGGCGTCGAGACGTACGTCGAACGTCGAACGGGGGGCGGGTATTTCCCACACGATGTCAGCCGTCATGGCGGAGGGCCCGGTTTCCTCCCAACGCGCGCTCTGAACGGCACGCACCGCTACCGCGATCGCCGGGGGCCCGATATCGGAATTGCCGACCGCCCCCGAGTTCGGAGGCGGCCGGTCGTGCTCACGTAGCGCCGGAGATCATCACCCGGCGCGCGCATCGATATACGTCACGAGCTCCCGCAACGTATTGAACTGCAGGCAGTCCTCCGCGACCATGTTCAAATCGAATTCCTGGTTGACCATCTTGAAGAACGCGACCGCTTCCACCGAAGAGACTCCGGCATCACTGAACGCTCGGTCGAAATCCGGATCGTGATCCAGGTCCAGGTTTTCGCTGATGAGTGTCCGCAAACGAGATTCTGTCGACGACATGCTTATGGTCTCCCTGTCCTTAAGAGTTAGACGTGGCGCCTCACACGGGGCTTCGGCGTGTACGGGACCGATTGCACTGACGCCACCGCCGAGACGAGAGGCGCCGCGCACCGACCAGACCGTATTAGGCGCCGTCTATGCCGATTCGGTCAAGTCTTGCTACAGCATCTGGCTCTGACTAACCATACCGTCGGATCGTGGTGGGATTTCTGGAACGGATCGGTCGAGACGCCGGAGCGCAAGAGGCAAGCTGATGAAAACCGCCTTGCGAGAGAAGCAGTGGGCCGAGAAGTATCCCGATCTGGGCACCGACCCGCTGCCGGTCGCGCCCTACGTCTCCGACGAGCAGTTCGCCCTCGAACGCGATCTGGTGTTCCGACGCTCCTGGATCAATGTCGGCCGCGTGGACGAAGTCCCCAACCCCGGCGACTACATCGTGCGCGACATCGCAATCTGCAAGGCTTCCATCCTCATCATTCGGGGATCGGACGACGTTGTGCGCGGCTTCCACAACGTTTGCTCGCACCGGGGCAACACGCTGGTGCTGGACGAGCGGGGCTCCTGCCCGGGCAGCGTCTACTGCCACTTCCACAACTGGATCTACAGCGACACGGGCGCGCTGATCCGCGTGCCCGACGAGGAGAACTTCTTCGACTTCGACAAGCGCGATCACGGGCTCACGCCTGTGAACACGGATATCTGGGAGGGTTTCGTCTTCGTCCATCTGGACCCGGAGCCCGCAGAAACGCTGCGCGAGTTTCTCGGCGGAGTCGCCGACCAGCTCGACGGCTGCCCCTTCCACGAGATGCCGCTGACGCAAACCTATCGCGTGGAGGAGCACGCCAACTGGAAGGTCGGGCTCGATGCGCAGAACGAGCTCTATCACTTCCCGTTTCAGCACCGCCGTGTCCTGGGCGACGCCTTCGTCACGAACGACAAGAAACAGTGCCGCTACCTGGACCTCACGCTCTACGACAAGCACAGCGTCTGGTCGTGCGAATTCCAGCGGGGCCAGGAGCCGACTGCGCTCGCGACCACGTTATTCAAATTCGACGGTGTCCTGCGGTCGTTCACCATCCCGCAAATGATCGGCGAGATGGATTTCTTCACGGTGTTCCCGAACTTCGTGATCCTGCTGTACCAGCTCGGCACGACGACGAGCTACCTCACCTATCATTTCTGGCCGCTCGCCGTGGATCTGACGATCTGGGAGATCGGCGTCTATTTCAGGGAGCCGCTGACCGTGCGCGAGCAGCTCAGGCAGGAGTACTTCAAGTGCACCTACAGGGACACGCTGCAAGAGGACACGGCCATGCACGAGACCCTGCAGGCCGGGCTCGCGTCCGGTGTGAAGTCTCATGTCATCCTGCAGGACAACGAGCTGGCGATCCGCCACTTCCACCGGGTACTGGAGAGCCGTCTCCATGCCGGGAGGAACGCGTGAGCCGGGCGCACCGCACGGAAGGAGCGTCCGAGGTGGCTGAGCCCCCGCTGCCGGAGGAGTTCGCCGACCTCGCGCCGTGGCTCGACTGGGCGCTGGAGCCGGAGCGTGCGCGCACCGAGAAGCGGCAAGCGTCCTCGATGGCGGAGATCCGCGCCTTCTACGACGCCGTCCTGCCGCGCCTGGAGGAGATGATCCGATACCTGGAAGACTTCGGCGACAGCGCCATGCCGGCGCCTCAGCACCGCCTCTATCTCATCTCGCTCTCGCTGGTGGAGGTCGCCAACCTGGTGGAGCTCTACAAGCGGCGCGAAGCCGTCGAAGCCTGCGATCCGCTGCGGTACGAGACGAGAAATTGAGCGAAACCGGGGTTG
The DNA here is from genome assembly GCA_028818855.1 of Rhodospirillales bacterium. GTDB lineage: Bacteria > Pseudomonadota > Alphaproteobacteria > UBA828 > UBA828 > WTGU01. Next base: position 3,925 of record JAPPMY010000273.1, read on the forward strand.
GGACTGCACCATCAAATTTGTAGCAGGCACGCAATGCCTGGGAGATTGTTACGCAATTCATTGAACCACATCACTTATTTTGAAGCATCATCAGGAGCGCCCGATGTGAGCAATGCGGGCTGGCTTCCGCGCCGCTTCACGCCGTGCTAAAAGCCGCCCCGCCTGGGGCGTAGCCAAGCGGTAAGGCAACGGGTTTTGGTCCCGTGATCCCAGGTTCGAATCCTGGCGCCCCAGCCACGCCCTGCCGCCGGCACCTGAGGAGAGGGTCGATCCCCCGCCGCGATATCCCATGATCCCGCGTTATTCACGCCCGGAGATGGCCGCGGTCTGGGCGCCGGAGACCCGCTTCGCCATCTGGCTGGAGATCGAGCGCCATGTGCTCGATGCGCAGGTCGCGCTCGGCCAAGCGCCGCAGGAAGCCGCGGACGCGCTGGACCGCGCGATGCGCGCGCACGCCGACGCGCTCGTCGATCCCGAGAAGATCGACGCGATCGAGCGCGAGACCCGCCACGACGTGATCGCCTTCCTCACCAACCTCGCGAACCACGTGGGGCCGGAGGCGCGCTTCATCCACCAGGGCCTCACCTCGTCCGACGTTCTCGATACCTGCCTCGCCGTGCAGTTCGACCGGGCCGGCGCCCTGCTGGCGGGCGGCGTCGATGCCGTGGCGGCCGCGCTCAAGCGCCGCGCGTTCGAGCACAAGGGCACGCTCTGCGTCGGCCGCAGCCACGGCGTCCACGCCGAGCCCACCAGCTTCGGCCTCAAGCTCGCCGGCCACTACGCCGAGTTCGCCCGCGCGGCGGAGCGGCTGCAGGCGGCCCGCCGCGAGATCGCGACCTGCGCCATCTCAGGCCCGGTCGGCACCTTCGCGAGCGTCGATCCGGCGGTCGAGGCCCATGTCGCTGAGCGGATGGGGCTCGCGCCGGAGCCGGTCTCGACCCAGGTCATCCCGCGCGACCGCCACGCCATGTATTTCGCCGTGCTCGGCGTCGTCGCCGGCGCGATCGAGCGGCTGGCGGTGGAGATCCGGCACCTCCAGCGCAGCGAGGTGGGGGAGGCGGCGGAAGCCTTCGGCAAGGGCCAAAAAGGCTCGTCCGCCATGCCCCACAAGAAGAACCCCATCCTGAGCGAGAATCTGACCGGCCTCGCCCGCATCGTCCGCGCGTCCGTGACGCCCGCGCTGGAGAACATCGCGCTCTGGCACGAGCGCGACATCAGCCATTCCGCCGTGGAACGCGTGTTCGCGCCGGATGCGACCATCGCGCTCGACTTCGCGTTGACGCGGCTCGCGGGCGTCGTCGACGGCCTCGTGGTGGACGAGGCCGCGATGCGCCGCAACCTCGACAGCCGGGGCGGGCTCGTCTACAGCCAGCGCGTCCTGCTGGCGCTGATCGAGCGCGGAATGTCCCGCGAGGAGGCGTATGCGGTCGTGCAGGAGATAGCCTTGGGCGTCTGGGAAGGCGGCGGCGATTTCGAAGTGGCTCTCGCGGCGGACGCGCGGGTTGCGGCCGCGCTCGATCGCGCAGCGCTCACTGCCCTCTTCGAGCCCGGGCCTTACCTCGAGCACGTCGATACCATCTTCGCCCGCGTGTTCGGGCACGCAACGAACGAAGCAACCGACAGTGAAGGGAGTGGACGGTCATGATCGAGATGCAGGACCACATCGCCGTGATCACAGGTGCCGGCAGCGGCTTCGGCGAGGCCACCGCG
>JAPPMY010000215.1 GCA_028818855.1 Rhodospirillales bacterium
GGCTGATGCGGGGCGCGAGGCGGGGGCCGCCCAGCGCCCGCCCGGCGGCGTAGGCCCCCGTATCGCTCGCCCAGACCACGGCGAAGAGCCAGTAGATCGTCGCCCGGCCCGCCGCATCGTCGCCCCTGAGCGCCAGCATGGCCACGACGAGGAGGAGCAGGGCGCCGGCTGCGCCGAGCCCCGCCGCGCGCGCCCTGAGCCCGCCACGCTCCGCGCCCGCCACCCCTTCCGCCGCCGCGGCAGCGGCGATGGCGGCCGCCGCCGTCCCCATCATGGCGGAGAGCACGCAGACCGAAGCCAGGCCCAAGACGCCGGCCACGCCCCCGGCGTCCACCGCCGGCTTGCCGAGGAGCCGCCGCAGCTCGAGCCAGGCGAGCAGCCCCGCCGCGCCCACCGCCGCGATGAAGACGGGGCCGCCCAGATAGGCCGTGCCCAGCGCCGCCGGCACCAGGACGGCCGCCGAGGCCACGCGCCTGCCGAGGCCGCCTCCGCCGCTGCCCGCCCGTTGGCCGGTCATGCCCGAACTTGCCACATGAATGCCACAATCAACCGCTAGATAAGACCACGGGTGACGGTGAAGCGCTTCGACCCTCCCGCTGTCCCCCGAACGACTGGTCGATCCTCCAGCTGGGGCGGTCCTCGCGACCGCCCCAGTTTCTTGCCGGCCCCGGCCGTCCGTCGCCGTTCCGGTCCGGTGGACGATGGGATAGCATGCCGCCCCTTTGCCGACCACGGGACGCCGCCATGCCGATCACGCCGATCCACCACATTCCGCTCCTGCCCGAGTACCGCAGCCCCTTCAGCGCGGCCTTCGCGGTCGAGAACGTCCGGCTGCTGCTGTTCTCGGGCTGCGGGCCGATACCGATCTACCACGCGCACCCGCACGACCCGGTGGCAGAGGCCGAGTGGCTGTCGGGCGGCATGCGCGAGCAGACCGAGAAGACCTTCGCCAACATCGGCACGATCCTGCAGGCCGCAGGGGCGGACTTCTCGCAGATCGTCAAGCTCAACATCTATCTCACCGAGATGTCCGGGCAGAACGTGGTGAACGAGATTTCCGCGCGCCATTTCGACCCCGCGAACCCGCCGCCGCGCACGCTCGTCGGCGTCACCGAGCTAGCCCATCCGGGCATGCTGATCGAGATCGAGGGCACCGTCGCGACGCCGCTCGGCGCCTGAGCCCTCGGCCCGTTTGATCGGGTCTGCGCAGGGCGGCACAATAACGGCGAGAGGGAACGGGAACGGCGGAAATCGCGCACCGCCCGGCGGGCGGCGAGAGAACGGGAGGCGGTCATGCAGAACGGGGCGATCAGGGTGCTCGTGGTGGGCGTCGGCAACATGGGGCTGAGCCACGCGCTGGCTTACGACAAGATCGAGGGCTTCGAGCTGGTCGGGCTGTGCAGCCGGTCCATCCGCGGGCGGAACGACCTGCCCGCCGCACTCGCGTCGCTGCCGCGCTACGAGAACGTCGACGAGGCCCTCGCCGAATCCCGCCCGGATGCGGTCTCCATCAACACCTATCCCAACACCCACGAGGAGCTTTGCATCAAGGCCTTCGACGCCGGCTGCCACGTCTTCGTCGAGAAGCCGCTGGCCACCACCGTGGACGGCGCGCAGGCCGTGGTGGACAAGGCGCGCGCAACCGGCAAGAAGCTGGTCATCGGCTACATCCTGCGCGTCCACCCGGCGTGGCAGGAGTTCATCGTCCGCGCCCGCACGCTCGGCAAGCCGCTCGTCATGCGCATGAACCTCAACCAGCAGAGCCGGGGGCCCGCCTGGAACTGGCACCGCAACCTGATGGAATCGCTCACGCCCATCGTCGACTGCGGGGTGCACTACGTGGACGTCATGTGCCAGATGACGGGCGCGAAGCCGGTCCGCGTGCACGGCGTCGGCGCGCAGCTCACCGACCAGACCAAGGTGCAGAACTACGGCCACCTCCACGTCGAGTTCGACGACGGCTCGGTCGGCTGGTACGAGGCCGGCTGGGGGCCGATGATGAGCGAGGTTGCGTTCTTCGTGAAGGACGTGGTCGGGCCCAAGGGCAGCGTCAGCATCGTCGTGCCGCAGGAGGGGCAGGATCACGCCGCCTCCGACGACATCGACTCGCACACCAAGACCAACGCGCTGCTCTGCCATTCGAGCGAGATCGACGAGGCCAACAACTTCGTGAACGAGGACGAATGGGTCGACATGGCCGACGAGCCGACCCATCAGGAGCTTTGCGACCGCGAGCAGGAATACCTGCTCAAGGCGATCCGCGAGGACCTCGACCTCTCCGAGCACATGGAGAGCGCGGTCAACAGCCTGCGCATCGTCATCGCGGCCGACGAGAGCATCAAGCGCCGCGAGGTCGTGCATCTCGGCTGAGGGCGCGCGTCGCCGCCGCGGGGCGTGCAAGGCGGGGCCAGGGGGAGGCAGGTCATGGCCAGTGCTGACTTGGAACTCTGTTATCTGACGGCGAGCGAGTCGATCGCGCGGTTCAAGGCGCGCACCCTCTCGCCGGTCGAGGTGCTGGACGCGCAGATCGCGCGCACCCAGGCGATCAACCCCAGGGTCAACGCCATCACCTACGACTTCTTCGACCGCGCGCGCGAGCAGGCGAAGAAGGCCGAGGCAAAGTACGGCAGGACCGACGGCCGGCTCCGCGCGCTGGAAGGCGTCACCGTCGCCATCAAGGACTTCCACCCGGTCAAGGGCGAGATCACCACCTTCGGCTCGAAGATCTTCGAGGATTTCCGCCCCGACTACACGGCGGCGACCGTGGACCGGCTGCTGCGCGCGGGCGCCATCATGCACATGCGCACCACCTCGCCGGAGTTCGCCTACTCGGGCGCCACCCACAGCCCGCTCTGGGGGATCACGCCCAACCCATGGAACCTGGAGTACACCTCCGGCGGCTCCTCCGGCGGCGCAGGGGCGGCGGTGTCGGGCGGCATGACCACGCTCGCCGACGGTACCGACGGCGGCGGCTCGATCCGGATTCCCGCGTCCGCCTGCGGGATCTTCGGCTACAAGCCGCCCTTCGGCCGCAATCCGCTGGACCGCGACCATCCGCTGGAGACCATCCTTCACTACGGCCCGATGGTCCGCAGCGTGGCCGACGCCGCGCTGATGCAGAACGTCATGTCCGGCCCCCACCCCGACGACATCTGCACGCTCCCCAACAAGGTGCGCCTGCCCGCCACCTACGACGACATCCGGGGCTGGAAGGTCGCGTTCTCCATGGACCTCGGCTACTTCCAGATCGACCCGGAGGTGCAGGAGAACACCCGGCGCGCGGCGGAGACGCTGCGCGAACTCGGCTGCGAGGTCGAGGAGGTGGACGTCGGCTGGAACTTCGGCGTCCTCGACTGCTGGATGACGTGGTGGGAGGGCCTCTTCGCCGCCGTCGCGGGCGACCTGCTGCCCCGCTGGCGCTACGAGATGGACCCCTTCGTCGTGCGGCTGCTGGAGGCTGGCCTCGGCCACAGCGCAGCCCGGCTCTACCAGTGCCAGGTGTTCCGCGGCTGGATGTGGCAGCAGCTCCAGCCGATCCTCAAGTCCCACAACATCCTGATCTGCCCGACGCTGGCGGTGCCGGCGGTCAAGGCCGACCATGACGACGCGGACCCCGATTTCGAGATCAACGGCGTCAGGCTCCCCGCCTATGTCGGCTGGATCTGCACCAACCCCTTCAACCTGCTGAGCCAGTGCCCCGCCATGAGCGTGCCGACCGGCTTCTCCTCGTACGGCGTGCCGACCGGCATGCAGATCGTGGGCCGGCCCTACGACGATCTCAGCGTGTTCCGCGCCGCCGCCGCCTTCGAGGGCGCGACCCGGCCCTGGCAGGACAGGCGGCCCGCGATCTAGGGCCGGGCAGCGAGGCCGGCGGTGTCGCGAAGGGCCGTGGATAGCGCGTGACCGGGAGGCAAGACGTGGCTTCGGCGGATCTGGAGCTTTGCTATCTCTCGGCGAGCGAGGCGATCGCCCGGTTCAAGGCGCGCTCGCTCTCGCCGGTGGAGCTGCTGGACGCGCAAATCGCACGCACGCAGGCGGTCAATCCCAGGCTGAACGCCGTCACCTGCGAATTCTTCGAGCGTGCGCGCGAGCAGGCCAAGCGCGCCGAGGCAAAGTACGGCAGGACCGACGGCCGGCTCCGCGCGCTCGAAGGCGTGCCGGTGGCGATCAAGGACTTCCACGCGGTCAAGGGCGAGATCACCACCCTCGGCTCCAAGATCTTCGCGGACTTCCGGCCCGACTACACGGCGCCGACGGTGGACCGGCTGCTCCGCGCCGGCGCCATCATGCACCTGCGCACCACGACGCCCGAGTTCGCCCATTCGGGCGCCACCCACAGTCCGCTCTGGGGCGTCACGCGCAACCCGTGGAACCTGGACTACACCCCCGGCGGCTCCTCCGGCGGCGCGGGCGCTGCGGTGGCCGCCGGCATGACGACGCTCGCCGACGGCACCGACGGCGGCGGCTCCATCCGCATCCCCGCGTCGGCCTGCGGCCTCTTCGGCTACAAGCCGCCCTTCGGCCGCAATCCGCTGGACCGCGACCACCCGCTGGAGACGATCCTGCACTACGGCCCGATGGTCCGCAGCGTGGCCGACGCCGCGCTGATGCAGAACGTCATGTCGGGCCCGCACCCGGAGGACCACCGCTCCCTGCCGGGGAGGGTCCGGCTGCCTGCGACCTACGACGGAATCCGGGGCTGGAGAGTCGCCTTCTCCATGGACCTCGGCTACCTCCAGGTCGACCCGGAGGTGCAGGAGAGCGTGCGGCGCGCGGCGGATGTGCTCCGAGAGCTTGGCTGCACGGTGGAGGAGGTCGACCTCGGCTGGGACTGGGGCGCGCTCGACGTCTGCGTCACCTGGTGGGAGGGCATCTTCGCCGGCCTCGTCGGCCAGTACCTGCCGCGCTGGCGCTACGAGATGGACCCCTTCGTCGTGCGGCTGGTGGAGCGCGGCCTCCGGCTCAGCGCCGCCCGCCTCTACCAGTGCTACGGCGTCCGCGGCCGGATGTGGCAGCAGCTTCAGCCCATCCTCAAGTCCTACGACATCCTGATCTGCCCGACGCTCACGGTGCCGGCGGTCAAGGCTGACCACGACAATGCGGACCCCGATTTCCGCATCAACGGGGTGCCGCTCTCGGCCTACGGCGGCTGGATCGCGACCTACGGTTTCAATCAGGTGAGCCAGTGTCCGGTGATGAGCGTGCCGACCGGGTTCTCCTCGCGCGGCGTGCCCATCGGCATGCAGATCGTGGGGCGGCCCTACGACGACCGCAGCGTCTTCCGCGCCGCTGCGGCCTTCGAGGCCGCGACCCGGCCCTGGCACGGCAGGAGGCCCGCGATCGAGGAGTGAGGCGCCAGAGGACGCGCCGGGGAGGAGATAGCATGAGGCTTTACAGTTGGGGCGCTGCGCCCAATCCGCGCCGGGTGCTGATCTACCTGGCCGAGAAGGGTATCGAGCTGGAAGTGGTGGAAGCCGGCGAGGGCGCGCACCTCGCGCACGACTTCCTCGCCCGCTACGACGGGCGCATCGTGCCGATGCTGGAGCTCGACGACGGCACGCAGATCGGCGAGGCGATGG
>JAPPMY010000038.1 GCA_028818855.1 Rhodospirillales bacterium
TCATCCAGCGGCATCTGGTGCGCGGCCTCACCCTCGGCGCGATCAAGCGTTAGCGGCACGATGGCGAACATCAAGCTGGAGCTGGTGACGCTCCGCAAGGAGTTCGGCGAACTCATCGCCGTCGACGACATGTCGCTCGCCGTCGAGGAAGGCGAGACCATGGCGCTGCTGGGCCCGTCCGGCTGCGGCAAGTCGACCACGCTCAACATGATCGTGGGCCTGGAAGCGCCTACCTCCGGCGACATCCTGATCGACGGCCAGTCCGTCCTCGACACGCCGCCCGGCCAGCGCAACGTCGGCCTGGTGTTCCAGGACTACGCCGTGTTCACGCACATGAACGTCCGGCACAATCTGGAGTACGGGCTCCGCGTGCGCGGCATGAGCCGCCAGGACATGGAGCGCGAGGTGGCGAAGGTCGCGGCCTTCCTCCATCTCGAGCACCAGCTCGACAGCAAGCCGCTGGAGCTTGGCGCGAGCGAGCTGCAGCGCGTCGCCATCGGGCGGACGCTCGTGACCAACCCCGAGATCCTGCTGCTCGACGAGCCGCTCAGCAATCTCGAGGCCGAGATGCGCAACCAGATGCGCCGCGAGCTGCGCCGCATCCAGGCGGAGACGGGACAGACCATCATCTACGTGACCCATGACCAGATCGAGGCGCTCTCGCTCGCGCACCGCATCGCGGTCATGGATTTCGGCCAGCTCAAGCAGTACGACACGGCCCACAACGTCTACCACTACCCCGACAACACCTTCGTCGGCAGCTTCCTCGGCAACCCGCCAATGAACTTCGTGCGCGGGCAGTTCGGCCATGACGGCAACCGTCCCGTGGTGGCGCAGAACGGCTCCATCATCCCCGTGCCGACGGCCAGCGCCGCGGGGCTCGGCGACGGCGCCGACGTGATCGTCGGCATGCGGCCTGAGTCGATGGTGGTGGCGCAGGCGGACGACCCCGAAGCGTTCAGCGCCTCGGTCGTCGCCGTCGAGCCGCAGGGGCCGGAGACCGTTCTCACGGTACGGGTGGGCCAGACCGACCTGAAGGTGATCGTGGAGACCGGCATGCAGGCCCACGAGGGCAGCGACATCACAATCAGGCCGGACGCCGAGCTTCTGGCCCTGTTCGACGCCGCCTCCGGCGTCCGCTTCAAGGCGTGAGCCGGATCATGGTCGAAACCCTCCTCGAGCTTCGCTCCATCTCGAAGAACTTCGGCGCCGTGCAGGCGTTGAGGGATCTGAGCCTCGAGGTGCCGCGCGGCTCGCTGATCGTGCTCTTGGGCCCCGCAGGCGCAGGCAAGACCACGACCTTGCGGATCGTCGCCGGCCTCGAAGCGCCGACCTCGGGCGAGGTCTGGGTCGAAGGCCAGAACTTCACCAAGCTGCAGCCCAACCGGCGCGACATCGCGATGATCTTCGACAATCTCGCGCTCTACCCCAACAAGACGGGGTACGAGAACGTCGCCTCGCCGCTCCGGCTCGCCCGGATGCCGAGGGCCGACATCGAGAAGCGGGTCGACGAGATCGCAGGCCTGCTCAAGATCGGGCACATCCTCGACCGCCTGCCGGCGACCTTCAGCGGCGGCGAGCGCCAGCGCGTCGCGCTCGGCCGCGCCATGGTGCGCGAGCCGCGCTTCTACCTGCTGGACGAGCCGCTCTCGAGCCTCGACTTCATGCTCCGCATCGAGCTGAGGACGGAGCTGAAGCGCCTGCAGCGCGACCTCGGCCGCACCTTCGTCTTTGCAACACCCGACTACACCGAGGCGCTGGCGCTCGCGGACACCGTCTGCGTGCTGCTCGAGGGCGAGGTGCGGCAGATCGCGAAGGCGCAGGAGCTCTACGACGAGCCGGCGGATCGCGACGTGGCCCGCTTTGTCGGCAATCCCAAGATCAACATCGTCCCCGGCCGCCTCTCGCGCGAGAACGGCACGGCCCACCTCTCCATCGGCTCGATGAACCTGCCGCTGCCCGACCGCATGGAGCACGGCCTGCCGGCGCACATGAGCGAGGTCGAGGTGGGGCTCCGGCCCGAGCATGTCCGCATCGTGGCGTCTGCCTCCGAGGAGACGCACCGCACCGGCATCGTCAACGACCTCGAACCGCTGGGCATGCACACCACGGTCGGCATCGACCTCTCGGGCATCAACCTGGCGCTCACCGTGGCCGGCGTGCAGGAGTTCAACGACGGCGACCGGGTCGAGGTCCATCTCGATACCGAGACCCTGCTGTTCTTCGACCCCGTCTCGGGGCGCCGGGTCGGCAACTAGCAAGACCCGCAGCGCGTCTGCTCCCGATTTCGGAATTGTTGGCCTGCCGGCCCGAACGTGCCGCGCAGAGCATGACATCGGCCGGAATTCCGGGTTAACTCTCGACCAGCGGCCGTCGCCCGTGCCGAAGGGCCCGCACGGCGCGGGCTGCAGATGAGGGAGTGAATCGCCATGCCGAAGTCCGCACGCGCCGAGGTGCAGCCGGCAAGCCTCGAAGACGAGATCACGCAGGCCGCGATCGAGCGCCTGCAGGAAGGCGGCGCGGGCCGGATGCAGGAGATGATGATCAGCCTGACCCGCCACCTGCACGGCTTCATCCGCGACGTCGAGCCCACGGAGGAGGAGTGGATGGCCGCCATCCGCTTCCTCACCGCGACCGGCAAGAAGTGCGACGACCAGCGGCAGGAGTTCATCCTGCTTTCGGACACGCTGGGCGCCACCATGCTGGTCGACGCCATCAACCACCGCAAACCCGGCGGCGCCACGGAGAGCAGCGTGCTCGGCCCCTTCTATCGCGAGGGCGCGCCCGACTACGAGAACGGCGCCGACCTGGCGGAGGGGGAGACCGGCGGCGAGAGCGTGCTCGTCTCGGGCAGGGTGGTCGACCTCGAAGGCGGGCCGATCGCGGGTGCCGTGCTCGACATCTGGCAGACCGCGCCGGACGCCATCTACGCGGCCCAGGACCCGTCCGGCTCCTCGTACAACCTCTGCGGTCGCATCACCACCGAAGACGACGGGCGCTACTGGTTCCGCACGCGCAAGCCCGTGAGCTACACGGTCCCCGGCGACGGCCCGGTCGGCGCCATGCTGGAGGCCGCCGGCCGCCACAACTGGCGCCCCGCCCACATCCATTTCATGCTGTCTGCGGCGGGATACGAGACGCTGGTGACCCAGCTCTTCACCGACGACGATCCCTACCTCGACACCGATGCCGTCTTCGGCGTCAAGGATTCGCTGGTCGTCCACTACGAGCGGGGTGACGAAGGGCTCCGCCTCGACCACGATTTCGTCATGACGGCGACGTAGCGGAGACGGCCGCCCGCCCCGGTCTCGTTTTCGGGCGGTACACCTGGAGAATTCGGCGTCGAACGGCTTCGGGGAGCCGGCTTTGCAAGGGGCCGGCGACTCGAAGGAGTCACGCGCGCGTCAACCTGCCGCCCCGGCGCGCCCGCCGCACGGACTCGTCTTGGTTTCCTTATCTCATTGTCAAGGCTCGCCTATTTGCGCTTCTCTGCGCGCTCGCCCGGGGCGCCGCTGGACAGGACGGCGCAGGCTGCCCAAGATAAACGACCGCGAGTCGTACCGTCGCGCGGAGACCAGCATCAACGCGGTGCGCGGCACCACAAGGTACGGGGGGCGTTATGGGTGATCCTGTCGATGCCCTAACAACAATTTTCACCGAATCCTACTACTGGATCACGGTGGTTATGATGTTCCTCATTCACGCCGGGTTCTGCACCTACGAGGTGGGCGCATCCCGGCGTAAGAATGTTCTCCACACCCTGATGAAGAACACGATGCTGATCCCGTTGGTCACCGTCACGTTCTTCTTCTTCGGGTGGTACGTCTATTTCGCATTTCCCAATGTTCCGTTCGCATCCGGCGGATTCTCCGATGCGTCGTTCGCGGAGCCGTGGAACGAGTTCATGGGCGCTCACATGCAGGACCGCATCCTTGGCGTGTTCTGGGCGGCGTTCCTGCTCTTCTCATGGACCACCGCCTCGATTGTCTCGGGCGCGGTGATCGAGCGTATCAAGACCGGCGCGTTCCTCATCTTCGCGGTCCTGATCGGCTCCTTCACCTGGATCCTCGACGCGGCCTGGGGCTGGCACCCGGGCGGCTGGATGGTCCAGATCCTGGGCTATCACGATGCCTACGCATCCGGCGTGGTGCACGCCATCGCCGGCGGCTCGGCACTCGCGATCCTCTTCGTGCTGGGGCCACGCATCGGCAAGTTCGGGCCGAACGGAGAGGTCAACGATATCAAGCCGCACAACCCCTGGCTGGTCACGGTCGGGCTGTTCCTGATCTTCACCGGCTTCTGGGGCTTCTATGCGGCCTGCAACGTGCCGATCATCGACATCGGCGGCGAGGCGGGGACCTTCTTCTCGGCGACCAACATCTACGGGATGCCGACGACGCTGTCCGCCATCGTCTACAACTTCCTGATGTCCTTCTCGGGCGGCCTGATGGCGGCCTACCTCGTGAGCAGGGGCAATCCGTTCTGGACCTACTCGGGCGGCCTCGGCGGCATCATCGCGGCGTCTGCCGGCAACGATCTCTATCACCCGTTGCAGGCGCTCTTCATCGGCGGTGCCGGTGTGGTGTTCATGTTCTACATGCACCACTGGGTCGAGCGGCGGTTCAAGATCGACGACGCGGTCGGCGCGGTCGCCGTCCACGGTTACGCCGGGTTCTTCGGCGTCATCGTGTGTGGCTTCGTGCTCTGGGGTTACCCGGCCGCGGCACCGACGTTCGGCGACTACGGCGCACGCGAGGCCTCGATCGCCCTGTTCACGACTCCGGAGGGCCTGCCGCAGATCAATCCGGTCGGCCAGATTCTGGGGGCGATCATCATGTTCTGGGTGCTGGGCTTCCTGCCCTGCTTCATCCTCGCCAAGGTCCTGAATCACTTCAAGATGCTGCGGGTGCCGCGCGAGGTCGAGCTGGCGGGGCTGGATACGCATCAACTCGGCGATGCCTATCCCTACCATGCACACCAGGAAACGGCGTTCGAGAAGATCGAGCGTACGTACGCCAAGGAATAGGAGGCAAAGATGGCTTCCACAGGCTTGGACTCCTTCACCAATCCTGCCGAGATCGGCGCCATGTACCCTGGTGTCGGCGCCGAGACGGCAATGGTCGGGATCCTCGTGGCCCTTTGGGTGGGCTGGCACTTCTTCCAGATCCACCAGGAGGAGAGCGAGTATCGCGAGGCGGTGAAGCTATACCGTGAGGTCGGCATGGAGCGCGCCATGCACCATGCCACCGGCTCGATCGCGACGGAGGACGAGGTTCAGATCGCCAAGACCTGACCTCTCGCTGCCGTCAAACCGGTACGGGGCGGGCCTTCGGGTCCGCCCCCTTTCTTAGAGCACATCCGTCTCTGACGGATGTGCTCGAGTCATCTATCGCTCACGGCGGCCGGCCTGCGGCCGGCGCCTCCGCGAGGGCGCCGCAGGAGCGGCGGGGCGCCGGGGGGGGCCG
>JAPPMY010000200.1 GCA_028818855.1 Rhodospirillales bacterium
CCATCGCACGCGCCCGCGCCGGCGAGGACCCAGCCCAGCCCAGGGCGCAGAAGCCTACCGGCCCCGCCCTCGCCAGCCTCGCCGAGCGCTACCTCCGAGAGCACGTCGCGGTCCGCTGCAAACCCTCCACCGCAGCCCAGTACCGCCTCGCCATCGAGCGCCATATCCTCCCCGCCCTCGGCCACCTCCCCGTCGCCGCCATCGGGCGGGGCGACGTCGCCGACCTGCAGCACAGCCTCCGCGACCGCCCCGCCATGGCCAACCTCGTGGTGGCAACGCTCGCCCGCCTGATCGACCAGGCCCGCGCCTGGGGCGCCCCCTCCGAGGGGACCAACCCCTGCCGGTCCGCCCAGAAGTACAGGGCAGGCCGGCGCGAGCGCTTCCTCACCGATGCCGAGTTCCGGCGCCTAGGGCACGCCCTCGACGAGCTGGAGGCCACGGGCCGCATCTCCCCCCACGCCGCCGCCGCCATCCGCCTCCTCATGCTCACGGGCTGCCGGCGCAACGAAATCCTCACGCTGCGCTGGGAGGACGTGCACCTGGGCGCCCGCGAGCTTCGCTTGCGCGACAGCAAGACCGGCCCGCGCACGGTCTCCCTCTCGCCCGAGGCCGCCGACGTGCTGGCCGCCATCCCCCGCCTGCCGCACAACCCCTGGGTCGTCCCCGGCACCAGGCCCGGCGCGCGGCTCTCCAGCATCTTCGAGCCCTGGGCACGCGTCCGTGCCCGCGCCGGCCTCGACGACGTGCGCATCCACGACCTCCGCCACTCCTATGCATCCCGCGCCCTCGCCCTCGGCGAGAGCCTCCCCGTCATCGCAAAGCTCCTCGGCCACGCCCAGATCCAGACAACCGCCCGATACACACACCTCACAAGAAACGCCGTCAAAAACGCCGCAACCCGCGTCGCCAGCCACATCGGCCAGGATATCTTTCCGGGAACGCCTGCCCGCCCCCGGGCGGGGATGAACGGGAGCAGCGGCCCGGCCGATTCGCGCGGCGCGCGGCGCACCGAATGCGCCGCCATCGCGCGAGACACCGTGAAGGGTTCGGCGGCCAGGGTCGCGGCCGAGATCGGGGCGGACATCCTCCCCCTCTGGCTGCTGGAAGACGCAGGACCGCCGACCGATTTACGTGCCGCCATGCGGGCCCGGGCGTCGTAAGCACCGATGGTGTGGCACCGCGGACACGCCTTCTTGGCATTTTTGTGGCCGACGCAATTCCGCCCTTGCATTCACCGCCAGCATATGGCGTGCTTTGCTGAGCAGCATGTCATGCGACCGGAAAGGATGTCGTGAGGGTGTGCCGCGAAGCAGCGTCGAGGCGGAGGAAGCGTCTGCAGGATCGGCGCGGTATCTATGGGTTGACGGCGTGGCGAATGGGCAGTAATGGCATCGCAACGTCGTCCATCGCCAGGGGCCTTTTCAGGCCTTGTCGAAAAGGCGGTGCGATGACTATGGACACTGCTGGAGTCGTCTTGGTAAACTCGACGCTGCAGTCCACAAACGAGGCCTCCCGACGAGGCCTCTTCAGAATGAGGAGAGCCTGGGAGTAGTAGATTTCATACACCCGTTATTCTCTGTCTTATTTCAATGGCTTGGCTTCCGAATTCCCCTCTCTCGACTGTCCCCGGAATTCACCGCCGTCATCACTCCGGAAGCGATTGAATTCCAGCCCCTGCGTACGCCTGCGTAGCCGATTCGTCGAAACGCTACACTCACCCTCCGAGGGCGCCCGCGCCGCCCGAATCAAAACCCCTGTGTGAGCCCGGTGCCGGCAAGCGGCCCGGACTGATTCCCGCCCTCGAGCCGAGGGAACCGGCGGTTGCTCTGCGGCGGGATTGAGCCTACATTGTCGGGACAAACGGAGAGGATGTCGCCGTGCTGAACTTCAGCGATATCGAGGCGCCGTCGGACGAGAAGGCGACCGACAACATCGAGATGCGGGTCAGGCCGAGCGACAAGGAGCGCATGTCACGGGCCGCGGCGCTGACGGGCGTCAAGCTCACGACGTTCGTCAGGGCAACCGCCGCGCGGGAAGCCGAGCGCATCCTGCGCGAGCACCAGACCACGACGCTATCTGAGTGCGACAGGCGGACGCTTCTGGAGGCGCTCGACAATCCTCCTTCGCCGACGCGGGCGGCCCGGGACGCGGTTCGCGCCTACCGCTCCCGCATCGCCAATGCAGGGTGACGACGACCGCACTGCCGTTCCCGGAATCGTCATCGAACCGTTCGACCCCGGCAGGCACGACCGGTCGGGCTTTTCCTGTGGAACGGACCGCCTCGACAACTTTCTGCGGTTTACCGCCAGGAAGCGGCAGAAGGACGACTTCACGCGGGTCTTCGTGGCGGTGGCCCAGGGGTCGCCCGAAATCCTGGGCTACTATGCGCTGAACGCCCATGCGGTCTCGACATCCGACCTCGGGCCGGACCGGCCCCGGCGGGCGCCCGATACCGGCAGCATCCCGGCACTCTATCTCTCGATGATCGCGGTCGAGCGCAGCCGGCAGGGCAAGGGGCTCGGGTCGGACCTCGCGGTCGACGCGCTCGCCCGCGCCCGGAATGTCGCCGGCGAGGTCGGCCTCAAGCTGGTGGTCCTGGATGTCATCGACGATGGCGGGAGCGAAGCCTTCGCGCGCCGCAGGGAGTTCTACCGGCGCCTCGGCTTCCGCAGCTTCCAGGATCGTCCGGAGCGCATGTTCATCGCCATCGACACGATACGGGCCATGTTCGGCGATGATTAGCTGGGACAGGTTCCGAACCGTGCGATATCGAGCGTTCAGCGGTCTCCGCGCCAAGTGTTCGGCAGCGTGCTGGAATTCGGGACCCCGATCGACGTTGCCGGCGACGCGTGAAGCGGATACCTCGGTCGCGTCACGGGTCAGGGCGCCTGCGGGGCGCTGCACACCGGATGACGGCGGTCGCCGGGAACCGGGCCGGCGTCGGGACGACGGTTGAGCCCCGCGAGCGAGGAGCACCGAAGGCACGCCATGGGTTCCGTTTCCGACAAGATCGCGAAGAAGATCCTCTCGTCCCGCGGATCGAAGGTGGTCGACATGGCCGGCTGGCGGGAGGGCAGGAAGATGGCCGTCGAAGCCGGTTTCGGCGACGAGGGTCAGGCTCTCGGCAAGTTCGCGGACCTTGAGCCTTGCCACGCCCTTTACGCCGCGGCGCAGAACGCCGCCTCCCTGATGGCCGAGTCCATATCCGGGATGAAGGAAGCGAAGGGTTACGTCAGGATCGCCGGCGCCGCCGAGGACGAGTACCTGCCGTCCGGGCCGCCGATGAGCCCGTTGACCGTCAGCTACTTCACGATGTGGGCGCTGTTCGACGTCCGCTTCGGGAGCAGCCGGGAAACCATGGGCAGCTGCATTCTGCGCATCGCGCCCGAGCTCGATGCCCCGTCCTGGCTGATGGACGCCGTCGAGCGGATGCAGCGGTCGAGGATGGGCTTTTACGTGCACTGCGGCCGCGAGGGCGGCGGGGTTCTGCTGCGCGAGGTTGGCACGCGGGAGGTCGTCTCCTGCACGGTTCCAGCCGGCTATGGCGGCCGCGAGGGCGAGATCTGGTTCGTGCGCGTGCTTCCGCCGCTCCACGGCCTGTGCCGCCACCATATCGTGATCAACACGCCCTACGTCATCCGGGACCATCCCGAGCGCGCCTTCATCGACTATCTGGAGCGCGAGCTCGCGCGGATGACGGCGCAGAAGAAACCGCCCAGGACGGATGACCTACACGGTCATCTGATGAAGTACGGTCCGGATCCCAACCACTGGAACGAGTACGTTTTCTGCGCTTTCTCGGATTATCGGCATGAGGCGATCTTTCTGACGGGTATCCCGGACATCCGCCATAGCCTTGCCCATGCCTCGGCTTATCGGTAGTCGGGCCACCTCGCGCGGTGCCCCGCGAGGCCGAGATACCGGGAGCTCGTCGCATAGTGGGCCGGCACGCGATCACCTCGCTCTTCGACAACCGTCAGCATCTCCGCGCCATCGTCGCGGTGGCCGAGTTCGGCTCGATCTCGCACGCGGCCAAGGCGCTCGGCACAACCCAGCCCGCGCTCTCGAGAAGGCTTGCCGCTCTCGAGCAGGCGTCGGGCATCAGGCTCTTCGACCGTGATCGCCGCCTCGGCACCCGGCCCACCGTCATCGGCATGTACGTCATCGAGCTGGCACATGGTCTCTTGACCCAGATGGACAAGGCCGACCGCGCCCTCCTCGAGGTCAGGGATGCAACCGGACCGGAGCAGGATTGAGCGGCAGAGCCGCCCGCCATGCTGCCCCTGCCCGTGTTCCGGCCTGCCGCCTCCATATGAAGCGCCGCTCAACGGTCGCGAGAGGCCTACATGCTGATCCCCCGGCTGCGGCGCATGTGCCTTCCGTGTTTGCGGTCGCGCTGCTCTGCCTTTTCGCGCAGCTCCTTGAGTTTCTCGGGATCGTCGAGGATGTGGGCGAATCCTTTCCGGCTCTCGCTCGGGTCCAGGGGCTTGGCGGGCGGCTTGTCGAGCGTGTGAGCGAATCCTTGTTGCTCTTCTTCGCCCTTTCGCTCGCGCCGCGTTTCAGACTTGCGGCGCTCTTCGAGGATGTGAGCGAACCCCTGCTCCTGCTTCGGCGTCGGCTCGCGCCGGCGCTGTGATACTTCCGGCTTTGCGGCGCGTTCGCGGTTCTCGTTGAGCCGGTTGCGCAACTGCTCCACGGTGAGTTGTGCACGAGACCTGCCGATGGTGACCGCGTCGAGGTAGGCGCCGTACCTGTCGTCGTTGGCGAGGACGGCCTCGCCGGTGGCGGCCAGCATCTCGGCGGCGTCGCGCCACTGGGGCCAGGCGTCGAGACGGGCAACGGGAAGGCCGCGTTCCCCGGCATGGCGTTCGAGGGCCCTGTACGCCTCGACATGCCGCTCCGCTGCCGCGAGATAGTCTTCGGCGGTCTCTCGGGCAACGGTCTCGTCGTCGTGGTACGCGAGGAGTTCGTCGATCACGCCGCGTGCGCGGTCGGACAAATCTGGATGCTCGGCGAGCGCGCGCACTCGGCGGATCAGCGCGTCGTACCCGTCCATCAGCAGCAGCGGAAGATCGGGTTCTTGTGAGCGTGCGACGAGGTCGTTCCAGTCGTGCTGCAGCTCCCTGTAGAGCGTCCTCCAGTCGGGCAGGGCCTCGCGTTCCGGGCCGGGCGCGGCCGCATCCGAAGTCCTGGGAGGCAGGGACGCTTCGGGAACGGGTTCGGCGGCGGGAGCGACGGTTTCGGCTGCGACGGCCTCGATGATCCCCGCTTCTTCGCGCTGTGCGTCCTGGCGCTGCGCGTCCTGCCGCGCCCGGTGAGCGGCCCTGGCCGACACGGACCGCAGATACTTGCCGGCGCGCGCGTGCTGTCTGCGGAACTCCTCGATTTCGCCCTGGCCGATACCGGCGCGCTCGGCCAGCAGGCGCTCGAACACCTGCGGACGGC
>JAPPMY010000173.1 GCA_028818855.1 Rhodospirillales bacterium
ATCTACCTGCCGATGATCCCGGAGGCGGCCATCGCCATGCTGGCCTGCGCCCGGATCGGCGCCATCCACTCGGTGGTGTTCGGCGGCTTCTCCCCGGATTCGCTGGCGGGGCGGATCCAGGACTGCGATTCCTCGCTCGTCATCACCGCCGACGAGGGCCTGCGCGGAGGCCGCAAGGTCCCGCTCAAGGCCAACACCGACGCCGCGCTGGAGAGCTGCCCGAGCATACGGAACTGCGTCGTGGTGAAGCGCACCGGCGGCGAGATCGGCTGGGCCGACGGCCGCGACGTCTGGTACCACGACCTCGTGGCCGACGCGTCGGCCGACTGCCCGCCGGCGGAGATGGCGGCCGAAGACCCGCTCTTCATCCTCTACACCTCGGGCTCGACGGGGAAGCCCAAGGGCGTGCTGCACACCACCGGCGGCTACATGGTCTACGCCTCGATGACGCACCAGTTCGTCTTCGACTACCACGACGGCGAGACGTACTGGTGCACGGCGGATGTGGGCTGGGTCACCGGCCACAGCTACATCCTGTACGGGCCGCTGGCCAACGGAGCGACGACGCTGATGTTCGAGGGCGTGCCCAACTACCCGGACGCCTCGCGCCACTGGCAGGTCTGCGACAAGCACGGCGTCAACATCTACTACACCGCGCCGACGGCGATCCGCGCGCTGATGCGGGAAGGCGAGGGGCCGGTGGCGAAGACCTCGCGCGCATCGCTCCGGCTGCTGGGCTCCGTGGGCGAGCCCATCAACCCCGAGGCCTGGCTCTGGTACCACCGGGTGGTGGGCGACGGGCGCTGCCCCATCGTGGACACCTGGTGGCAGACCGAGACCGGCGGCATCCTCATCACGCCGCTGCCTGGTGCCACGGCGCTGAAACCCGGCTCCGCCACGCGGCCCTTCTTCGGCGTGCAGCCGCTCATCGTCGATCAGGAGGGGACTCCGCTCGAAGGCGCGTGCGCCGGCCTGCTCTGCCTCGCCGATTCCTGGCCGGGGCAGATGCGCACGGTCTATGGCGACCACGGGCGCTTCATCGAGACCTACTTCTCGCAGTATCCGGGCCGCTATTTCACCGGCGACGGGGCGCGGCGCGACGAGGACGGCTACTACTGGATCACCGGCCGCGTGGACGACGTGCTCAACGTCTCCGGCCACCGCATGGGCACGGCGGAGGTGGAGAGCGCGCTGGTGGCGCACCCGGCGGTCTCGGAATCGGCCGTGGTGGGGTATCCGCACGACATCAAGGGGCAGGGCATCTACGCCTACGTGACGCTCACCGCCGGCCGCGAGCCGAGCGAGGACCTGCGCGGCGAGCTTGCCCGCTGGGTGCGGAAGGAGATCGGCCCGATTGCCACGCCCGACCTCATCCAGTGGGCGCCGGGGCTGCCCAAGACGCGCTCCGGCAAGATCATGCGCCGCATCCTGCGCAAGATCGCGGCGGGCGAGCACGACGAGCTGGGCGACACCTCCACTCTCGCCGAACCCGCCGTGGTGGACGACCTGGTCGACAACCGGATGAACCGCGGGTGAGCGGTTCTCCCCCGCACCCGTTGCCGAAGGCAGCCGGCGACCATGCCTGAGACGACCGACATCCACGCGCTGCTGGAGCGGGGCGGGCGGGACGACATCGCCATCGCGGCGCCGGAGCGGGAGCCGCTGAGCTACGGCGCGCTCCGCGATCAGGTCGGGCGGTCGGGCGAGGCGCTCGGCCGCGCCGGGATCGGACCGGGCGAGCGCGTCGCCATCGTGCTCTCCAACGGGCCGGAGATGGCCACGGCCTTCCTCGCCACGGCTGCCCACGCGACCGCCGCGCCGCTCAACCCCGCCTACCGGGTGGACGAGTTCGCCTTCTACCTCGAAGACCTGCGCGCGAAGGCGCTGATCCTGGAGGCGGGCTTGGAGAGCCCGGCCGTCGAGGCGGCGGAGCGGGTGGGCGTGCCGATCATCGGGCTCACGCCGGAGAGCGCTGCGGGCGCCGGCAGCTTCAGCCTCGACGTGCCGACCGGCGCGGGCGATGCGCGGGGCGACGGGGAGGGGGACGACGCAGCGCTGGTGCTGCACACCTCCGGCACCACGTCCCGGCCCAAGATCGTGCCGCTGACGGGCGCCAACTTGTGCGCGTCCGCGCGCAACATCGCCGAGTGGATCTCGCTCGAGCCGGGCGATCGCTGCCTCAACATCATGCCGCTCTTCCACATCCACGGGCTGATGGCGGGCGTGATGGCCTCGCTCCACGCGGGCAGCACCGTGATCTGCACGCCGGGCTTCAACGCGCTCCGCGTCTTCGCCTGGCTGGACGCGATGGCGCCCACCTGGCTCACCGCCGTGCCCACCATGCACCAGGCGATCCTCGCCCGTGCCGCGCGCAACAGGGAGATCGTCGCCCGCCGCAGGCTGCGGCTGCTGCGCTCGTCCTCGTCCTCGCTGCCGGCGCCGGTAATGGAGGAGCTGGAGGCCGCTTTCGATGCGCCGGTGATCGAGTCCTACGGGATGACCGAGGCCTCCCACCAGATGACCAGCAACCCGATGCCGCCGGCGGAGCGGAGGCCGGGCGGGGTGGGGATCGCTGCCGGGCCGGAGGTCGCCATCATGGACGAAGCCGGCGCGCTGCAGGCGCCGGGGGCCGAGGGCGAGGTGGTGATCCGCGGCCCCAACGTCACCGCGGGCTACGAGAACAACCCGCAGGCCAACGCCGCGGCGTTCTCGGACGGCTGGTTCCGCACCGGCGACCAGGGGGTGATCGACGGCGCGGGCTATCTCACGCTCACGGGCCGGCTCAAGGAGATCATCAACCGGGGCGGCGAGAAGATCGCGCCCCGCGAGGTGGACGACGTGCTGATGACGCATCCCGCCGTCGCGCAAGCTGTGGCCTTCGCGGTGCCGCACCAAAAGCTCGGCGAGGACGTGGCGGCGGTGATCGTGCTGCGCGAGGGCGCCGAGGCGGATGAGCGGGAGCTTCGCGCCTTCGCCGCCGGTTCGCTCGCCGACTTCAAGGTGCCGCGCACGATCCTCTTCCGCGACGAGATCCCCAAGGGGGCGACCGGCAAGCTCCAGCGCATCGGCCTCGCCGAGAAGCTCGGCATCGCCACATGAAGATCTGCATCGTCGGAGCCGGCGCTATCGGCGCGTATTTCGGGCTGGAGCTGGCGGAGGGCGGCGCCGAGGTCTCGCTGATCGCGCGCGGGCCGCATCTCGCGGCGATGCAGGCCGGCGGCGTGCGCGTGCGCGCAGGCGGCGCGGAGCGCCGGGCCGAGATCCGGGCGACCGACGACCCGGCGGAGCTTGGGCCCCAGGATGCGGTCATCATCACGCTGAAGGCGCACTCGGTGCCCGGCATCTGCGCGCGCCTGCAGCCGCTGCTCGGGCCGGGGACCGCGGTGGTCACGGCGTCGAACGGCATCCCCTGGTGGTACTTCCACAAGCTGGAAGGGCCCCACGAGGGCCGGCGCATCGCTGCGGTCGACCCCGACGGCACACAGTGGGACCTGATCGGGCCGGAGCGCGCCATTGGCTGCGTGATCTTCGCGGCCGGCGAGATCGTCGAGCCCGGCGTGATCGAGATCTCCGGACACCTCAGCCAGAAGCGCCTCCCCTTCGGCGAGCCGGACGGGAGCCGCAGCGAGCGCGTGCAGGCGCTGAGCCGGGCCTTCATGGACGCGGGCTTCAAGTCGCCGGTGCGCGCCGACATCCGCTCGGACATCTGGGTCAAGCTCTGGGGCAACCTCGCCTTCAACCCGGTGAGCGCGCTCACGGGTGCGACGCTGGAGGACATCGCACGCGACGCCGGCACCCGCGCCGTGGTCCGCGCGATGATGGTGGAGGGGCAGGCCGTGGGCGAGGCGCTCGGCGCGCGCTTCGCCATCGGCGTGGACAAGCGCATCGAGGGCGCCGAGCAGGTGGGCGCGCACCGCACGTCGATGCTGCAGGACCTCAACCTGGGCCGGCCCATGGAGATCGAGGCGCTGGTGGGCGTGATCAGCGAGCTGGGCCGCCTGGTCGGCGTGCCGACGCCCGGCATCGACATGGTCTACGCACTGGTGAAACAGCGCGCGGTGGAAGCCGGGTGTTTGCCGGGGTAGCCGGCCGACTCGAATCGTTCTCCACGATCGCTGCCTTCGTCGCCCTCCCCGCGCGCCGGGCACCGCACCGTGGTTCGGGGGGCGGGCCGCTATCGTGGGGCTTCGGCCGCCAAAGAAGTGACGATGAGAGCGACAAGACACGCCCCGCGGTGTAAAGTGCCCCGTGACAGGTGACATGACCGCCCATGATTCTTCGCTTTCGTCACGCGGGCCTCAGGCGCCTGTTCGAGAAGGGCGATGCCCGCCGGGTTTCACCGGCTCTGATGCCCAAGATCGAACGCGTCCTGGCCCGTCTCGACGAAGCGTCAGAACCAGGCGACATGAACCTGCCGGGTTTCCGGTTGCATCTCTTGAGGGGCGATCTGACCGATCATTGGGCCGTCAGCGTATCGGCCAACTGGCGCATCGTTTTCCGCTTCGAGGGTCGTGACGTCACGGATGTCGATCTGATCGACTACCACTAGGAACCGGAGGCTGCAGAATGCCGATGAAGAACCCGCCCCATCCGGGCCTGTCCGTGCGTCATGACTGCCTCGAGCCTCTCGGCCTCAGCGTGACGGAAGCGGCGCGCAGGCTCGGTGTCAGCCGAAAGCAGCTCTCGGATATCGTGAACTGCCGCGCCGGCATCTCGCCTGAGATGGCGATTCGCCTCGACAAGGCTTTCGGCGGCGGTGCCGGTACGTGGTACCGGCTCCAATCGACCTGGGCGCTGGCCCAGGCGCTGAAGAAGGCGGATCAGATCAAGGTCAAGCGTCTCTCGCCGGCTGCGTGAGTCTCCTACGGCACAGCAGCGCGTCTTTCGTTTCCTTCAGGTGCCGGGCGCAAAGGCGCTCGCCCGGCTCAAATCCCCAGCGCGCAGCCGTCCTTGCGGGGGTCGGAGCCGCCGGTTAGGACCCCGGTGGCGCGGT
Source organism: Rhodospirillales bacterium (assembly GCA_028818855.1). Classification (GTDB taxonomy): domain Bacteria; phylum Pseudomonadota; class Alphaproteobacteria; order UBA828; family UBA828; genus WTGU01. Next base: position 4,994 of record JAPPMY010000173.1, read on the forward strand.
CGATGGCGATGGCCTGACCGCCGCCGAGCGGGATGTCCGACCACGCGACGTCGTGGCCGAGGGTGGCGAGGCGATCGGCCACCGAGCGCTCGATGGTGGTCTCCAGCGCCATGACGCCGCCGAAGTGGAAGGCGCGGGGGCAATCCAGCGCCGCCTGCGGGTCCATGCCGTAATCGATCACGTTGGTGAGGAAGTGGGCGTGGCCGCAGGCCTGGAAGTGCCCGCCCATGACGCCGAAGGGCATCACCGCGTGCTCCCCCTGCCCCACCATGCCGGGGATGATGGTGTGCATGGGCCGCTTGCCGCCGGCGATACGGTTGGGGTGGTCCGCGTCGATGACGAAGCTCGCGCCCCGGTTCTGCAGCATCACGCCGGACGCCGTGCAGAGCCC
>JAPPMY010000102.1 GCA_028818855.1 Rhodospirillales bacterium
CCGCCGGCACCATGACCATCGGCGACTTCGTGCTGGTCAACACCTACCTGCTCCAGCTCTACATCCCGCTCAACTTCCTGGGCTTCGTCTACCGCGAGATCAAGCAGTCGCTCACCGACATGGAGTCGATGTTCGTCATCCTCTCGGTGGAGCGCGAGATCGAGGATGCGGCGGACGCGCCGCCGCTCCGGGTGACGGCCGGCGCCATCGAGTTCGAGGACGTGCGCTTCCGCTATGAGGAACGCCGCGGCATCCTCGACGGCATCTCCTTCCAGGTGCGGCCCGGCACCACGACGGCCATCGTCGGCGCGAGCGGCGCGGGCAAGTCCACCATCTCGCGCATCCTCTTCCGCTTCTACGACATCGAGTCCGGCAGCGTCAGGATCGACGGCCAGGACGTGCGCGACGTGACCCAGCAGAGCCTGCGCGCGGCCATCGGCATCGTCCCGCAGGACACGGTGCTCTTCAACGACACGATCTTCTACAACATCGCCTACGGCCGGCCCGACGCGACCCCGGAGGAGGTGGAGGAGGCCGCGAGGCTCGCCCACATCCACGACTTCGTCGCGGCGCTCCCCGACGGCTACGACAGCACGGTGGGCGAGCGCGGCCTCAAGCTCTCGGGCGGCGAGAAGCAGCGGGTGGCGATTGCGCGCACGATCCTCAAGAATCCCCGTATTCTCCTGTTCGACGAGGCCACGTCCGCCCTCGATTCGCAAACTGAGAAGGAGATCCAGGCGAGTCTGCGGGAGGTCAGCCGCGACCGCTCCACGCTCATGATCGCGCACCGCCTTTCCACGGTCATCGACGCCGACCAGATCCTCGTGCTGGACGCGGGCCGCATCGTCGAGCGCGGCAGCCACGCGGAGCTGCTGGTGCGGGACGGCCACTACGCAGACATGTGGTGGCGCCAGCAGGAGACCGCCGAGCTGCGCGAAGAGCTCGCGCAGCGGCTCGCCGCCGAGGAAGGCGACGGCGCCGAGACGGCGCCCGTGCCCGACGAGACCCCTGCGCCATGAGCGCGCGCACGCAGGGCGGAGGCCGTTCGCCGCCGCCGGGCGACATCGTTGCAGGCGACCGCCGCGCGCTGGCTGCCGCGATCACCCTCATCGAATCGACGCTGGAGGAGGACCGCGAGCCGGCCGAGGCGCTGCTCCAGGCCCTGCTGCCGCATGCGGGCAAGGCCGTCCGCATCGGCATTTCGGGCGCGCCGGGGGTGGGCAAGTCGACCTTCATCGAGGCCTTCGGCACGCGTGCCATCGCCGCAGGCAGGCGGCTTGCCGTGCTCGCGGTCGACCCCTCCAGCGAGCGCTCCGGCGGCTCGATCCTGGGCGACAAGACTCGGATGGCGGCGCTCGCGCGGAGCGAGCGGAGCTTCATTCGCGCGACGCCGGCGGGTGGCGCGCTCGGCGGCGTCGCGCGGCGGACGCGCGATGCGATGATCGCCTGCGAGGCGGCGGGCTTCGACCTCGTGATGGTGGAGACCGTCGGCGTCGGCCAGTCCGAGGCCGCCGTCGCCGACATGGTGGACCTCTTCATGCTGCTGGTGCAGCCCGGCGCCGGCGACGAGCTTCAGGGCATCAAGCGGGGCGTGATGGAGCGCGCCGACATCGTCGTCGTCACCAAGGCCGATGGCGCGCTCGAAGCCGCGGCCGCCCACGCCAAGGCAGACTTCGAGGCGGCGCTCTCGCTCCACGCGGGCGCAGGGCCCTGGACGCCCTGCGTCATCGTCTGCTCTTCCGTGGAGGGGACGGGCCTGGGCGAGATCGCGGATGCGGTGGAGCGCCACCGGGCGGCGATGGCCGGGGCGGGCGCGCTGGAGGCCAGGCGCGCCGCCCAGGCCAGAACCTGGCTCTGGCGCGAGGTCGAGGAGTCGCTGATGGCGCGGCTCCGCGCCGACGGCCGGCTCGCGCCGGCGGTGGAGGCGCTGGAGGCCGAAGTCACGGCCCAGACCCTCACGCCGTCCGCCGCCGCACGCCGCATCGTCACCGGCATCCTGCGCGCAGATGAGGGCGAAGGCGCCCGGCCGCCCCCCGCCTCACCCCTGCCCCCGGAGCCGGAGACGGAGTGACAGGCATCGCCGCGCAGGCCACGAATCTTCCGAGACGTGCTTTCAAGAACGATGTCCGACCCTTCCGGGTCGCGACGGCCCAAAGCACGCCCACCTCCCCCTGTCCCCCTCCTCCCAGGAGGAGGGGGAACGCAACACGGCGCCGCCTGTTCTCCCTCTCCTCCCTGGGGAGGAGAGGGTCGGGGTGAGGTGGGGATTCATTTCGGCCGTTCAGCACGCGAGGACGCGAACGTACGGCAACCGGATACGATTCAATCCGGTCGGATAGCGCTCTATCCCAGGGGCGGGGTGCGCACCGTCATCTTGCCGCGCATCGCCGCCGGCGTCTCGTCGTCCGGCACCTCGCCTGTCGTGCTCGCCTGGTAGGCGCGGGCGTAGGCGATGACGTCCGCCGCGTGCTCCGGCGTCAGGTGGCTGAAGCGCACGTGGTGCTTGCCGGCGGAGCGAAAGCCCACGTTGCACGGGCTCTTGCAGCCGTTCAGGCAGTAGACCGCCCGCAGGTTGAGGCTCTCCGGCAGGGGCCGGGCGCCCAACAGGTCCCTCACCGCGTCCAGCAGGAAGGTGCCCTGGCGCTTGCCGTCGCGCTCCCGCGCGGATTCGGACCAGACGCAGGAGCGGCAGATGTAGAACGTCGCCGGCGCCTTGCCGGGCCGTGCGCCGCCGCGCTTTCCCGGTTTTCGCTCCGCCACCGGTCGGCCTAGTTGAAGCTGAAGTAGAAGTTGAGGAGCAGGCCGTTGACCTGCGCCGGTTTCTCGACCGGGGTCCAGTGGCCGCAGCCCGGCAGCACGGCGACGCGGGAGCCGGCGATCCGGCCGCCGAGCGCCCTGACCGCAGGCGGCGGTGCGACGCCGTCCTCGTCGCCCGTGATCAGCAGGGTCGGGCAGCGGATGGCAGCCAGCTCAGCGCTCCGCGCGTCGGCGAGCGCCTCGCAGGTCCGCGCGTAGCCCTCGGCGTCCTGGCGCATGAGGATCTCGCGCACGAACGCCGCCGTCGCCGGCTGGTGCGAGCGGGTCTCGGCGGAGATCGCGACCTCCACCAGGGTATCGGCGATGGGCACCATGCCGCTCTTGCGCGCAACGGCCGCGCGGTCGCGGATCGCCTGGCGCGCGGGCTCCGGCGGCTCGGCCAGCGGGCCCAGGAGCGCGAGGCTCTTCACCCGCTCCGCGTGCTGAGCGGCGAGGTGCTGGCAGACGATCGTGCCCATGGAGTGGCCGCAGAGGTGGGCGGTCGAGATGTCGAGCGCGTCCATCACCGCGATCGCGTCGGCGGCGAAGGAGGCGATGGAGAGATCGCCCGCAGCCGGCGAGCGGCCGGAGCCCTCGAGGTCGAGCCGGATCACGCGGAAGAAGCGGGCGAGCGGGCCCGCCTGCGGGTGCCAGGTGTTCCCCGTGCCGCCCAGGCCGTGGACCATGACAACGGCGTCGCCCTCGCCCTGATCCTCGACCGCGATCTGCTTGCCGTTGACCTCCATCTCCATCGCTCCCTCAGATCGTTTCCGTTTGGCACGGAAACGATCTGATTCTTTGTCGCTCACGGCAGCCGGCCTACGGCCGGCGCCTGCGCGGGCGGGCCGCTGTCGCGGCCTGTCGCGCGTCCGTCAAAGACGGACGCGCTCAAGCCGGCAGGCCCAGCACATAGCATGCGCCGCCACCGCCGGGGTAGGCGTTTTCGGGTCCTGCGCCGGGCGTGGCCTCAGTCGAGGTGCGCGGTCTCGATCCTCTCGTACCCGGCGAGGGGGCGGAAGAAGCGCTGCCCCTCGCTCTCGCCGGGCCTCGGCGGTTCCGGCGCCGCCAGCTCCTGCGCTGCGAAGAGGCGGGCGATCACGGCCTTGCGCCCGTCGCCCGCGCCCCAGTCGGTGGCCGCCTCCTCGATCAGCAGGGCCGCGGCCAGCCCCCTGGCCATGCGGTCCATCAGCCGGTGGGCGTGGCGCTGCCCCTCGGCTTCGTCCTCCTGGATGAGCGCCGTCAGCGCGGCCACCTCGCGCCGGACCCGATAGACGAGCGCCCGCGCCCGCACGAAGGCCGAATGGTTGGCGGCGAAGGGCATGTCGAGAATGGCGTCGAGCCTGGCCTCGAAGGCCGCGAGCCCCGGCGACTCCGCGCCTGCGAGACGCAGCACCTCCAGTGCCTGGATGTTGGGCGGGCCTTCCCACACGGTGAGCACCTGGGCATCGCGGTGGAGCCTGGCCGTGGGGTATTCCTCGGTATAGCCGTTGCCGCCCAGGATCTCGATCGCGCGGCTGGTCGCGGTGATCGCCCATTCCGCCGTGAGGTACTTGGCGAGCGCGGTGACGAGCCGCATCCAGGGCCGCTCCGCCGGTGCGTCGAGCGCGGCGTCGAACGCGCGGGCCGCGGCGAAGGCCAGCGCCACGCTCGCCTCCAGGCGCACCTGCAATGCCACGAGCTGGTCCTGCACCATCGGATAGCCGGCGAGGCGATGGCCGAAGGCGCTGCGCCCCTCGGCGTGGGCCAAGGATTCGGCGAAGGCGCGGCGCTGTATCCCGGCCGAGGCCATGGCGTTGTGGATGCGGCTGTAGCCGAGCGCCGCCATCATGGTCTTGAGGCCGTCCGGCGGCGGCGCCACCTCCACCGCGTGGGCCTCCTCCAGCTCGATCTCGCCCGTGGCGAGGCCGCGGGTGCCGAGCTTCTCCTTCAGCCGCCTGATCCGGTAGCGGTTGGGCGCCCCGTCGGGACCGCGCGCCGGCACCAGGTAGAGGCCGAGCCCGCCACCGCCACCCGTCGCGCCCTCCGGCCGGGCGAGGGTGAGCGCGAGCCCGCCGTCGACGTTGCTGGCGAACCACTTGAGCCCGCTGAGGACGATGCCTTCGTTGGTGCGCCGGGCCACGGTCGCGGTCGCGCCGACGTCGCTGCCGCCCTGCTTCTCGGTGACCCAGGTGCCGCCGGTGGCCGCCTTGCCGTCCATGCGCGTGAGCGCGGGCAGGTAGTCGTCCCGCACCGGCTCCGGCGCGAAGCGGTCGAGCACGTGGGCGACCGCGCCGGTGAGCGTCACCGGGCAGTGGACCGCGATGTCGGACTGCGCGAGCAAGTAGCCCATCGCGAAGGTGAGCGTGAAGGGGCGGCGCGCGGGGCCGTAGTTGAGGCCGACGATGCCGTGCGCGTAGACCTCGCGGTGAACCGCGGCATAGAGCGGATTGTGGCGGACGACCGAGCGCGCCCGCCCGCCCTCGTCCAGAGTCTCGAGAACCGGCGGCGCGAAGCGGTTGGTGTAATCCGCCTGTTCGTCGACGGCGGTCGCGACCCAGGCGCCGAAGCCGCTCAGTCGCTCGGCGTCGTCTTCGGTGAGCCAGGGCGCGCTGCGGCCGAGGAGGGCCCGGAGGTTCCGGTCCGCCCGGTAGGCATTGCCGCCGACACCGCCGATGCCTTGCGCCATCGCTGTGCGACCTTTTGCGACGCAGGCGGTGCCTGCGGGGTATAGTCTCTCAATAGTATCCCCAATGGCCATGCACGTGGCGACACATGCGATGCCCGTGCGCGGTATGAGGCAGGCGATGGCGAGACTGGCGGGCAAGGTGGCGATCGTGACCGGGGCGACCAGCGGGCTCGGCGCCGCTGCGGCGACACGCATGGCCGAGGAAGGCGCGGCGGTCCTGGTGACGGGGCGCGACGAGGGCCGCGGCGAGGCGGTTGCCGAGACCATCGCCGCGGCGGGAGGCACGGCGCGCTTCCGTCCCCTCGACGTGACCGACGAGGCCGCCTGGCAGGATACGGTGGAGGCCGCTGAGGCAGAGCACGGGCGCCTCGACATCCTCTTCAACAACGCCGGTGCCACCCGCGCCGAGCCGCTGGCCCAGGTGACGCTGGAGACCTGGCGACGGATCATGGCGGTCAACGCCGACGGCGTCTTCCTCGGCACGAAGGCCGCGATTCCCGCCATGCGACGCTCGGGCGGCGGCTCCATCATCAACATGTCGTCGGTGCTCGGCCTGGTGGGCACGGCGCATCTCGCCGCCTACACGGCGTCGAAGGGTGCCGTCCGCTACTTCACCAAGTGCGTGGCGCTGGAATGCGCGCGAGACGGCAGCGGCATCCGCCTCAACTCGATCCATCCCGCCTTCATCCACACGCCGATGATGGACGAGACGGCGATCCGCATGTTCGGCGATGCGGCGGCGGGGCCGGCGGAGTTCGGCAAGCTGCACCCGGTGGGCCACGTCGGCGAGCCCGACGATGTCGCCAACGGCGTGGTCTACCTGGCCTCTGACGAGGCGAAGTTCGTCACCGGCACCGAGCTGGTGATCGACGGCGGCTACACGGCGGAGTAGGCGCGCACGAGCGCCGCGGGCCTGGGAGAGCGATCATGGCAGACGACTTCAAGGTGTACTGGCAGCCGGGGTGCTCGAGCTGCCTCCGGGCCAAGGAGTTCCTGGCCAAGCGCGGGATCGCCTACGAATCGATCAACGTCCGCGCGAAGCCGGAGGCGATGGAGGCGCTCGCCGATCTCGGCGCACGCTCGGTGCCGGTGGTGGCGCTCGGCAAGCGCTTCGTCTTCGCCCAGGACTTAGGGGACCTCGCGCGCTTCATCGGCGTCGCGTTCGACCGCGAGCCGTTGCCGCCGGCGGAGCTGGTGCGCAAGCTCGACCTGATCCTGGCCGCGACCCAGCGCTATCTCGGCCAGTTCCCCGCCGCCGACCTGGAGGAGGGGCTGCCGGGCCGGGAGCGGACCATCCTCGACCTTGGCTACCACATCTTCGTCATCCCGGCGGCCTTCCTCGATGCGGCGCAGGGCGCCCGGCTCACCTTCGACTATTTCGAGCGGACGCCGGACCCCGACATGCGGAGCGCGGCCCAGATCGCGGCCTACGGCCAGACCGTGCGCGACGCGCTGGCCGCCTGGTGGCGCGGGGCGGACGCGGGGCGCCTCGGCACGCTCGACACCTACTACGGCATCCACACGACAGAGAGCGTGCTGGAGCGGACGGCCTGGCATGCCGCCCAGCACGCCCGTCAGCTCATGGCGTTGCTGGAGCAGCGCGGCATCGCGCCGGACGGCGCCCTCGGCGATGACGCGCTGGCCGGCCTTCCCCTGCCGGAAGAAGTCTACGACGACGAGGTTGCGCTGGAGGGCGCCGCCGGCGGCTGATCCGAGCGCGGACGCGCGCAGACGCGGTCCGGGCCGGCTACCAGCCGCCGGTCTCGAGCCAGCGGTCGATCATGTCCAGCCGGTCGTGGCCCCAGAACATCTCGTCGCCCACGAAGACGGTGGGCGAGCCGAAGACGCCGCGCTCGATCGCCGCGTCGTTCTCGGCGCGCAACCGGTCCTTCACCGCTTGATCCTGCACCGCCGCCACCAGCGCGTCGGCGTCGACGCCCTGCGCCTGCGCGGCCTGGACTACCGTCTCCGGCTGGCTCAGGTCGCGGTTCTCGACGAAATAGCCGCGATAGAGCGCGAGCGCGAAATCGCGCGCGGTCGCGGGGTCGCCGTCCGCCAGCCAGTAGTAGGCGCGGCAGGCGGCGATGCTGTTCACCGGGAAGTTGTCGGGCACGTTGAAGGCGATGCCGTGCAGCCGCGCCGAGCGCAGCATGTCGTGGCGCGAGTACGGGCCCTTCATGGGCTGGTCGACCAGGGGGCTGCCGCCGATCTTCTGGAACACGGCGCCGAGCAGCATCGGCCGCCACGTGACGGCGCGCCCGTGCTTCGCCGCGAGACCGTCGATCCGCTCGGCCGCGAGGTAGCCGTAGGGCGAGGAGAAGTCGAAGTAGAAGTCGAGACTGTCGCTCATCGCCTTACTCCCGCGCGAGCGCCCGGCTGATCACCAGCCGCTGCACGTCGCTCGTGCCCTCGTAGATGGTGCAGACGCGCTGGTCGCGATAGATGCGCTCCACCGGGAAGTCGCTCAGGTAGCCGTAGCCGCCCAGCGTCTGGATCGCCTTGGAGCAGACCCGCTCGGCGGTCTCGGACGCGAAGAGCTTGGCCATCGAGGCTTCCTTCAGGCAGGGCTCGCCGGCATCGCGCAGCCGGGCCGCCTGCAGCGTGAGCAGCCGCGCGGCCTCGATCTCCGTCGCCATGTCCGCCAGCCGGAAGCCCACCGCCTGATGCTCGATCAGCGGCTTGCCGAAGCTCGTGCGCTCTCTCGCGTAGGCGAGCGCGGCCTCGTAGGCGGCCCGCATGGCGCCCGTCGCCTGAGCCGCGACCCCGATGCGCCCGCCCTCGAGGTTGCCGAGCGCGATGGCGTAGCCCTGCCCCGGCTCCCCCAGCATGAGGTCAGGGGTGAGGCGGACGTCCTCGAAGACGATCTGGCAGGTGTCGTGCGCCCGCTGGCCCATCTTGGTCTCGTGGCTCGCGACCGTGTAGCCCTCGGTGTCCGTCGGCACGAGGAAGCAGCTGATCCCCTTCTTGCCCGCATCCGGCTCGGTCACGGCGAAGACCATGGCGAGGTCCGCCTTCGAGCCGCTGGAGACGAACTGCTTGGTGCCGCTGAGCCGGTAGCCGTTGCCGTCCGCCACCGCGCGGGTTCGCAGGTTGGACGCATCGGAGCCCGCCTGCGGCTCGGTCAGGCAGAAGCAGCCCAGCATGTCGCCGCGCGCGAGCGGGCGGAGGAAGCGCTCCTTCTGCGCCTCGGAGCCGCCTCTGAGAATGCCCGCGCAGACGAGGGAGTTGTTGACGCTCATGGCGGTCGACGTGCCGACGTCGCCGGCCGCGATCTCCTCCATGGCGAGCGCGTAGGCCACGTGGTCGGCGCCGGCGCCGTCCCATTCCGGCGGCACCAGCATCCCCATCAGCCCGAGCCGGCCCATGCGGGGCAGGATGTCGTCCGGGAAGCCGCCGTTCAGGTCCCACGTGCCGGCATGGGGGGCGAGCTCGTTCGCCGCGAAGTCGCGCGCCATGTCGCGGATCATGCGCTGCTCGTCGGTGAGGAAGCTGCCGTTCGCCGCCATGACCCCGGCCCTCAGAGCCGCTCGTAGGCGGCGTCCACCGGCGTGCACGCGACGCCGTTGATGGGGAGGATGTCCTGCGGGCAGCAGGAGAACGCCAGCACGATATCCATCTCCGCCCGCAGCACCACGTGATCGCCGGGGCTGGCGACGCCCGCCTCGAAGGAGACCGAGCCGTCCGCGCCCACGGGGATGTTCATCCACATGTTCCAGGGCGACGGCGTCTCGTTGGCTTCGAGGCCCAGCGCGGCGAGCGCGTCGTGCAGGTTGTCCTCGCAGTTGTCGTGGTCGTCGCCGGCGCCCAGCAGAATGTAGCGCCAGCGGTCGCAGGCGGCGATCAGCGTGTCGTGGATGCCGGGCGAGGTGTCCTCGACCAGGGTCAGGATGGGGCGCCGCTTGCCCGTGACCATGGTGTCGCCGGGCTTGGGGAAGATGCCGCCGATGGCGACGCGGGAGTGCTCCATCGACATGCACTCGGCCATGTCGGCGGCATTGAAGGCCCAGGTATCCACCACCTGGGTGCCGTGGGTGTTGATGAGCCTGAGCGACTCGCCAGAGCCGAGCCGCACCGCCCGGCCGCCCCGGGCCGGAATGGTCTCGCGCGTGCTCGCCATGGGGGCGGCCCTAGTGCAGCCGCTCGACCGCGAGCGCCGTGGCCTCGCCGCCGCCGATGCAGAGCGCGGCCGCGCCCTTGTCGAGGCCGTATTTCTCGAGCGCCGCCAACAGGGTGATGACGATGCGGGCACCCGAAGCGCCGACCGGGTGGCCAAGGGCGCAGGCCCCGCCGTGGACGTTCACCTTCTCGTGGTCGAGGTCGAGGTCGCGCATCGCCGCCATGGCGACGACGGCGAAGGCCTCGTTGATCTCGTAGAGGTCCACGTCGTCCGCGTCCCAGCCCACCTTCTCGAAGAGCGTGCGCAGCGCCGGCCCCGGCGCGGTGGTGAACCAGGCGGGCGCCTGGGCGTGCGTCGCGTGGCCGTGGATGACGGCGATGGGCGTGAGCCCCCGGGTCTCGGCCTCGGAGCGACGCATCAGCACCAGCGCCGCGCCGCCGTCCGAGATCGAGCTGGAGTTCGCGGCGGTCACCGAGCCGTCCTTGGCGAAGGCCGGACGCAGCGTCGGGATCTTGTCGAGGTCCGCCGTCAGCGGCTGCTCGTCCTGCGCGATCACGGTCTCGCCCTTGCGGTGCTTGACCGTGACCGGCGTCACCTCGCCGTCGAAGGAGCCGTCCTCGATCGCCGTCTTCGCGCGGGTGAGCGAGGTTATGGCGAACTGGTCCTGCTGCTCGCGCGTGAACTGGTAGCTGCGCGCCGTCTCCTCGGCGAAGTGGCCCATCAGCTTGCCCTTGTCGTAGGCGTCCTCCAGCCCGTCGAGGAACATGTGGTCCTGCACCTTGCCGTGGCCCATGCGGTAGCCGCTCCGCGCGCGGTCCAGCAGGTAGGGCGCGTTGGTCATGCTCTCCATGCCGCCAGCGACGACGATGGCGCCGGAGCCGGCCGCGATCAGGTCGTGGGCGAACATGGTGGCCTTCATGCCTGACCCGCACATCTTGTTGATGGTGGTGCAGCCGACGTGCTCGGGGATTCCGGCGCCGATGGAGGCCTGGCGCGCCGGCGCCTGCCCCTGGCCGGCGGAGAGGATGTTGCCCATGATCACTTCGTCGACCTCGTCAGCGGCGACGCCTGCGCGGCCGAGCGCCGCTTCGATCGCAGCCGAGCCCAGCTCCGGCGCCCGCGCATCCTTCAGCGCACCCTGGAACCCGCCCATCGGCGTGCGCGCCATGCCAACGATGACGATCGGATCATCCATCATGTCGTGTGTTCTCCCGGCTTCAGCGCGCCAATGCTGCGCTGCAGCACACTACATAGTCCCTGCCCCTGCGAATATCCAGCCTTGGGGCTGTCTCCGGTCCCGCCCCCGCGTCCTCGTCCAAAAGAACGCCCCGGAACCCGCGTCAGCTGCGCCAGGTCGCCGCCTCTCCTTCCGGCTCATCCTGTTCCAGAGGGGCGCCGGCGTAGCGCCGGTTGGCCTCGCCGAGGGCGTCGCGCAGCACCTTTGCCAGGCTCGCGCGCTCCTCCGGCGCGAGGAAGTGCCCGACGATGATCGAACGCCCGTGGGAGGTGAGCCTGATCTGGCTCTCGTGCTCCACCGGGTCATCGAGGGCGACACGCAGCCAGTAGGGGTTGAAGCGCCATTCGGTCGTTCGCCCGTTGGGCGCGATGCGGCGGACGACGACCTCGTCGGCGGTGACTTGTATGGTCTCCCGCAGGCGGCCCGAACGGTAGCTCAGCCGGAAGGCGAGGTAGAGCAGCAGGATGTCGAGGCCGAAGAAGCCGAACACCGGCCAGGCACCCTGAAGCAGGAAGTAGGTGCCGAGGCCGACGCTCACCACGATGACGCCGGCCATGACTGCAAGGAAGCCGGCGCGCCCCAACGACCGATTCGGCGCCAGCACCGCATCGAAGAGGACCGGCGCGCCAGGCCCTCCATCGTCGTGGGCCCGGCCCGACGGGTGCGGTGAGGTTGGGTCCATAATGCGAGAGTAAGGGCTTCTCCTCGCTTCGGTAAAGCACAAGCTCCGGCCCCCACAAAAAAGTAGCGCAAGGTGCGGCGAAAACCGGCAATTCTGAGGGGGATTTCCTTGACTCCATTGGGCGAATCGCCGTCAACTCCGGGCGACCCATTTGGAGCCAGGAGGAGGCTATGCTCAACAAATCGTGGGCGCTGCGGATTGCGATTGTCGCCCTTCCGCTGGCGGTTGCCGCGGGCTGTCAATCTGCTGCCGAGCAGGAACAGGCGGCCGCCGCCTTGGCGGGCGCGGAAGCGATGGCAGCCGAAGCCATGCAGACCGCCAACAGCGCCATGGTCGCCGTCGACGAGCTGAGGGCGGCGGTGGAAGAGGCCAACCAGAGCGCTGCGGCTGCCGCTGCGGCGGCTCAGGAAGCAGCCGAGGCAGCGCAGGCGGCTGCGGACAAGGCGGACCGCATCTTCCAGAAGGGGATGCGCAAGTAGTCCCGGCGGGCGGCGGTCGCGCGCCGCCCGATCGCTTTCAGGCAGAGGGCTCGGTTCGGTCCAGGGTCACACGGACAGGGATACCCGACCGTTCCTCGAAGGCCCTGCGGATCACGTGCCAGTCGAGGCGATCCTGATCGGCACCTGCTAGGCTCGTGATGCGGTAAAGAGCGTCGGCGTGCGAGCGCGCGTCGACGCTCCTTATTTCGCCGGTGCTCTCCAGCTCGTCCGCCTGACCGGACTCGGGGTGCGCCTCGACGTAGAGCTCGCCCTCGTACCAGCCGATCTTGATCGCCTGGCTGATGACCTGGACCGGCGTGCCGACCGGCACCAGCTCGTACAGCAGGGCGATATCCTCGGGGTAGAGGCGGATGCAGCCGTGGCTCACCCGCCGCCCGATCCCCCACGGCCGGTTGGTGCCGTGGATCAGGTAGCTCGGCCAGCCGAAATAGAGCGCATGGCTGCCGAGGGGATTATGGGGCCCCGGCGGCACGACCTTGGGCAGATCCGGCTTCTTGGCGCGGATCGACTCCGGCGGGAACCACGTCGGCTTCTCCTTCTTGCGGACGATCTCGGTCGTGCCCAGCGGCGTCGACCAGCCCTCCATGCCGACACCCAAGGGAAAGGTCACGGGCTCCGTGCCGGGCGGGCCGAAATAGTAGAGGCGATGCTCGGCCAGGTTGACTACCAGGCCGGCCCGCTCGGCATCGGGGAGCACGTGCGCGGTGGGCAGGACCACCGCCGTGCTTTCGCCGGGCACCCAGGGGTCGATGCCCCGGTTGGCCGCGATTATCTCGACGTAGCCGAGGCCGTTGGCCCGCGCGAGGTCCAGCAGCGTGTCCTCGTGGGCGGCGGCGACGAGGCGCAGCTCGCCGATCATGTCGCCGGAGTGCGGCCCGCCCTCGGCCTCCGGGTCCGGCGCCGCATGGGCGCCCGTCGCGGCCACGGCGAGCCACGCCGCCAGCGTGGCCGCGATGGTGAATGCCGTCCGCCGTCGCATCGCTCGTCTCGCCTAGCCGGGGCCGCCGCTTTCCACGGGCGCGTCCGCGCGGCTGCCCCAGTCTGACCAGGAGCCGTCGTAGACCGCGACCTGCCCGGCCCCGATCGCGGCGAGCGCGAGCGCCAGCGTGCACGCGGTAATGCCCGATCCGCACGTCGCGATGACCGGCCGGGCAGGATCGACCCCGGCCTCCTCGAACGCGCGGCGGATCGCCGCGGCGTCGCCCAGTGCGGCGTCGTCATCGCCGAGCACGGCGTTGAAGGGGACGTTGCGGCTGCCGGGGATATGGCCGCGCGGAAGGTCGGGCCGGGGGCCCGGATCCTCGCCCGTGAAGCGCGCTGCCGAACGCGCATCGACGATCTGCGCGCCGCCTGTGCCGAGCGTCGCGCGGACCTGTCCGAAGGAGCGGACCATCGTGCCGTCGGGCGCCGCGGCCCTGAACGAGCCCGGCGCGATGGCGGGCTCCCCGCTCTCCACCGGGCGGTCCTCGGCCTGCCAGCGGGGCAGACCGCCGGCGAGGACCGAAACGCGCTGGTGGCCGAATACGCGAAACATCCACCACACCCGCGCCGCGCTGTAGAGGCCGACGGTATCGTATACCACGACATGGGAGTCGTTGCCGATGCCGAGCGCAGAGACGCTCCGCGCGAAGCGCTCAGGCGACGGCAGCATGTGTGGCAGCGGCGAATCGGGGTCGCTGATCCCGTCGATGTCGAAGAAGGCCGCGCCGGGGATGTGGCCCGCCAGGAACTCGGCGGCCGGCTCGCGCGCCGCCGCCGGCAGGTGCCACGAGCCGTCGAGCACCCTCACCCCGCTGCCGGCGCCGCTCTCGGCGGCGAGCCAGGCGGGTGTCACCGTCAGCGGCGCCCCGCCATCGCTCATGCCGGGTCTCCGAAGGCCAGCGTCACGCGCCGGTTCTGCCTGCCCTTGCTCTCGATCTTGCGGACGACGATCGGCCCGATCTCGCCGGTCCGTGCGACGTGGGTGCCGCCGCAGGGCTGCAGGTCGATGCCTGCCACGTCGATCAGCCTGACCCGGCCCTGGCCGCTCGGCGGCTTGACCCGCATGGTCCGCACCAGCTCCGGCTGCTCCGCCAGCGCCTCGTCGCTGATCCAGCGCGCCGCGACCGGAAAGTCCCGCACGATGAGCGCATTGAGCTGGTCCTGCACGGCCGCCTTCTCCAGCTTGGCATCGACATCGAAGTCGAGCCGTCCCTTCTCCGCCGTGAGCTGCCCGCCGGTTACCGGCGCGTCGACGACGGCGCTCAGCAGGTGCAGGCACGTGTGCATACGCATGTGGCGGTAGCGGCGCTCCCAGTCCAGCGCGGCGACCACGCGGCTTCCCGGCGCGGGCGCCGGGCGGTCGGGGTCGATCAGATGGAGGACGTCGTCACCGCCCTCGCCCTTGCGCGTGTCCAGCACCTGGAATTCGGTGCCGTCGCCCGCGCGGAGCACCCCGGTATCGCCCGGCTGGCCGCCGCCCGTGGGATAGAACACCGTGCGGTCGAGCCGCACCGTCCCGGACTCCGCCGCGCCGACGGTCGCCTCGCAGGTCCGGGCGTAAGGGTCGGCGCGGAACAGCAGCTCAGTCGGCGGCATCGGGGGCGTCGTCGAGCCAGGGCGGCACCGGCAGCTCGCGCTCGCGCAGGAACGCGGCATTGAAGAGCTTGCTGAAGTAGCGGGTGCCGTAGTCGCAGAGCACGGTGACGATGGTGTGGCCGGGGCCCATCTCCCGCGCCAGCCTGATCGCGCCGGCCACGTTGATCCCGGTCGAGCCGCCCATGATGTGGCCCTCGTTCTGCGCCAGGTCGAAGATCAGGGGCAGCGCTTCCGCGTCCGGGATCTGGAAGGGCACGTCGATCGGCGCATCCTCGAGGTTGGCGGTGATCCTGCCCTGGCCGATCCCTTCCGTGATCGAGCTGCCCTCCGCCTTCAGCTCGCCGTGGGCGTAGTGGTTGTAGAGCGCCGCCCCCATGGGGTCGGCGAGCCCGATGGTGACCGAGGGCTTGCGCTCCTTGAGCGCCATGCCGACGCCGGCGAGCGTGCCGCCGGTGCCGACGGCGCAGATGAAGCCGTCGACCCTGCCACCCGTCTGCTCCCAGATCTCGGGGCCGGTCGTCTCGATGTGGGCCTGGCGGTTGGCCACGTTGTCGAACTGGTTGGCCCAGACCGCGCCGTTCGGCTCCTTCTCGGCAAGCTCGTCGGCGAGGCGGCCGGAATACTTCACGTAGTTGTTGGGGTCGCGATAGGGCACCGCCGGCACCTGGATCAGCTCGGCCCCGCAGAGCCTGAGCATGTCCTTCTTTTCCTGGCTCTGGGTCTCCGGGATCACGATCACTGAGCGGTAGCCCAGCGCGTTGCCCACAAGTGCCAGCCCGATGCCGGTGTTGCCGGCGGTTCCCTCGACGATGGTCCCGCCCGGCTTCAGCACGCCCCGTCGCTCGGCATCGCGAATGATGAAGAGCGCGGCACGGTCCTTCACCGAGCCGCCGGGGTTCAGGAACTCGCACTTGCCGAGGATCTCGCAGCCGGTCGCGTCCGACGCGCCGCGGAGCCGGATCAGCGGCGTGTTTCCAACCAGTTCGACAAAGCCCGGTTCCGCAGTCATGACGCCTCACGCCCCCGACGAAAGCGGCGCGCACCCTAGCCCGTGACTCGAAGCCGGATCAAGCGATCTGCGCGGGCGGCCTTGTCCGCCTTGGGGTGCCCGGCTAGAGTGAGGACGCGTGATCCAACCCTCCAGACTGTCGAGGCAGCCCACCATGAGCGAACCCGTCGTCGCCCAGGCGGAACCCTACGAAACCGAGCTCGTTGCCGGGGAGAAATACTTCTGGTGCGCGTGCGGCTTGAGCGCGACCCAGCCATTCTGCGACGGCTCCCACAAGGTGACCGATATCCGCCCGATCGTCTTCACCGCCGAGGAGAGCGAGACCGCGTGGCTCTGCGGCTGCAAGCGGACCGGGAGCCAGCCGCACTGCGACGGCACCCACAACACGCTCTGAGCGCGCGTTTGACCGCCGAGATGACTGGAGAGGGCGGGTCCCGGCGCCGCAGCCGCGCAGCCGCCGGCGGAACGGCTCTCGCTGCGGCCCTGCTGGTCGCTCTTGCCGGCTGCAACCCGTTCGACGATCCGCCGCCCTGCCCCCGGGTCAACGTCCTGAAGCAGACCAGCCAGCTCACCCTCTACGGCGACGGGCCGGGGCGGGACGACGCGAACGTGGCCTTCGCGCTCGAGATGCGCGGCGTGGCGGCGGACTGCGACCACGACGTGGACGACGAGGAAGGCGGCGGCGTCGAGGTGGAATTCGCGCTCCCCATCTTTGCGACCCGCGGGCCCGCGGCGGAGACGGACCGCATCAGCGTGCCCTTCTTCGTGGCGATCGCCGGCCCCGGCCGGCAGATCGTCGCCAAGGAGATCTTCACGGCCGAGATCGTCTTCGAGGATGACGGCGCGAGCGCGCAGACGGTGGAGGAGATCGAGCAGTGGATCCCCCTCGGGCCGGGAGAGCACGGCCTGGGGTACGAGACGCTAATCGGCTTCCAGTACAGCGCAGCACAGTTGGAAGAGCTGCGGCCCGCAGAGACAGAGTAAGACCCGCGCCCGGCAGCCGCCTTCCGGTCTCACGCGCCCCACCGAACAGCATTGCCGAACATGACGGTACTCGTGGAAACCCGTGCCGATCTCACGCTCGAAGCCGCCCGGCGAGTGGCCTGGGAGGGCGAGGGGGTCGAGCTTGGCGCTACGGCGCTCGCCGCCATGGCGCAAGGCCGGGAGCGCCTGGAGCGCATTCTCGCCCACGACCCCGACGTCACCATCTATGGCGTGACCACGGGGCCGGGCCAGCTCGCCGGCAAGACGCTGACGCCCGAGCAGCGCGAGCGCTGGGCCGCGAGGTCGCCGGCGCGGATCGCCACGTCGTGGGGCGATCCCCTGCCCGACCGGGTCGTCCGCGCCATCGTGCTCGCGCGGCTCACCAACTTCGTGGAGGGCCACGCTGCCGTCTCGCCGGAGATCGCCCGGCGTGTCGCAGCCATGCTGGACCGGGACGAGATGCCCTCCGTGCCTGCGATGGGCCAGGGCGGCGCCGGCGAGATCCTGTCGTTGAGCCACCTCTTCATGGGCCTCGCCGAGGAGGCCCGGCCCGCGATCAAGGACGTGATGTGCCTGGTGAATGGCTCGCCGGCGGCCACGGGCCTCGTCACCGATGCCGCGCTCGTGGCCGCCGGGCGGCTTGACATGGCGGCGCGGGTCTTCGCGCTCTCCTTCGAGGCCTTCGACGCGCCGCTCGGCCACCTCGACCCGGCGCTCGCCGCGTACTGGAACAACCCGCACGACGGCTGGGCGCTGGATCGCCTCCGCGCGCTGGTGGCGGGTGGCCACGGGGGGGAGCGGCGCCCCTACCAGGCGCCCGTCAGCTACCGCATCCTGCCCCGCATGCTGGGCCAGGCCCGGCGTGCCGCAACGCTCGCCGCCGAGGTCGCGGCGGAATCGCTCCAGGCGGTGACGGACAACCCGGTCTGGGTCGACGACGTGGACGAGGATCATCCCTTCGGCCGCTTCGTGACGAGCGGCGGCTACCACAACCCCCATGCGGTGCTCGCGATGGACGCGCTCACCGCCGCGTCGGCCAATCTCTGCGTGCTCGCGGAACGCCACGGCGCGAAGCTCCTCGACGGCGCGGTCTCGCTGCTGCCCCACCAGCTCAACGCGCTCGACGACGACGATGCCCCCCGCGCCTACCTCGGATGCCTGCCGATGGCCCAGACCGGCTACGAGGAAGAAGCCCGACTCTACGCGCAGGCGACGCTGCTCCCCGGCAGCGAATCCGGCGGCTTCGGGCAGAACGACGTGGCGAGCCCGGTCTTCCTCGCGTGGTCCAAGCAGAACCGCGCGGGCCGGAGCCTCGACATGGCGTTGGCGAGCCTCGTGCCGATCGCGCTTCGCGCCCTGGACGTCACGGAGCGCCCGGTGCCTCCGCCGCTGGCCGCGCTCGAGGCCATGGCCCGGGCGGCCCTTCCCGATGCGACGGGG
Source organism: Rhodospirillales bacterium (assembly GCA_028818855.1). GTDB lineage: Bacteria > Pseudomonadota > Alphaproteobacteria > UBA828 > UBA828 > WTGU01. The sequence continues at coordinate 18,008 of JAPPMY010000102.1, forward strand.
GGCGGGGCAATGGGCCCGGCAGTGGCCGCGCTCGCGGAGGCACTCCGCGCCGACATCTACCCCTCCTAGAGCACGTCCGTCTTTGACGGACGCGCGACAGGCCGTGACTGCGGCCCGCCGCTCGTGCGGCGCCCTCGCGGAGGCGCCGGCCGCAGGCCGGCTGCCGTGAGCGATAAAATGCCAGAGCGTATCCGTCTTGGACGGATACGCTCTGAAGCGCTGCGGGCGGCGGAGGCCGGCTTGTCAGGCCGTCCGGCGGTTCCTACCATGCCCATGCAAGCGCCCGGCGGAGAGGAGCCCGCGCCATGACCAAGGCCCAGACTGCGACGGCTGCAAGCCCGGCCGCGCCCGAGCCCCCGTTCACCCTCGTCAGGAAGGACGACCCCACCTTCGTCCCCGGACGGCGCGACTTCATGACCTACCGCGACCTCGGCGTCACGGCGGCGAGCGGCGGGGTCATCCGCGCCCAGATCACCTCGGCCAAGCAGGGGCTGACGCGGCCGACCGGCTGGCACACGCACATCTGCGAGGGGCAGATCGTCTACATGCTGAGCGGCTGGATCGACCTCGCCTTCGAGACCGAGACCATCCGCATCGAGGAAGGGGATTCGCTCTACATCCCGGGCGGCACGCCGCACAACGAGGTCGCGACCTCGGACACCTTCGACCTGATCGAGATCTCCGTCCCCGCCGACATGGGCACCGAGCCCTGCGATCCCCCACCGGATTGGCGCGGGGAGGCGTAGCCCGTCGGACGCGCGCGACTCAGGCGGTATGCGCCCGCGACCTTTCAGACGCGGGCGACTCAGGCGGCGGTCAACGTGAATCCTTCGTAGCCGTGGGCAACGACCGCCTCGCACTTCTCGATATAGGCCGGGAAGCCCCCGGTGTAGGGCGTCACCTTGCGCGGCTTGCCGGCCACGTTGGCACCGACGTACCAGGAGTTGCAGCCGGGGAAGAGCGTGCCGGCCGCGACCTCGTCGTGGTGGGCAATCCATGCGTCCTCCGCCGCCCGGCTCGCTTCGATGCAGGGACGCCCGCAGGCACGCGCGTGGTCGATGCACGCGGCGATCCATTCGACGTGCTGCTCGATGGCAGGGACCATGTTGGTCAGCACCGACGGGCTGGAGGGCCCCGTGATCGTGAACAGGTTGGGGAAGCCCTCCATCGCTAGGCCGAGGTAGCTGCGCGGCCCGTCGGCCCACTTCGCCTTCAACGTCCTCCCGCCCCTGCCGCGGATGTCGATGCTGAGCAGCGGCCCGGTCATGGCGTCGAAGCCGATGGCGAAGACGATCGTGTCCAGCGCGTGCTCCGTGCCACCGGTGCGAAGACCGCTCTGCGTGATCTCCTCGATCGGCGCGTCGCTGATATCGACCAGCGTCACGTTGGGCCGGTTGAAGGTCTCGTAGTAGTCGGTATCGAGGCAGATGCGCTTGCAGCCGATGAAGGAGTGAGGTGAGAGCTGCGCCGCCACCTGGGGGTCGTGTACCAGCTCGCGTATCTTCTCGCGGATGAAGGCCGCAGCGATGTCGTTGGCCTTGTCGTTGACCAGCACGTCCTTGAAGACGTTGTACATGCGGAGCCCGCCCTTCTCCCACCGGGCCTCAAGCTCGCGCCGTTGCTCCAACGGGCTCATCTCGTCGGCCGCAGCCGGGTTCACAGGCCACCAGCAGCCATTCGGCGTCTGCTTGGCCTCCTGCCTGAGCTCCCCGTACCGCGCTCTGATATCAGCGTACTTGGCTGCATCCAGCGGCGCGTTGCGGGCAGGGATCGTGTAGTTCGCCTGGCGCTGGAAGACGGTGAGGTGCCGCGCCTCGGCGGCGATTAGCGGGATCGACTGGATGGCGGAGGACCCCGTGCCGACGATACCGACCCGCTTGCCGGCGAAGGAGACCCCCTCGTGGGGCCAGTCGCCGGTGTGGTGCCATTCGCCCGCGAAGCGGTCCAGGCCGTTGAACGCCGGACGGTTGACGGCCGAGAGACACCCGGTGGCCATGATGCAATAGGTGGCGGAGAGGCGCGCGCCGTCGTCGGTGGCGATCCGCCAGCATCCCGCCCCCTCGTCGAAGCGGGCTTCGGTCACGGTCGTGCGGAAGCGGATGTCGCGGCGGAGGTCGAAGCGCTCCGCCACGTGCTCGAGGTAGCGCAGGATCTCCGGCTGGGTCGCGAAGCGCTCGGTCCAGCGCCACTCCTGCTGGAGCGCCTCGGAGAACTGGTAGGAATACTCGACGCTGTCGGTGTCGCAGCGGGCGCCGGGATAGCGGTTCCAGTACCAGGTGCCGCCGACCCCGCCGCCGCGCTCGAAAACGCGGACCCTGAGGCCGATCTCGCGCAGCCGGTGGAGCATGTAGAGGCCGGCGAAGCCTGCACCCACCACCACCGCGTCGAAATCCGGCGCGGCGGCGGAATGCCGGCGGTGCTCCGGGTTCTCTCTTGTCGACGGCGTGGCCATGTCAGCTCGCGCGTTGCCTGCAGCGGCGAAGTCTAGCCCGGACGCCTCGCCAAGGTCACGCGGGCTCGAGCATGAGCGCGGCGGCGCCCACCATGCCGGCGTCGTTGCCGAGCGCCGCCTTGACCACGCGGATCGCCCCCTTGGGCGCCAGCACGGCGCGTGCGACGGCGCGCTCGGCCGCCCCGCGATAGAGCGTGAAGTGCCGCTCGCCCATGCCGCCGCCGATGAGGATCACCTCCGGCAGGAAGGCATGGATGAGGCTCCAGACTCCCGTCTCCATCGCATCCGCGCTGCGGGCGACGATCGCCCGGGCCGGCGCGTCGCCGGCTTCGGCAGCCGCGAAGACCGCTTCGGCATCCGCATAGCCGTGCGCCGCGCCCGCCCGGGCGAGCGCCGGCCCTGCGGCCAATGCCTCGATGCAGCCCCGGCTTCCGCAGTAGCATTCCGGGCCGGCCGGATCGACGACCACGTGGCCGATCTCGGGATGCTCGCCCCCGGCTCCGCGCAGGATGGCGCCGTCGATCAGCGCAGCCCCGCCGATGCCCGTGCCGACGGTCAGCATGACGGCGATGCGCGCGCCGCGGGCAGCGCCGGCCAGCGCTTCGCCCAGCAGCGCCGCATCGGCGTCGTTGACGAGGCGCACCGGCGTGCCGAAGCGGGCGACGAGCGGGCTCAGGATGTCGTTCCCCTCCCAACCGGGGAGCGTGTAGAAGTTGTCGATCCGCCCGCTCGCCTCGTCGAAGGGGCCGGGGCAGCCGAGGCCGATGCCCGCGAGCGCCGCCGGCTCCACGCCGGCCTCGGCCATCGTCTCGTCGACCGCCCGCGCGAGCCGCGCGAGCCCCGCCTCGAAGCCCGCCTCGGCGTCCGTCGCGACGGTCCGCCGCGCCTTGACGGCGCCCGCCTCGTCGACCGCGCCGACCGCGATCTTCGTGCCGCCGATATCGACGCCGATGGCGATGCGGCTCATCCGTCCGCCTCGCCGAGCCCGGTCCCGGCCGCCGCGTCGGCGTCGCAGAGGCAGATGGCGTCCCCGTGCAGCCAGAGGAAGGACGCCGGCAGCTGCGGCGTGACCCGGCGCTCCGCGAGCCGCGCCAGCGGCGCCCGCTTGGCGGCGCCGGAGACCAGCAGCAGCACCTGGCGCGCGCGCAGGATGTCGCCGAGGCCGAGCGTCAGCCCCTGCAGGACCGCCCCGCCGGTTCCGGCCAGCATCGGGTGGGCCTGCGACTGCGCGGCGAGCGAAGCTACGTGGCAGAAGGGCGCGAAGCTCTCCGCCGGCTCGTTCAGCCCCAGGTGACCGTTCAGCCCGAGCCCAAGGATGCAGAGGTCGATGGGTCCGGCCTTGTCGAGCGCCGCCGCCACCCGCCGGCACTCGGCAGCCGCATCGGGCGCGTCGCCCCGAATGCCGATCCAGCGCTCCGGCGGCACCGCGAGGGGGCGGCGCACCGTCCGCTCCAGGTAGGCGGCGCAGCTTGCCGCATCGTCCGGCCCGAGGCCCGCCCACTCGTCGAGCTGGATGAAGCGGGCGCGCGCGAGCCGCTCCGGCTCGCCGGCGAGCAACGCGTAGGTCTCGGTCGGCGTGCCCCCGCTTGCGAGGCAGATCAGGAGGTCGGGCCTGGCCTCCGCCGCGTCCCGGATGTGCGCTGCCGCGTGGCGATCCAGCGCTTCGCGGTCCGGCAGGACGGTGACGCGCACCGCGTCAGCCTGCGCCGCCCCGCCAGAGATCCCAGGGCCTCGCCGCGTCGGACGTGAACGGCAACGCGACCTTGGCGCCGGTGCGGGCCGATTCGCAGGCCGCGAACAGCACCTCCTGCACCGCACGCGCGTCCTCGCCCGTCACCAGCGGCGTCGTGCCGTTCTGCACGCAGTCCACGAAGTGGTCGAACTCGGCCCAGAAGCCGTAGTTCCACTCCTCCTCGTAGATCGTGAAGCTCCAGCCCTCAGTGCCGCCGGCCTTCTCCACTGCGTAGTCGTAGCCGCCCCGGCTGTAGGTCTCGATCGAGTTGCCGTGGAGCAGGTCGGCGTAGGCCACGCCTTCGGAGCCGTGTACCTCGGCCCGGTCGTCCATGCCGCCGGGCTTGGTCCAGCTCGTCTCGTTGAGGAAGAGGCAGCCGCCCTCGAACTCGAGGATAAGCAGCGCGTTGTCCTCGCCCCTGGTCTTGTCGCGGTGCACCTGGCGCGAGAGCTGGGCGTAGACCGAGACGATGGGCGTTCGGTCCATCATCCAGCGCGCGAACGCGATGCCGTGGCAGCCCATGTCCGCGAGCACCCCGCCGCCCGCGCGGTCCACGTCCCAGAAGTGGGGCGCGTGCGGGCCGTCGTGCTTCTCCGACTGCTTGATGAGGGTGGGCGTGCCGAGCGCGCCGGCATCCAGCAGCGACTTCATGCGCACGTACTTGGGCGCGAAGATGACCTCCTCGGCATACATGAGGAGCACGCCGGCCTCGGCGCAGGCGGCGATCATGCTGTCGGCCTCGGCGAGGCTCAGGCACATCGGCTTCTCCAGCACGACGTGCTTGCCGGCAGCGGCGCAGTCCAGCACCAGCGGGCAGTGGGTGTCGTTGGGCGTGCCGATCGCCACCATGTCGATGTCGTCGCGCTCCAGCAGGGGGCGGTGGTCGGTCCAGTGGTGAGGCAGGCCGTAGGTCTCCGCGAACGCCTCGGCGTTGCCCGGCGTCGGCGAGGCGACCCCGATCAGCTTCGCATGGGGGTTGCGCACGAGCGCGCGGGCGTGGATGCCGCTCACGAACTGCGAACCCAGGAACCCGACACCAACCGGTTTCGTCATCGACGGCCTCGCTCATTCAGGGGATGGCGTGGGCGCACGTCAGAAGCCGTGCTTCGCGGCCTCCTCGGCGTACTTGCGCTTCTGCTCGGGCGTCGCCTCGGTCTGGAAGTGCTCCTTCCATTCCGCGTAGGTCATGCCGTAGACGAGCTGCCGCGCCTCCTCCAGATCCATGTCGAGCCCCTTCTCCTCGGCCGCGGCGCGATACCACTTGGAGAGGCAGTTGCGGCAGAAGCCTGCGAGGTTCATCAGCTCGATGTTCTGCACGTCGGTGCGCCTGCGCAGATGCGCCACCAGGGTGCGGAAGGCGGCGGCCTCCAACTCGACCTGAGTCCTATCGTCCATCGCTTGCCTCCCCGGCGCCGTCCGCCGCGAGCCGCGCCTCCAGCCGGGCGACGCGCTCGGCGAGCGCCTCGCTCTCGGTCCGCGCCCTGGCGGCCATCTCCTTGACGGCGTCGAACTCGTCCCGCGGCACCAGGTCCATGTGCGCCAGGATCCCTTCGAGCCGGCGCTTGATCATGGCGTCGAGCTCGCCCTTGAGCCCGCTCGCGGCCCCCATGGCCCCGGTCGCGACTCGGGCCACGTCGTCGAGTATGTGGCTGTCCGTCTGCATCGGTTGTCTCCTCCGACCCGGTCTCAGTATGCCACGGCGGCCCATGCTGGCAATGAAGCGCCGGCCGGCTCCGCCGGGCCGCTTGGGCGAGACCGGATACCGGTGTATGGGAGGGGCCGACGGTTGAGCCCGCACTCCGGCTGCCACGTGCGGTTGCAGGTGAACGATGAACCGCGACGAGGCGCAGGAAAGCGGAACGAGCCGGGCGGAGGGCCGACGCGCCCTCCATCCTGCCGAGTTCGTGGCCCTCGTCGGCTTGCTGATGTCGCTGGTCGCGCTCGCGATCGACGCGATGCTGCCGGCGCTGCCTGCCATCGGCCGCGACCTCGGCGTGGCGCGCACCAACGACGTGCAGCTCGTCGTCATGTCGCTCTTTCTCGGCATGGGCGTGGGCCAGCTTCTGTTCGGCCCGCTCTCGGACAGCATCGGCCGCAAGCCCGCCATCCATGCCGGCCTCGTGCTGTTCATGATCGGCTGCTTCGTCAGCATTTTCGCGCCCACGTTCGAGATCATGATCGCGGGCCGCGTGCTGCAGGGCATCGGTGTGGCGGGACCGCGCATCTGCTCCATCGCCCTCGTGCGGGACCAGTACGAGGGGCGCATGATGGCCCGGCTCATGTCGTTCGCCATGGCGGTCTTCATCCTGGTCCCCACCGTCGCCCCGGCGCTGGGTCAGGGCCTCCTCTTCCTGGGGGGCTGGCACGCGATCTTCATCACCTTCCTCGTCATCGCCGCGATCGTCCTCGCGTGGTTCGGGATCCGCCAGCCGGAAACCCTGCCCGAGGCCCGGCGCAGGCCCTTCTCGCCGCGCGCCATCGGCGGGGCCGTGGGCGAGATCGTGAGGATCAGGCCGGCGATCGGGTACACGCTCGCCACGGGCTTCGTCTTCGCGCCCTTCGTGGCCTATCTGGGCTCGGCCCAGCAGATCTTCCAGGATACCTACGGGACCGGCGCGCTGTTCCCGCTCTACTTCGGGGTGCTCGCGCTCTCCTTCGGCGCGGGCTCCCTGGTGAACAGCCGCCTCGTGATGAAGTACGGCATGCGCCGGCTCTCGAAGTCCTCGGCCGCGTTCATCGCGACGATCTCGCTCATCGCGTCGGCGGCGCTCTTCGCCTTCGACGGGCTGCCGCCGTTCTGGCTCTTCATGGCTTACCTGCTCAGCGTGTTTGTGAGCGTGAGCCTGCTGTTCGGCAACCTCAACGCGCTCGCCATGCAGCCGCTCGGCCACATCGCCGGCATCGGGGCGGCGGTCATCGCGTCGGTTTCCACCTTTGTCTCCGTCCCGTTGGGGGCCGTGGTGGGCCAGAGCTTCGACGGGACGCTTTACGCCCTGGTCGGCGCCTTCGCCGTATCAGGATTGGCCACGCTGGCCGCGATGCGCTGGGCCGAAGGCGGCCCCGGCAGGGAGAAGGGTTGAGACTCCGTCGCGCGATACAGGACGGCCGCCGCTCGCGTACACTCGCGGAGCAGGGACGAGGTGCCGGCCATGACTGAGATCGCGGGCGTGCTGTTGGCCGGCGGCCTCGCGCGCCGCATGGGCGGCGGCGACAAGTGCCTGCGGCCGCTCGCTGGCGAGACCCTGCTAGCACGGGTGATCGCGCGCGCCGCACCCCAGGTCGGCCCGTTGATCCTGAACGCGAACGGCGATCCCGAACGCTTCGCGGCCTACGGCCTGCCGGTGGTGGCGGACGTGGTGGAAGGCCACGCCGGGCCGCTCGCCGGCATCCTGACCGCGCTCGACTGGGCGGCGGAGAACGCGCCCCACTGCCCGCTGGTGGCGAGCTTCGCCACCGACGCGCCGTTCCTGCCGCGCGACCTGGTCGAGACCATGGTGGAGGCCCGCGACCTCGCGGGCGCCGATCTCGCCTGCGCCGCCTCGGACGGCCGGGCGCATCCCGTGTTCGGGCTCTGGCCGCTGGAGCTTCGCGCCGACCTGCGGGAAGCCCTGGTCGAGCAGGGCGAGCGCAAGATCGACCGCTGGACTGCAAGCCACCGGCTCGTGGAGGTGGCCTTCCCCTGCGCGCCCGTAGACCCCTTCTTCAACGCCAACCGCGCGGACGACCTGGCCGAGGCCGAGCGCCTGATCGGCGAGCACGGCCCGGCCCTCTGACGCCGGGCGGGGCGCCGCTGCGCCGCTACTCCTCCGCGTGGGCGTAGGTGAGGTCGTGCGGAGGCCGGTCGCCGAGAGCGGGGTCGGTGCCCGCCGGCTGATAGGGCGCGCCCAGCGTGCCGATGTCGAGCGGCACCGGCTGCCCCAGCAGGCTGCGCGCGATGACTAGCCGCTGGATCGAGGGCGTGCCCTCTTCCAGCATGTTGATGCGGCACTCGCGGTAGAGCCGCTCTAACGGATAGGGGTAGTCGGTGAAGTAGGCGCGCCCGCCGACCACGTCCATCGCCTTGTCGGTCACCCGCATCACGGTCTCGAGCCCGAACAGCTTGGCGATGGAGGCCTCCACCGCACACGGCTCTTCGCGGTCAATCTTGGCGGCCACGTCGTCCAGGATGAGGCGGAGCGCGTAGACGTCGCGGGCCATGTCCGCAAGCTCGGACTGCACCGAGGGCCGCGCCGCGATGGGCCGGCCGAAGGTGATGCGCTCGCCCGCGAAATGGAGCGCGATCTCCAGCGCGCGCTCGGCGGTCCCCAGCGAGCTTGCGGCGACGAAGACGCGGCTCGGCTCCAGCTCGCCGAGAAAGACCTCGAGGCCATCGCCCTCGTTGCCCACCATGCTGTCCACCGGGACCGGGGTGTCCTTGAAGCGGAGGATGCCGTGGGGCGGGCCGTTGTTGCCCATCATGTCGGGCATGGGCTCGATGGTGAAGCCGGGTGCGCCGGTGGGCACTACCAGCGCGGTGAGCCCGCGGCGGTCGCCGCGCGCGCCGGTGCGGCAGCAGATCAGGTGGCCCGTGGCGAAGTCCGCATTCGTGATGTAGTGCTTGGCGCCGTTGACGATCCAGCGGTCGCCCTCGCGCCTCGCATGGGTGCCGACGTCCATGCCGCTCCCGGAATTGGGCTCGGTGATGGCGAAGGTGAGCGACTGCTCGCCCGTCGCCAGCGCCGGCAGCAGCGCCCTCTTCTGCGCTTCGGTGCCGTAGGCGACGACTGCGCGCGCGCTCGTGTTGTGGACGTGCAGCAACACCCGGACGACGCCTGAGACCTTCGAGAACTCGGCGAGCAGCGGCAGGTACCGGGTGCAGGAGAGCGCGATGCCGCCGTATTCCTCGGGGATCACGGCGCCGAACAGGCCCAGCTCACGGAACCTGGGAAAGAGCGCTTCCTGTGGGAACGCGCCGGTGCGTTCCATCTCGCTCGCCCTGGGCTCGACCTTGCGCCAGAGGAAATCGAACACCCGCTTGCGATAGGCTTCGTAGTCGCCCGCCGTCCTAATTGCGTTCACCATGCCGTGACTCCTGCCGCTTTTGCTTGCCGCTTCTCCGCGAGGTGCTATCTATCACACAAGGAGACGACGGGTATGAGGGCGAGATGACTGAAACGGCGATTTTCGGGGCGGGCTGCTTCTGGGGCGTCGAGGCTGCGTTTCGCCGCGTCGACGGCGTCGTCGAGACCGCCGTGGGCTACGCAGGCGGCACGACGACCGAGCCGGGCTACTACGACGTATGCAGCGGCCAGACCGGCCACGCCGAGGTGGTGCGGGTCGTCTACGATCCTGCGCGCGTGAGCTACGAGACCCTGCTGGAGCTTTTCTGGCAGGCCCACGACCCGACTCAGGTGAACCGCCAGGGGCCCGACATCGGCACCCAGTACCGCTCGGTCATCTTCTATGGCTCCGACGCCCAGAAGGAGGCGGCGGAAGCCGGCAAGGCGAAGCTCGTGGCAGCGGGGCATCCCATCGCCACGCTGATCGAGCCTGCGCCGGAGTTCTGGATGGCCGAGGACTACCACCAGCAGTATTTCGAGAAGAACCGGCGCATCCGCTCCGGTCTCTTCCGCTTCTGAGCGGCCGGGCGTACCGCCCCTGTCAGAAACGCCGGCTGCGCCTTACCGATCATGGGAACCGCTGGTGCGGGTAACTCCGCCGATCTTCTCGACGACCTGATCGCGCGTGCACGCGGGCAGGGCGCCGATGCCGCCGACGCGGTGATGCTGCGCGGCAGCGCCCTCGACGCGAGCTGCCGCCTGGGCGAGCCGGAAGACGTCGTCCGCTCCGAGGTGCGCAGCCTTGGCCTCCGCGTGTTCGTCGGCAGCCGGCAGGCCATCGTCTCGACCACGGACTTCTCGCAAGCCGCCCTCGGGCCGCTTGCAGAGCAGGCGCTGGCCATGGCGCGCGCCGTGCCGGAGGACCCCTATGCCGGCCTCGCCGACCCGGCCCTTCTCTCCCGGGACTGGCCGACGCTCGACCTCGTCGATACCGCCGAGCCCGACGCCGAGAGCCTGATGGCCCGCGCGCTGGAGGCGGAGGATGCCGCCCGCGCCGTCGCCGGCGTTTCCAACTCCGAAGGCGCCGGCGCCGGCTGGCGGCGGCGGGAGGTGACCCTGGTCAACAGCGACGGCTTCGCCGGCTGCACCGAATCCGGCAGCCACTCCGTCAGCGCAGCCGCGCTCGCCGGCGAAGGCACGGCGATGGAGCGCGACTACGACTGGTCGAGCGCGGTGCACGAGGCCGATCTGGATGAGGCCGCGGCGGTCGGCCGGCGCGCGGGCGAGCGCGCGGTGCAGAGGCTCGGCGCGCGCAAGGCGCAGTCGGGCCAGATGCCGGTGGTCTACGACCCGCGCATTGCGGGAGGCCTGCTCTCCCACCTCGCCGGCGCGATTTCGGGCCCCTCGATCGCGCGGGGAACGAGCTTTCTCAAGGAGGCGCTCGAGACCGAGGTGTTCGCGCCCGGTGTTGCCGTCGTGGACGATCCGCTGCGCCAGCGCGGCCTGCGCTCCCTCCCCTTCGACGGCGAGGGGGTCGCGACGGAACGGCGCACCGTCATCGCCGACGGGGTGCTCAGGACCTGGCTGCTCGACAGCCGCTCGGCCCGCCAGCTCGGCCTCGCCAGCACAGGCCATGCCGTGCGCGGCACCAGCGGGCCGCCCTCGCCCGCCTGCACCAACCTCTGGCTCGAACCGGGGCCCGAGAGCCGGGATGCGCTCATCGGCGGGGTCACGAGCGGTCTCTACGTCACCGAGCTGATCGGCATGGGCGTGAACCAGGTCACCGGCGACTACAGCCGGGGTGCTGCGGGCTTCTGGATCGAAGGGGGCGAGATCGCCTACCCGGTGAGCGAAGTCACCGTCGCCGGCAACCTCAGGGACATGTTCCGCCAGCTCATGCCTGCCGGCGATCTCTCCTTCCGCTACGGGGTCGACAGCCCGACCGTGCGCATCGACGGCATGACTGTCGCCGGCCGCTGAGGGCGCATCGCGCGCGCCCGCAGCCCAAGCCCCGGCTGGAGCCTGCGCCCCTCCCGTGCTATGGGTCTGATTTCAAGCGTTTAGGCATTGCCCCAGCGCCGGGCGAGAGCCGTGGAAGGACCTGAATCGTCCCAGCCACCAGGGTCGACGAGGCAGCTTCTGGTCCGCCTCGTCCGCGAGCATGTGCGGCCCCACCTGGGCCGGCTCGTGCTCGCCGTGTTCTGCATGGTGCTTGCCGCCGGCGCCACGGCCGCGCTCGCGTATCTCATGGAGCCCGTGCTCGACGAGATCTTCCTGGAGAAGGACCGCACGCTGCTCATCGTGGTGCCCGTCGCCGTCATCGTGATCACGCTGATCCGGGGCGTCGCGACCTACGGGCAGGCAGTGTTGATGGCCTTCGTCGGGCAGCGCGTCATCGCCGATCTGCAGAGCCGGGTCTTCGCCCACATCCTCCGCTTCGACCTCGCGTTCTTCCAGGACACGGCGTCCGGCCGGCTCGTCTCGCGGCTCACCAACGACGTCAACATGATGCGCAACGCCGTCGCCAACGCGCTCACCGGCATGGTCAAGGATTCGCTCACCCTGCTCTTCCTGGTCGGCGTCATGTTCGAGAAGGACTGGAAGCTCGCGCTCATCGCCTGCGTCGTCTTCCCCATCGCCGTCTATCCGATCGCGAAGCTCGGCCGGCGCATGCGCAGGGTCTCGACGTCCGCGCTCAACGAGCTCGGCCTCTTCACGGCAAGGCTCAACGAAGCCTTCCAGGGCGCGCGCCACGTCAAGGCCTACAGGCGCGAAGACTTCGAGGCGGAAAAGACCGACCGCCTGATCGAGAGCGTCTTCCGGCTGATCTTCAAGTCGCATCGCATACGCGCCATCGCCTCGCCGCTCATGGAGACGCTGGGCGGTATCTTCGTGGCGGTGCTGATCCTCTACGGCGGCTGGCAGGTGATCGAGGGCGCGCTGACGCCGGGCGCCTTCTTCGCCTTCGTGACCGCCATGCTGCTCGCCTACCGGCCGCTCAAGGCGCTGGCCAATCTCAACAACAGCCTGCAGGAGGGCCTGGCCGCAAGCCAGCGCGTGTTCGACCTGCTGGATACCGAGCCTCGCATCGTAGAGGCGCCGGCTGCGCGTCCCCTCAGGGTCGCGGGCGGCGCCGTCGCGCTGGAGCGCGTGCGCTTCACCTATCCCAACGGCGTGCCGGCGCTGCACGACCTCAGCCTGGACATCCCGGCGGGCGAGACGGTCGCCCTCGTCGGCCCCTCCGGCGCCGGCAAGTCCACGGTGCTCAACCTGATCCCCCGGTTCTACGACGTGGAGGAGGGCGCGGTCAGGATCGACGGACTCGACGTCCGCGAGGCGACCATCGGGAGCGTGCGCGACGCGGTGGCACTGGTGAGTCAGGAGGCGGTGCTCTTCGACGACAGCGTTCGCGCCAACATCGCCTACGGGCGCATCGAGGCCGGCGAGCAGGAGATCGTGGCCGCCGCCCGCGCCGCCGGCGCCGACGGCTTCATCCGCGAGCTTCCGGCCGGCTACGACACGGTGATCGGCGAGCACGGGGTCAAGCTCTCGGGCGGGCAGCGCCAGCGGCTCTCCATCGCCCGCGCCATGCTCAAGGACGCCCCCATCCTGCTGCTCGACGAGGCAACGAGCGCGCTCGACGCGGAGGCCGAGCGCCAGGTGCAGGAGGCATTGCGCGGCCTGATGCAGGGGCGGACGACCCTCATGATCGCCCACCGGCTCTCCACGGTCCAGGACGCCAACCGGATCTACGTCCTCGAGGGCGGCCGGCTCGCGGAATCGGGCACGCACCGGTCGCTGCTGGCGGCGGGCGGCGTCTACGCGCGGCTTCATGCCATGCAGTTCGCCGCGGACATGGCTGCCGAATAGGCATGGGTTTCGGCAAGCGCGTCTCGCGCAGCCGCTTCGGGCGCACCGTGCTCGTCTGGCTCTACGCCCGTTTCACGAGCCTGGTCTTCGTGACGACCCGGTGGCGGACGCACGGGCGCGAGGATGCCGATGCGATGTTCCGGGCGGGCCAGCCCTTCATCACCGCCTTCTGGCATGGCCGGCTGATGCTGGCATCGCACGGCTGGCAGGCCGAGCAGCCGGTCCACGTCATCATCTCCCGCCATCCCGACGGCGAGAACATCGCCCGCGCGACCCGGCGCCTCGGGGTCGTGCCGGTGCGCGGATCGAGCACCCGGGGCGGTGTGGCGGCGCTCCGCGAATCGCTGCGCCTGCTGAAGAAGGGCGGCTACATCGCCATCTCGCCGGACGGCCCGCGTGGTCCGCGCATGCGCGTGCAGCCCGGCATCATCGGCTTGGCGCGGCTCTCCGGGGTGCCGATCGTGCCGCTCACATTCGCGGTCTCGCGGCGCAAGGTGGCAAGGAGCTGGGACCGCTTCGTGATCGCGCTGCCCTTCGGCCGCGGCGTCTTCGCGTGGGGACCGCCGCTCCACGTGAGCGCAGACGCCGACGCCGCGGCGATGGAGGACGCGCGCCGGACACTGGAGGAGCGGCTCAATGCGCTGACGGCGGAAGCAGACCGCATGGTAGGCGCGGAGCCGATCGAACCGGCAGGGGACACGGCACGGGCAGACGGCCGGCAAGGCGGACCGGCCCCGGCCGGCGCACGCCCATGATCGAAACCCTGATCACGCCGCGCAGCTACCGCTATGCCAGCCTGCTGGCCTCGCCGGTCATCGGCGCCTGGCTTGCCTACCGGCGGAGTCGCGGCAAGGAGGACGAGGCGCGCTTCGGCGAGCGGCTGGGGCGGCCGAGCCTGCCGCGGCCCGAAGGCCGGCTGGTCTGGATGCACGGCGCAAGCGTCGGCGAGAGCCTCTCCCTGCTGCCGCTGGTCGCGCGACTGCGCGAGGAGTTTCCTGACGCGCACGTGCTGATCACGTCCGGCACCGTCTCCTCGGCTCAGTTGCTGCGCGAGCGTCTCCCGGCCGGCGTGCAGCATCAATTCGTGCCGGTCGACCGGCCGGGCGCGGTCAGACGATTCGTCCGGCATTGGCGGCCGGACCTCTCCGTCTGGGTGGAATCGGAGCTTTGGCCCAACCTCGTTCTCGAGACCGCGGCGCGCGGCACGCCGATGCTCCTGCTCAACGGCCGCGTCTCCAGGCGCTCCGCCACGCGGTGGCGCCGGGCGCCGCACCTGAGCCGGCCGCTGCTTGCGGTGTTCGACTGCGTGCTGGCGCAAACCGAGGCCGACGCCGAGCGATTTCGCGCGCTCGGCGCACGCAACGTCACCGTGCAGGGCAACCTGAAGAACGACGCGCCGCCGCTGCCGGCGGACGAAGGCAGCGTTGCGACCCTGAGGGACGCCATCGGCGCCCGGCCGTGCTGGGCGGCGGCAAGCACCCACGAGGGCGAGGAGGACGCCGTCGCCGAAGCGGCCTCCGCCCTGCGCCGGAGCTTTCCCGACCTGCTCACGATCCTGGCGCCGCGACACCCGGAGCGCGGCGATACCTGCGCCGAGCTGCTGGAGAGTCACGGTCTCACCGTCGCCCGGCACTCGGCCGGCGGCGCCATCACGCCGGCGACCGCCGTCTATCTCGTGGATACGCTGGGCGAGCTCGGCTCGGTCTATCGTCTCGCCGACATCGCCTTCGTCGGCGGCTCGCTTGCGGCTCATGGCGGGCACAACCCGCTCGAGCCGGCGCGGCTGGACTGCGCGCTCGTGACCGGCCCGCACACGGAGAACTTCCTGGAAGCGTTTGCGGCGCTGGAGGATGCCGGCGCGGTCGCCCGTGTCTCCGACGCACGCACGCTGGCCGCCGCCGTGCGGGCCCTGCTGGATGACGAGGCCGCGCGGGCCGCGCGCGCGGCCGCTGCCGGAGAGGCCGCCCGCGCGCTCGGCGGCGGCGTCGAGGCGGCGCTCGGCCTTATCCGCGACCATCTCGAACAACCCTGCGGCCGCAATGCGCGCGCCGGCGTTCTGGGCGGCTGAGCGCGGCGGGCCCGCCGCCTGCGCTCTGACGCCTCTCTCCTGGCTCTACCGGCTCGGCGCGCAGGCGCGCGCTGCCCTGGCGCGGCCGGCGGAGGCGGGAGTGCCGGTGATCTGCGTCGGCAACTTCACCGCTGGCGGCGCCGGCAAGACGCCGGCCGTCATCGCCCTCGCCCGGCTGCTGGCCGCGGACGGCCTGCACCCCCACGTGCTCACGCGCGGCTACGGCGGCAGCGAGGCCGGGCCGCTCTGGGTCGACCCCGCCCGTCACGACGCGCGCGCGGTCGGCGACGAGGCGCTGCTGCTTGCGCGCGCAGCACCCACCTGGCTCTCGCGCGACCGGGCGGCGGGGGCGAAAGCGGCCGCGGCCGCAGGGGCCACCGTCCTGCTCATGGACGACGGCATGCAGACCCCGACGCTGGCGAAGGACCTCTGCCTCGCGGTCATCGACGGCGGCGCGGGCTTCGGCAATGGCTGCGTGCTGCCGGCCGGGCCCTTGCGCGAGCCGCTCGCCCGCGGCCTCCGCCGGGCTCACGCGCTCGTCCTCGTGGGCGCCGACCGGCGGGGCGCGCTCAAGGCGCTCGGGGCGCACGACCTGCCCGTGATCGAGGCCGATCTGGTTCCCGGCGAGGAGGTCCGCACGCTCCGCGAGCGCCCTGTGGTCGCCTTTGCCGGGATCGGGCGGCCCGAGAAATTCTTCGAGACGCTGCAGGAGGCCGGCTGCGCCGTGGTCGCGCGCCATGCCTTCGCCGACCACCACCGCTATAAGCCGGACGAGATCGCGGCGATCGCAGCCCAAGCGAAGGAGCGGGACGCCCAGCCGGTGACGACCGAGAAGGACCACGTGCGGCTCCCGCCGGATGCGCGGGCGATGGTTCTGACGCTCCCCGTGACCCTCGCCTGGCGCGATCCTGCGGCGGTGCGCGCCGTGCTGGCGCCGCTTCTCGCGCGCTGCCGTCATGGCTAGGGCCGGCTTGCCGCGCACGGCACGGCACGTCTGCGAGGCCGCCGCGGCCTATGCCTTCCTTGCGGTGCTGGGCGCGCTGCCGGTGGGATGGGCCTCGGCCCTTGGCGCCGCTCTCGGCGGCCTGATCGGCCCCCTGCTCCCGGTGCACCGGCGCGGCCTCGACAACCTCGCCCGGGCTCTGCCGGAGCTTTCGCCGCCGGAGGTCCGGCGCTGCGCACACCGCATGTGGCGCCATCTCGGCCGCGTCGCCGCGGAGTACCCGCACATTCATCGCTTCTCGGTCGAGAGACCCGACGGGCGGATCGAGCTCGTCGGGCGCCACCATCTGGAGGAAGCCAGACTCTCCGCCAACGGAGGCATCTTCTTTGCCGGCCACATCGGCAACTGGGAGATCGCCGCGCGCGCGCCGGAGCAGACCGGGGTTCCGGCAATCGCCGTCTACCGTGAGGCCAACAATCCGATCGTCGACCGCCTGATCAAGCGGTGCAGGAAGACGATTTCGCAACGGCGCGTGCCCAAGGGGGCAGACGGCACCCGCGAAATGGTGCGCGCCCTGAGCGCCGGCCACCACGTGGCCCTGCTGGTCGATCAGAAGCTCAACACCGGCATCCCCGTCCCCTTCTTCGGCCGCGATGCCATGACCGGCACGGCCGTGGCGACGTTCGCGCTGCGCTACGACTGCCCGGTGTGGCCGGTGCGGGTGGAACGGCTTGCCGGCGCCAACTTCCGCATCACCGTCTACCCCAGGCTCGCCATGCCCGAGGAGGGCACGCGGGAGGAGCGAATTCGCGCGGGCACGATCGCCGTGAACCGCGTCCTCGAAGGCTGGATCCGCGAGCGGCCGGATCAATGGCTCTGGCTGCACCGGCGCTGGCCGGATTGACCCGGAGCCCGCGCCATCGTCGCGGCTCGCCGCGCTCCAGGGTGGATCACGCGCTCTGGCAGGTGCCATAATGCGGCCCGTCAGGGAGGGCCGGTGCGATGCCGATCGTGTTGCAGGGCATCGAAAAGAGCTTTGCGACGCCGGATGGCGGTGAGCTGCAGGTATTGCGGGGCATCGACGCCGAGATCGCGGACGAGGAATTCGTCGTCCTGATCGGCGCCTCGGGCTGCGGCAAGTCGACGTTGCTGAACGTCGTCGCCGGCCTGATCGAGCCGAGCGCGGGCCAGGTCCTGCTCGATGGCACGCCCGTGACCGGGCCGGGGCGCGATCGCGGCATGGTGTTTCAGCAGGACGCGATCCTGATGTGGCGCTCGGTGCTGCGGAACGTGGAGTACGGCCTCGAGCTGCGGGGCGTGCCGCGGGCCGAGCGGCGGCGCATCGCCGAGGAGCACCTGCGGCTCGTGGGCCTCGAGCGCTTCGCCGACTTCTTCCCCAAGGACCTCTCCGGCGGCATGCGCAAGCGCGTGCAGATCGCAGCCGTCTTCGCCAACAGTCCCGAGGTCCTGCTGATGGATGAGCCCTTCGGCTCGCTCGACTACGTGACCAAGGTGACGCTCCAGCAGGAGCTGCTGCGCATCTGGACGCAGGAGCGCAAGACGACGCTCTTCGTCACCCACGACATCGAGGAGGCGACCTTTCTGGCCGACCGCATTTTCGTGCTCCGCGCCGGCCAGATCGAGAACGTGATCGAGGTCCCGTTCACCCGCCCGCGCACGGTGGAAATGCGCACGGAGCCGGAGTTCAGGGAGATCCTCGCGGCGCTCTGGGGCGAGCTGGCGGAGGATGAGGAGGCCGCGCTGAGCGCCGCGTGATGAGCGTTGCAGCCAGCGAGACCCCCGCGCGGCCGTCGCGCTGGCGCAAGTGGCGGCAGCTCCTGCCCAACCACTGGCAAATCCTGGGCCTCGTCTGCCTGATCGTCGCCTACGAGGCGTTCGCCTGGTGGGTGTTCACGGACAACCCCCGCCGCGCGGACCGCATGTTCCCGCGCATCGAGTACGTGGCCACGGTCTCGTTCCCCGAGTTCGCCACCTACTACGGCTTCGACGAGGGGCTGCTCGGCTATCGCCAGAATGTCGGCCAGGCGCTCGCGGTGCTGTTCGAGAACGCGCTCGTCACCATCCGCCGGCTCGTGATCGGCCTCGTCGCCGGCATCGGGCTCGGCATCGGCGTGGGCCTCCTGGTCGGCATGAGCCGCTGGGCGCGCGACGTCGTCCTGCCGCCGGTGCTGCTGCTGCGCACGATCCCCATTCTCGCGCTCATCCCGCTCTTCATGTTCTGGTTCGGCGCGCGCGAGATCGGCATCCTGATCTTCGTCTCCTTCGCCGTGTTCTCGATGATGATCGTCAACACGCTGGAGGCGATCCGCAACGTGCCGCCGATCTACCAGGACTACGCGCGCTGCATGGGCGCGACGCGGCGGCAGATCTACCGCACCGTCATCGTGCCCGCGATCCTGCCGTCGCTGAACGGCGGAATCCGGGTGATCCTCGGGCTTTCCTTCGCTATCGTCCTTGCGGGAGAACTGCTTGCGACGGACTCGGGCCTCGGCTGGCTGATGATCCTCTCCGAGCGCTTCTTCATGATCGGCCGAATCGTCGTGATCGTCGTCATCTTCGTCATCCTGTCGCTGATCCTGAACGGTCTCTATTTGGCGGCATCGCGATACGTAAACCGCTGGGTGCCGTAGCCGCGCCGGGCTTGTGTCAAGGGAGGCAACGCCATGACTGACGCTACCACTGGTCCGTTTCCGTCACGCTGGGGGCCGGACGACGAACTGGGTGCCCTGAATCTGGTCACGCCGGAGAGCACGCTCGCCGCGCTCGCCATGATCAAGCAGGCGAAGACCTACGACCTGTCACACGTGCTCGAGGGGGAAATGCCGGTGCCGGGCTTCCACGGGCAGTTCTTCGCCAACACCCAGTTCACGCTGGAGAACGGCGAGGAGTGGCACCACAAGCATCTCGGCATCATGAAGAACGGCTACTCGGCGCAGAACCTGCGCATCAACATGTCGGACCAGTCGGGCACGCACATCGACAACCTCAACCATATCGGCCAGCGGCAGGCCGATGGCGAGTACTATCTCTACAACAACGTCCGCAACAAGGACGTGATCGACACGTTCGGAACGCGCAGGCTCGGCATGGAGAACGTGCCCGCCTTCATCGCCCGCGGCATCCTGATCGACGTCGCCGGCCACCTCGGCCAGGACATCCTGCCGGCCGGCTACGCGATACAGCCGGACGAGATCGACGCCGCCCGGGCCGCCCAGGGGGGCACCGAGGTCCGCCAGGGCGATGTCGTGTTCATCCACACCGGGTGGGGCAAGCACTGGGAAGACCCGGAGACTCTGCTCTCCGGCGAGCCCGGCCTCGGCAAGGCCTGCGCCGGGTGGGCCAACGAGCACGACATCATGATGTGGGGCCTCGACCAGTTCGCGGTCGACCCGATCCCCTTCGAGACCGAGGGCGAATGCCTGCCCATACACATCGAGATGCTGAGCAAGTCGGGCATCCGCCTCATCGAGAACGTCTACCTGGAGGAGATCGTGCGCGAGAAGGTCTACGAGTTCTGCGTCATCGGGGCGCCGCTCCGCTTCAAGGGGGGCACCGGCTCGCCGATCCGCCTGCTCGCCATGATCTAGCGGCTTGCAACAAGGTTTCCTAAGCTAAGCATTGAGTCAGCAAGGCTCAGAGGATCGATCAACCAACCATGCATCCAGGGAGGGAAACATGAAACGATATGCATCCAAGGCCACGGCGCTCGCAGCCGGTGCGGCCATGGTCGTGGCCAGCGGGACGGCGCTGGCCCAGCCGGCCGTGCCGGAGATACCGCAGGTGGAGGTGAGCTACGCCAGCCTGCACGCGATCGACCACACCCACATCGTCATCCCCATCACCAAAGGGTGGGACAAGGACGTGGGCATCACGATCACGCCCGGCAAGTTCGGCACCAGCGTCGGCGCTGACAAGATCGTCTCGGTGCTGACCGCCGGCACGGTCGACATCTCGTCCGGCTCCACGGTGTTCTCGCTCGCCGGCTACAGCACCAACTCGAACTACGTCGACTTCATGCACGGCGACATCTTCCAGGGCTTCGGCTTCATGGTCGATCCGGAGGCCGGCTACAAGTCGGTGACCGCGTTCATCGACGAGGGCATGGAGCCCACCGCCGCGATCAAGGCGACCGCCGAGCAGTTCCGCGGCAAGACGCTGGCCACGCTCAACGAGGGCGGCATCCGCGGCTTCATCACCATCGCGCTGGAAAGCGCGGGCATGAGCATGGACGACATCACGGTCAACAGCTTCGACACCGATTCGAAGATCGTCGCCGAGATGATCTCCGGCCGCGCCGACTTTGCCGTGGGCTCCGCACCGGGCCGCGTCTCCATGACGTTGGAGGGCTTCGTGCCGGTGATGACGTCCCTGCACATCTCGCAGTTCGCGGCGGCGACGCCCGACTCCAAGGAGCTGCGGGCCGTGTTCCACGACGGCTGGGCGACCACGCGGGAGTACTACGCGAACAACAAGGAGACGCTCTACCGCTTCGCCAGCATGATCTACCGGACGCTCAGGCTGATGGTGGACAGGCCGCAGGAGACGATCCCGCCGCACACGGACTTCCTCAACTCGATCATGGGGTCCACGCTCACGCCGGTGGACGTCGAGGTGATCTACGAAGAGCTCAACCCCTTCGTGCCCTTCGAGGATCAGGCGGTGTGGTACGAGGACCGCTATCGCTCCACCAACCCTGAGCACTACGCCAACATCACCGGCGCCCACATCAAGCTGTGGGAAGAGCAGGAAGTGCTGGAGGCGGGCAAGTGGACGCCCGACAACGCCTCCTACGCCATCGAGTTCTGGCACGAGATGCAGGCGCTCAAGGTCGATGCGCATGCGGCAATCGTCGCAGCTAGGGCTGCCGTCTCTGACGCGACGCCACAGGCCGCCGAGCTTCTGGCGCAGGCGGTGTTCCATGACTCGATCTACAACTTCTACGATGCCGGGCGCTTCGCCCGCGCGGCTGCTGAGTGGGCCGCACACGAGTCCGGGTCCTAGACCCCGCATGTGAGGTGGGGCCGGGGCGCTTCGCGGCGCTCCGGCCCGACCGTCCGGCCGCTCCTTGATCCGTCTGGGACGCATAGGCTTTCACGTCCGCCAGACCTACGGCTTTCTGATCATCCTGGGCGCCTGGTGGGGGTTCGCCGCGTGGCTCGGCCCGGCCCGCCTGCCGTCCCCCGACGCCGTGGCGGTGCGGCTCATCGAGGTCTTGTTCGAATCGCCCGAGATCGCGGCCCAGGGCGGCGGCTCGGAGGGCATCACCCCCCACATTACGGCATCCATCATCCGCGTCTGCATCGGCGGCGTCATCGGCATCGGGATGGGCGTCGCGGTCGGCCTCCTGATGGGGTGGATCCGCCAGTTCCGCGACTTCATTCAGCCGCCGATCGAGGTGCTCCGCGCGATCCCGCCGCTCGCCATCGCGCCGATGCTGCTGATCTGGTTCGGCCCGACCGCGACGACCCAGTACGTAATGCTGATCGGCTATATGTTCCTCGCGATCGTCATCAACACGCTGGAGGCGATCCGCAACGTCCCCCAGGTCTACCTGCAGTACGCCCGCACGATGGGCGCCTCGCGCGGGCAGGTGTTCCGCACGATCGTGCTGCCCGCGATCGTCCCGGAGCTGGTGGGCGGCATCCGCGTCGGCGTCGCGCTCGCCTGGGGGATCGCCGTCGTCACCGAGCTTCTCGGCGCGCCGGTCGGCATCGGCAAGGTGTTCTCGATGATGCTGACCGCGCAGGGCCTCGACATCATTATCATCAGCATCTTCTACGTGACCCTCGTGGCTCTCGCGACCGACCGCCTGGTGGTGCTGGTCGCAGGCTACGTCACCCGCTGGATGCCCCGCGTTGCGCGCTGACCTGAACCGGGGGAGAACGACGCGATGAGCCGGTACGGCTATCACGGCAGGCTGCTGCACGTCGACCTCGGCCGCGAGACGAGCTGGGTCGAGGAGCCGGCGGACCTGCAGTACCGCATCACCGGGGGCGCGGGCGTGCTCGCCGCCCGCCTGCTGCTGGAGGGAACGCCCCCTGGCATCGACCCACTGGGCCCTGAGAACCTGCTGATCTTCGCCAACGGCGTCGTCAGCGGCTATCCGCTGGCGGGGCTGGTGCGCCATGTCGTCTGCGCCAAGTCGCCGCTCACCGGCGGCATCGGCGAGGCCCGCGTCGAGGGCCCCTGGGGCATCGCGCTGAAGCGCACCGGCTACGACGCCCTCGTCTTCCACGGTGCCGCAGCGCGTGCCACGGGCCTCCTGATCGAGGACGGCGCGGTCTCGTTCTTCGATGCCGCCGCAGAGTGGGGGCTCACGACGGGCGAGGCCACGGACGCGCTGGAGAGCCGCTTCGGCACCGACGCCGAGATCGCCGTCATCGGGCCTGCCGGCGAGAATCGGGTGCGCTTCGCCAGCATCGTCAGCGGGCGCACCCACCAGGCCCAGCGCTTAGGGATGGGCGCCGTGATGGGCGCCAAGAGGCTGAAGGCGATCGTGCTCAAGGGGGGCACGGCTCCGCCGCTTGCGGACGAAGCCGCCTGCCGGCGCATCAGCGCCGCGTTCGCCGCCGCCATCCCGGACAACATCCTGGCGAACTGGCAGAAGGAGCGGCCGGGCTTCGCCGTCTGGGTCCACGATCACGGGCTGGACGCAGCGCTCGACGTGGACAACTTCCGCACGGCAACATTCGAGCGGGTCGACGCCTACGCCAAACCCCACTGGGAGCTCCATTACCGGGGCATCGCGCCCTGCCCAGGGTGCGCCAACGACTGCATGAAGGTCTATCACGTGGCGGGCCAGGGCGACGTGCGCGCGAGCGCCATGCACCAGGAGGTGACCGGCGCGATGGGCCCCAACATCGGCACGCCCGACGTCGCCACGCTGATCGCCCACAACACGCGCCTCAACGAGCTGGGCATGGACCCGGTCTCCCTCGGCTTCACGCTCTCGTTCGCGATGGAGCTGGTGGAGCGCGGCATTCTCTCCGCCGGCGACCTCGACGGCCTCGACCTCCGCTTCGGCAATGTGGATGCGACCAGGGCCATGATCGAGCGCATCGCGCTGCGCGAGGGCGCGGGCGACCTGCTGGCCGAAGGCGCGAAGCGCGCAGCCGAACGCATCGGCGGCGGGGCCGAGCGCTACGCCATGCACGTCAAGGGCCTGGAGATGGTGCCCTTCGAGCCGCGCAGCCAGGGCAATCTCGCCACCGGCTTCGCCGTGGCCTCCATCGGCCCCCGCTATGACATCTGCGAGCACGACTGGGACTACGACGTCGACGTCGGCTGGCCGCACGCGATGGACCTCTCGCGCACGCTCGGCATCTACGAGCGCATCCCGATGGAGCACCTCGGCGTCGACAAGGTGCGCAACTACAAGGCGCTCAACACGCTGTGGTCGGCGGCCGACGCCCTCTCCTTCTGCGTCTTCGCCGTGGCGCCGACCCGCGTGCTCAGCATGGGCCAGATGGCCGCGCTGCTCGCCGCGGTCACGGGCTGGGAGACCTCGGACCACGAGATCATGCGCTTCGGCGAGCGGCGCAATCACCTCTACCGGGTCTACAACAACCGCGAGGGGTTGGGGCCCGAGGACGACACGCTGCCCGACCGCTTCTTCGACGAGGCAATCTCGGAGGGTCCCAAGAAGGGCCAGAAGCTGGACCGCGCCACCTTCCGCCGGGTGCTCGAGACCTACTATCAGATGATGGGCTGGGACGCGGCGGGCCGCCCCCTGCCCGCCACGCTCTACGACCATCACCTCGAGTGGACGCTGGAGGGCACATGAACGGATACGAGACGGCCTTCGTCACCGGCGCGTCGAGCGGCATCGGCGAGGCCGTCGTCCGCGCTCTCTCGGCCGCAGGCCTGACCGTCCACGCCCTCGCCCGCCGCGCGGATCGCCTCGCCGCGCTGGCGGCGCAGACCGGCTGCGAGACGCACGTCCTCGATGCGACTGACACGGGCGCGCTGACGCGGCTCCTGGAGGGGCGCCCGATCGACGTTCTCGTCAACAACGTCGCCACCGGCCTCGGCTTCGCCGAGCCCGTGGCCGAGGTCGATCCTGCCGTCATCGACCGGGCTGTCGCCACGAACCTGACGGTCTCGCTCCATGCCTGCCGCCTCGTGCTGCCGGGCATGATCGCCCGCGGCCGCGGCCACGTGGTCACCATCGGCTCGATCAGCGGGCTCTATCCCATCCGCCAGGCCCTCTACGGCGCCACCAAGGCCGGCCAGCACCTGCTCCATCAGACCCTGCGGGTCGAGCTGCACGGCACGGGCGTGCGGGCCACGGAGGTCTGCCCCGGCAGCACCCGAACGGAGTTTGCGGACCGCGCCTATGGCGACGACGCTGCCGCCAGGACCGCCTTCCTCGAAAGCTGCCGCCTTCTCGACCCGGAGGATGTCGCCGACGCCGTGCTCTACGCCGTGGCCCGCCCGGCCCACGTGAACATCGGCACGATCGAGCTGACGCCGACCGGCGAAGTCCCGGGCGGCATCCTGCACGAGGCGGACGAACGGTGAGGGGCGCGCGCGTGGCCGGCCCGCGCGCCGGGTAGCGGGCCCCGATCCCGTGCCACGACGCGCGCCTGCGGACCTGATCCCGGTCACGGTGCTGACCGGATTCCTCGGCAGCGGCAAAACGACCGTGCTCTCCCGCTTGCTGGGCCGGCCGGCGTTCGCCAACACCGCCGTCGTGATCAACGAGTTCGGCGAGATCAGTCTCGACCACGCGCTGGTGCAAAAGACCAGCGAGGATATCGTCGAGCTGCAAGGCGGATGCCTCTGCTGCACGGCGCGCGGCGACCTGCTGGGCGCGCTGCAGGACCTCTTCCGCCGCCGCAAGCACGGCATGGTCCCGCCGTTCGAGCGCGTCGTGGTCGAGACCACCGGGCTGGCCGATCCGGCGCCCATCCTGCACACGCTGATGCGGGACCGGCTGATCGTCGCCGTCTATCGCCTGGATGGCGTCGTCGCCACGGTCGACTGCGTGAACGGTGGCGATACCCTGGAGGCCCACGGCGAATCGATAAAGCAGGCGGCCGTGGCCGACCGGCTGCTGCTGACGAAGAGCGACCTGGCGGAGCCTGCCGCCGTCGACGCCCTTCGCTCACGCCTGCGCGCGCTCAACCCGAGCGCTCCCATGTTCGCCATCGAGAACGGACGGACGGAGCCCGCCATGCTGTTCGACATCGGGCTCTTCGAGGTGGAGAGCAAGAGCCCCGACGTCGGCCGCTGGCTGCGCGACGAGAGCCTCGCCGCGGAAGGCGACGCCTCGGACCACGCCCACCACCACGATGCGAACCGCCATGACGACAGCATCCGCGCCTATTGCGTGGTGCGCGATGCGCCCGTGAGCGGGGCGGCCTTCGGCTACTTCCTCGAATCCCTGATCGCCGGCAAGGGCGCCGACCTGCTGCGGGTCAAGGGCATCGTCAACGTCGCGGAGCGGCCTGAGACCCCTGCCGTCATCCACGGCGTGCAGCACCTCTTCCACCCGGTGCAGTGGCTCGATGCCTGGCCCGACGAGGACCGGCGGACGCGGATCGTCTTCATCACCCGCGACATTCCCAAGGCCGCGATCGAGCGGTTCCTCGACGCCCTGGAAGCGGCCGATTGACAGAAGGAGCACCGGGCCTATAGTGCGCCCCGCTGCGGGGAGCACCCCGCTCCCCAACACGGACGGTTGCCATGTTCGCTGTGGTTCGCTCTGGCGGGAAGCAATACCGCGTCGCGCCGGAGGACGTCATCCAGGTGGAACGGCTCAAGGCCGAGGCCGGCGAGACGATCGAGCTTGGCGAGGTGCTGGCGATGAGCGACGGCGAGACCGTCTCCCTCGGCCAGCCGCTCGTGGAAGGCGCGCGGGTGGCGGCCACGGTCGTCGAGCACACGCGCGGCGAGAAGATCATCGTCTTCCGCAAGAAGCGGCGGAAGAACCATCGCCGCAAGCGGGGGCACCGGCAGGAGCTCACCGTGCTGCGCATCGACGAGATTCTGGCGGCCGGCCAGAAGCGGCGCGCGCGGCGGAAGAAGAAGGCGGAGGCGGAGGGCGCCGAGGCGGCAGCCCCCGCCAAGCGGAAGCGGACGACGCGGGCCAAGTCGGCAGCCAAACCGCGCACCCGGAAGACGGCCGCCAGGAAGGCGGAGGAGGCGCAGCCCGCGCCCGCCGAAGCGGCGGAGGCCGAGGCTGAAGCAACCGAGGCCGAAGCAACCGAGGCCGAAGCGACGGAGGCCGAAGCGACGGCGGCCGATGCACCTGCGGCCCAGGCCGCGGAGCCGGCCGCCCCCAGCGAAGAGCCGGCGGCCGAGGCCCCGACAGACGAGACGACCGACGCGCCGGCCGAGGAGACCACCGAGTCGCCTGCGGACGAGCCGGCGGAGGAGAAGAGCTGATGGCGCACAAGAAGGCAGGCGGCAGTTCGCGCAACGGCCGGGACACGGCGGGTCGCCGGCTCGGCATCAAGAAGTACGGCGGCGAGGCGGTCATTCCGGGCAACATCATCGCGCGCCAGCGCGGCACCAAGTGGCATCCCGGCGAGAACGTCGGGATGGGGCGCGATCACACGCTCTTCGCCCTGACCGACGGGCAGGTGCGGTTCGCACGGCGCGGCGGCGGGAAGACGGTCGTCTCTGTCGAGCCGAGCGCGTAGCAAGACCGCGCTCACCCGCGCGCCCGGCGGCGGGCGCCCACCGGGCCATGGACCCGCGTCATGCGGTTTCTCGATCAGGCCAAGATTCATGTGCAGAGCGGCGCAGGCGGCAACGGCTGCGTCAGCTTCCGCCGCGCCAAGAATGAGCCGCGCGGCGGGCCCGACGGCGGCGATGGCGGCGACGGGGGCTCGATCTACGCCGAGGCTGTCGAGGGCCTGAACACCCTCATCGACTTCCGCTACCGCCAGCACGTCAAGGCGGGCCGGGGCGAGCACGGCCAGGGCGCATGCCGGGCCGGCGCGCGTGGCGCGGACGTGGTCCTCGCCGTGCCGGTGGGGACGGAGATTTCCGCCGAACCCGGCGATGCGCCGTTCGCCGATCTCGCGCAGGCCGGCGCACGCGCGCTGCTCGCCCAAGGCGGGTATGGCGGGCGCGGCAACGCGCGCTTCAAGTCGTCGACCAACCGCGCGCCGCGCCGCGCCGACCCGGGCGGAGACGGCGAGGAGCACTGGATCAGCTTCCGCCTCAAGCTGGTGGCCGATACGGGGTTGGTCGGCCTGCCCAATGCCGGCAAGTCGACCTTCCTCGCCGCCGTCAGCCGGGCGCGGCCCAAGATCGCGGATTACCCCTTCACCACCCTCCATCCCCACTTGGGCGTCGCGGCCGTGGGCGACGAGGAGCTGGTGATCGCCGACATCCCCGGGCTGATCGAAGGCGCCCACGGCGGCGCGGGATTGGGCGATCGCTTCCTCGGCCACATTGAGCGCTGCGGGGTGCTCCTCCACCTCGTCGACGGCACCGCAGACGACGTGGCAGGCGCCTACCGCACCGTGCGCACCGAGCTCCGGGCCTACGGCCACGGCCTCGCGGCCAAGCCCGAGATCGTCTGCCTCAACAAGGTGGACGCGCTCGCACTGGAGGATCGCGCTGGGCGGCGCGAGCGCCTCTCGGCCGAGGCGGGGGCCGCCGTCCACCTGCTCTCGGGCGCCGCCGGCGAGGGCGTGCGGGCGGTCCTGGCCGCGGCCCTGGGTGCGGTCCGCGCGCAGAACGGCCGGGGCGCGGCGTGATGCAGCCCTCGCTTGCCGGCGCCACGCGCGTCGTGGTCAAGATCGGCTCGGCGCTCCTCACCGAGCCCGCGAGCGGCGCGCTCAACGAAGCCTGGCTGGATGGCCTCGCCCGCGACGTCGCCGGGCTGCGCGAGCGCGGCAAGGACGTGCTGATCGTCTCCTCCGGCGCGATCGCGATCGGCCGCCGCCACCTCGGGCTGGGCGGAGACACCCTCAGGCTCGAGGAGATGCAGGCGGCGGCGGCCTGCGGGCAGATAAGGCTCGCCCATGCCTATCAGTCGGCGCTCGCCCGCCACGGGATCGGCGTGGCGCAGATCCTGCTCACCCACGAGGACACCGAGGCGCGGCGGCGCTATCTCAACGCGCGCAGCACCACCAACACGCTGCTCTCGCTCGGCACCGTGCCCGTGATCAACGAGAACGACACTGTCGCCACCAACGAGATCCGCTTCGGCGACAACGACCGGCTGGCGGCCCGCGTCGCCGTGATGATGAGCGCGGACCTGCTGGTGCTGCTCTCCGACGTGGACGGTCTCTACGAGGACGATCCCCGGCACGTGCCGGACGCCCGCTGGGTCCCCACTGTGGAGCGCATCTCGCCCGAGATCGAGGCGATGGCGGGCACCATCGGCACGCCCACCGCCGCCGGCGGGATGGTGACGAAGATCGCCGCCGCCAAGCACGCGATGGCGGCGGGCTGCCACATGGTGATCGCGAAGGGCGCGGTGGAGCGCCCGCTCGCCGCGCTGGAAGCCGGCGCGCGGTCCACCTGGTTCGTCTCCACCGCGACGCCGCGGGCGGCGCGAAAGAGCTGGATCGCGAGCGCGCTCGAGCCGCGCGGCACGCTCGTCATCGACGAAGGCGCCCGGCGCGCGCTGGCTCAGGGCCGGAGCCTGCTGCCGGCCGGGGTGAAGGCCGTGGAGGGCGCGTTCGAGCGCGGCGACGCGGTGGCGATCAGAGTCGAGCAGGGCGGCGAGGCCGGCCGCGGCCTGGTCGCCTATTCCGCCGCCGATGCGCGCCGCATCGTCGGCCACAAATCCCGTGAAATAGAGCGGATCCTCGGCTACCGTGGCCGCGCCGAGATGATCCACCGCGACGATCTCGTGCTCGACCAGGAGCAACGACCGTGAGCATGACACAGGCTGAGCGCCGCGAGGCCGAACCCGGCATCGCCGCCGCGATGGCGGCGCTGGGCGCCGAGGCCCGTGCCGCGGCGCAGGCGCTCGCCGCAACCTCTGCCGAGACGAGGCGGCGCGCGCTCCGTGCGGCCGCGGCAGCCATCCGCAGGGACGAGGCGACGATCCTGGAGGCCAACGCGGCCGACATGGCGGCGGCCCGGGAGTCGGGGCTGAGCAGCGCCTTGCTCGACCGGCTCGCGCTGGATCCCGGCCGCGTCGAGGCGATGGCGGCAGGGGTCGAGCAGGTGGCCGCGCTGGAGGACCCCGTCGGCCGGCTGCTGGGCGAGTGGGAACGGCCCAACGGGCTCCGCATCCGCCGGGTCTCGGTGCCCATCGGCGTCATCGGGATCATCTACGAATCGCGGCCCAACGTGACCGCCGATGCCGGCGCCCTCTGCCTTATGGCGGGGAACGCGGCCATCCTGCGCGGCGGATCGGAAAGCTATCACTCCTCGCGCGCCATCGCCGCGGCGTTGCAGGCGGCGCTGGTCGAGAGCGGGCTGCCGGCGGGCTGCATTCAGCTCGTGCCGACCACCGACCGCGCGGCGGTCGGCATCCTGCTCACCATGGACGACGTGCTGGATCTCATCGTGCCGCGCGGCGGCCGCTCGCTGATCGAGCGCGTACTGGCGGAGAGCCGGGTGCCGGTGATGGCGCACCTCGACGGCAACTGCCACGTCTACGTGCATGCCGCCGCCGACCCCGAGAAGGCGCGCGACGTCACCTACAACGCCAAGATGCGGCGCACCGGCATCTGCGGCGCGGCGGAAACGCTGCTGGTGGATGCGGCCGTGGAAGACTCGCTGCCCGCGATCCTCGAGCCCCTGTTCGAGGCCGGCTGCGAGGTGCGGGGCGATCCGCGCGTGCAAGCGCTCGATTCGCGGGTCGTGCCGGCGGATGAGACCGACTGGGGGACCGAATATCTCGACGCGATCATCTCGGTCGGCGTGGTAGAGGGGCTCGACGCCGCGATCGCCCACGTCAACGAGCACGGCTCTCACCATACCGACAGCATTATCACCGAGGACGCCGCGGCGGCCGAGCGCTTCATGGAGCGCGTCGACAGCGGCATCGTGCTGCACAACGCGTCCACCCAGTTTGCCGACGGCGGCGAGTTCGGCATGGGTGCCGAGATCGGCATCTCGACCGGCAAGCTGCACGCGCGCGGGCCGGTGGGCGTCGAGCAGCTCACCACGTACAAGTACAAGGTGTACGGCACCGGACAGGTTCGCCCCTGATCACCCTCGTCCCCATGCGCCGGCGGCGATCCCGGCCGGCCCCGGGCGATGCGCCGCGCGCGCGGCCGCCTGGCCGCAGGATCGGCCTGCTCGGCGGCTCCTTCAATCCGGCCCACGAGGGGCACCGCCACATCAGCCTGCTGGCGCTCAAGCGGCTGGGCCTGCACGAGGTGTGGTGGCTGGTCTCGCCGCAGAACCCGCTCAAGCCCCGCGCCGGGATGGCCGCCTTCGACGAACGGCTGGCGAGCGCGAGGACCGCAGCCGGCGACCGCAGGCTCCGCGTGAGCGATATCGAGCGCCGCCTCGGCAGCTGCTATTCGGTGGATACGGTGGCGCGGCTCAGGCGGCTCTTTCCGCGCCACCGGCTGGTCTGGATCGTCGGCGCCGACAACCTGCCGACGCTCGCCGAGTGGCGGCGCTGGCCCGCTCTCTTCGAGGCTCTACCCGTTGCGGTCATCGACCGCTGGCCTTACTCTCGCTATGCCAGTGTGGTTAAGCCTGCGAAACGATTCGCACGCCGAAGAGTGGCGGAACGCCGCGCGCGAGGGCTCGCGCGGTGCAAGCCGCCCGCCTGGATGATAATCCACGGTCCGCTGCATCCCGCGTCGGCGACGGCATTGCGCGCTGCCGACGTCACGGCGGGCCGATCAGGGGAGGCTGGAGGAACACCATAACGGTACCGAACCGACCTGTTAGGTCCCCTCGCCGGGAGCCGGGAAAGGCCGGCACCGAGGCGCTTCACCGGACCGTCGCCGCCGCGCTCGACGATGCCAAGGCGGAAGACATCGTCACCATCGACCTCGAAGGCAAGACGGCGATCGCCGACCTCATGGTCATCGCCAGCGGACGATCGAAACGCCATGTCGATGCGGTGGCGGAACGGCTCCTGAAACAGCTCAAGGACGACGGCACGCCGGCGCGCGCGGCGGAAGGCCGCGAGAACGCGGACTGGGTGCTGATCGACGCCGGCGACATCATCGTCCACGTCTTCCGGCCCGAGATCCGCGCCCTCTACAACCTCGAGAAGATGTGGTCCGTCGAGGCCCTCGGCGGAACGGAAGAGCAGCCGCTCGCCGGCGAGGATTAGCGGCGCGACGCCGGGCGCCGCGTAGCACGTAGAAGGAACTTCCCGCTGCCGATGCGCCTCATCGTCGCGGCAGTGGGCCGGGGCCGGGACGATCCGGCGCAGCGGATCTTCGAGAGCTACAGCCGGCGCCTGCCGTGGCCTCTCGAGCTGCGCGAGGTCCGGGCGGGCGGCGGCGGCGATGCCGGGCGCAGGCGCGAAGCGGCGGCGCTGCTGAAGAGACTGCCCGAGGGCGCCCACGTCGTGGCGCTCGACGGCGCAGGCCGGGCGCTCACCAGCGAGGCGTTCGCCGCGCATCTCGGGCGCGTCCGGGACGACGGCACGGCCGTCGTGGCCTTCCTGATCGGCGGGGCGGACGGCCACGGGGCCCCCGCCCTCGCCCGCGCCGACCTGGTCCTGTCGCTCGGGCCGATGACGTGGCCGCACCTGCTCGCCCGCGCGATGCTGGCGGAGCAGCTCTGGCGGGCGGCGAGCATCCTCTCGGACCACCCCTATCACCGCGGGTGACCGCCCGGGCGGCGGGTTAGAGCGCGTCCGTCTTTGACGGACGCGCGACAGGCCGCGACAGCGGCCCGCCGCGAATGCGGCGCCCTCGCGGAGGCGCCGGCCGCAGGCCGGCTGCCGTGAGCGACAAAAGGTTAGAGCGTATCCGTCTAAAACGGATACGCTCTAGCGCGTCGGAACCGGCGTGCCGGTGGAGTAGTCGTAGAAGCCCTTGCCGGTCTTGCGGCCGAGCCAGCCGGCCTCGACATACTTGGCGAGCAGCGGGCAGGGCCGGTACTTGCTGTCGGCCAGGCCCTCGTAGAGCACCTGCATGATGGAGTGGCAGGTGTCGAGGCCGATGAAGTCGGCAAGCTCAAGCGGCCCCATGCGGTGGTGGGCGCCGAGCTTCATCGCCGTGTCGATGGCCTTCACGGTGCCCACGCCCTCGTAGAGCGCGTAGATGGCCTCGTTGACCATCGGCATGAGGATGCGGTTCACGATGAAGGCGGGAAAATCCTCGGCCATGGCCGGGATCTTGCCCATGCGCTCGGTCACGCCCCGTGCGGTCTCGTAGGTCTCTTCCTCGGTCGCGATGCCGCGCACCAGCTCCACCAGCTCCATCATCGGCACCGGGTTCATGAAGTGCATGCCCATGAACTTGCCGG
>JAPPMY010000031.1 GCA_028818855.1 Rhodospirillales bacterium
GGTGCCGGTCAACGTCAACTATGCCTGGAAGGCGATCCGGGCGTCGTCCTTCCTGGCGGGGGATACGCAACTCGCCGAGTTCGCCATGGCGGTGACCGGCACGCTGATCGTCACCGCGCCGACCACGGACGCCGATGCCTCCGGGCCGAGGGTGCGCATCCTTGAGCCGCTGGCGCTGGATCGCCGCGTCACCGAGGTGCTGATGGAGGGCGGCGGCGCGCTGCCGGTCTATCGCTGCGATACGCCGAACCATTGCCTCAATCCGAGCCTCGGCACGGTGACCATCCCGGCGAACCGGGGCTTCCGGGCGCGGGTGGCGTCGCTGCTGCGCGACCTGGTGGATGCGGTGCGCACCGACACCGCCCCGCCCGCCCCTGCGCTCGGGCTCGTGAACCTCACCACGCTCCCGGTCTACCGGGTCGCCAACACGGCGGCGGCCTACCGGAGCGCGGTGATCGACCAGGAAATGGACGCGCTCGCCGAGGCCGTGGCGCTCGACGTCATGCAAGTGTGGATCACCGATCTCCACCGCACCGTCGAGGAGCGCGCCGGGACGCTGGACATCGCCGACGGCGAGCAGTTG
Organism: Rhodospirillales bacterium; assembly: GCA_028818855.1. Lineage (GTDB taxonomy): Bacteria > Pseudomonadota > Alphaproteobacteria > UBA828 > UBA828 > WTGU01. The sequence continues at coordinate 584 of JAPPMY010000031.1, forward strand.
CAGCGCTGGCGAGAAGGATTGCGGTCCAACCGCATCGCTCTCGCCCGCCACCGCCACCAGGGGCTCCAGCGCCTCAATACCGCGCTCGCGGTGGTGGAGAAGCTGCGCCTGATCGAGACCGAGCTCGCGGGCGCGCTCTCGGCCGATCTCCGGGCCGCGCTGGCATTCTCGCGCGGCGGCGCCGGGGCCGGGTCGCGTTGAGCCATGCGGTGACACCTTAATATATGTACGAGCTCTTCACCCTTGGCGGCGGGACCTATCTCGTCGATCTGCTGAACGCCGTTGCCGCGATCACCGGCGGCGGCGCTTACATCACCCTCGCCCAGCTCGCCGGGGTGGCGGGGCTCGCCTGGGTGCTCTTCCGCACCGCCTTCGGCGGCTCGTGGAAAGACAACGCGAAGTGGATGCTGCTGTTCGTGGCGGTCTGGGGCGCGATGATCGTGCCCAAGGCCACCGTCCGTGTGGTGGACCGGCTCGACCCGACCCTGGCGCCGGCGGTGGTTGCCAACGTCCCCATCGGCCTCGCGCTGTTCGCCTCGCTCACCAGCCAGGTCGGCGACGGCCTCACGCGCCTCACCGAGCAGGCCTTCACGCTCCCCAACGATCTCCAGTACCAGCGCCACGGGCTGATCTTCGGCGCCCGGCTCGCCGCCAAGACGACCCGGCTGGAAATCACCGACACGGTGTTCGCGCGGAACGTGCGCAACTACGCTCGCCAATGCGTCTTCCACGCGTTGCTGCTGGGCCACATCTCCGCCGACGATCTGCGCGAATCGACCGACATCTGGCGACTGGTCACCGCCACGGGATCGCCGTCGGCGGGGGCGTCGCCCGCGCGGATGGTGGAGTTCGCCACGCGCCAGGCCGCGACCGGCACCGGGGCGACGCCGATCGACCGGCAGATCGTCACCTGCCGCGATGCGGCGTCGCGGCTCAACGGCCAGTGGAACGCCGAGATCGCCCGCGCTGGCACCGTGTTCGGGCGGCGGATATTCCCCGATGCCAGGACCGAAGCGCTGGCCCGCGCGGAACTGCTGGCCGCGCTTCCGGCTGCGCACGACTTCCTGATCGGCGCGTCGCGCTCGGCAGGCGAGATCATGCGCCAGCAGATGGTCCTCAATGCGGTCCACGACGCTGGGGAACAGTGGGCGGCGGAGGCCGGCAACGCGGCGGCGCTCCGGGCCTACACGGAAGCCAGGGCCGAGGCGCAGACCGTCTCCGCCTACCGGGCCATCGGCCGGCAGGCCGAGACCTGGGTTCCGCTGCTGCGGATCGTCTTCGAATGCCTCTATGTCGGCGCCTTCCCGATGGCGGTGCTGCTGATGCTGACGCCGGCCGGGGCTACCATTTTCCGGTCGTATGTCACCGGGCTGGTCTGGCTGCAAAGCTGGGGGCCGCTCTACGCGGTGCTGCACCGAATCTCGATGGGCGAGGCGGCCGAGCGGATGCAGGCCGCCGCGGCGATGCCCGGCGGCGACATCGGCATCTCGCTGGTGGCGCAGGCCGGGATCAGGGCGGTCGCCTCGGATGTCGCGGTGATGAGCGGGTATCTGTCCATGTCGGTGCCGTTCCTCGCCGCAGCGCTGGCCTACGGGCTGTCGAAGGCGACGGTGCTGGCGACCTCGGTACTGGCGGTTGGCCAGGACGCGGCGTCCTCCGCCGCGCACGAGGGCACGACGGGCAATCTCAGCCTCGCCAACACCGGCTACGACACGCACCGGTTCGCGACGCTGGAGGGTCGCCAGATCCGCACCTCGGCCCATGTCGATACCGACCGCTACACCGGCTACGCGCCTGCCGGCGCGGCAATAACGGTGACCGGCGACGGCACGGTGGTCGCCGACGCCGGGGCTGCCACCAGCCGCATTCCCGCCGCGGGCGTCAGGCTGTCGGAGTCGCTGGCGACCAGCCACCAGGCGCGCGCCGAGCATGCCCGTGGAGTCTCGCGGCACTGGTCGGCGGAGGCGGGACAGGCGCGCAACGCCGCGGTGACCGACGCGACCGGGCTGATCGAGCGCTACAGCCACGACGTCTCGACCGGGGAGGCGTATGCGCGCGGCGTGACGGAAAGCGAGTCGAGCCAGGCGCAGCAGCTGGACTCCCATGTCGAGAAGCTGGCCGAGTTCGGCGGGCTGACGAAGAGCCAGGCGATGAACCTGACCGCGGAGGCGAAGATCGGCGGCGGCTGGGACTTCATTGCCAAGATCGGCGCGAACGGCTCGGCGCTCTGGCGCGGGCAGACCATCGAGTCCGACGCCTGGAACCGGATGAAGGAGTACGACCGCCAGCACGGCGTCACCGAGACCTGGTCGCAGGTGTCGGAGGCCTCGCGGCGCTATTCCACCCAGACCGGCGACAGCGAGATGGCGAGCCTCGACGAGAGCCTGTCGGCCAACCTGACGCGCATGCGCGCCTTCCAGGAGCGGGCGTCGCTGGCCAGGCAGGAATCGGAGAGCTGGTCTGAACAGGCGGCGCAGGTGCGTTCCGACGCCCAGGCGATCGAACGCGAGTTGGGCCAGCCCTTCTTCGCCTGGCTCTCGGAGCGGCCGGGTTCGGACGGGCGCGCCATCGGCGCCGCCGGGGCGATGCGCATCGCGTCGCCGCAGACGGCGGAGGATTCCGAGCAGCTCCGCGAATACGCCGCCGCCTTCGTCGCGGAGAAATACCCCGCCCCTGCCGGACCCGATCCCTCGACCGTGGGCGGCGTCGCGGAATACGAGGGCGCGGCGGGCGAGCTGCGCGGCGCCTACGGGCGCGAGACCGCCGCCGCGTATGGCGGCTGGTCGGCGGCCGTGCGTGACCGGGCCGGGGAGGCCGGCGCGCCGCGGCCGGGCGAGACGGACCTGCGGGCGATGGAGGAGCGGGTCGAAACGAAGACCGACCAGATCATGAAGGGCACGGCGCGGGAGGCCCGGCAGACCGTGACCGGGCAGGAGACCGCGGAAGGCCGCGCCGGGATTGCGGCGGAAAGGAACAAGCCGTTCGAGCGGCAGGCGACGGAGAACCTGCCGTTCATCGGCGGCTGGCTCGCCGGGCAGCTGTTCGGCTCGGCGAAAAACGCGGCGCCGGACGGTGAGGCAGACCCGCCGCCGTCCGACGAAAGGGACTGGGGGAAGGCGTCGCCGTGAGGCCGGGCCGGAAACCGGTCCCGGTCTCAGTCGCCGCGCATCAGGCGCTCGTGCTCCTCGGCGACTTCGATGAACGCGTACTGGCCGCTCTGCGTTGCGGCGTCGATCCGCTCGTCGCGGCCGCCGGGAAGCCGGTAGCCGGTGAAGGCGGACCAGTCGCGCCGGCGGATGCCGCGTGCGAGCGCGCAGGCGAGGCTGGCGAATACCGTCCAGAGAATTGCCGCGAGCCACGCGGTGCCGGCGGTCTCCAGGCTCGCGCCCGTGCCGGCCGCGACGGCGGTCCAGATGGCGGCGAGGGCGAAGCCGGCGAGCACGAAGGCACGCTCGGTCCGGGTGGGCGCGGCCGGCGCCAGGGTCGTGTCTGTTCCGGTCATGGACATGGCCTCCGATCATACCGGCGAAAGCGGAAGACGGACTCTCTCCGTCCCGTCTCCTTCGCCCGTCCCCAAGCCCGCCTCGACCTCCGTCCGGCGAGTCGTGCAATGACGGGGCGACCGTGATGCGCGGCATCGGCGGCAGCACGCTCCGGGGCGGCCAGACCGTCTTCCACGGCATCCGCATGTGGGGCCAGCTCTTCCGGGCGGCCGTGCTGTTCGCGGCCTTCACCACCGTGGCGGTGCCGGCCTGGACGCTCTGGCACCGCACGAACGGCGCGGAGTGGTATGCCGCGGGCATGGTGACGCTGGCCGAGGCCAAGCTCGTGCTTGGCTACGACCCGGACTCCGGCCAGGAAATCCGCTTCGAAGACGGCACGCGGCGGGTGCTCCGCATTCGCGAGATCGCAGCCTCCGTTCCCGCCAGGCAGGCGAGGGAGCGGATCAAGACCGAGATGTTCGCGAGCGCCGGGCTGGGCCTGACGGCGGGGGGCGGACTGATTGCGCTGTTCCTGGTGGTGTTCTGGTATCGCGGCGCGCAGCTCGGGCGGCAGAAACGCATCAGGGGCGCCGAGATGGTCACCGCCGCAGAGCTACGACGCCGGCTGCAATCGCCCCATGAACGGCTCCTGGGCGCCTTTCCGGGCGGTCGGGGTTTCCGCCCGTACAGCATCGCCGGCATCCCCTACCCGGAGCGGACCGAGACCCAGCACACCATCGTCTCGGGCACCACCGGGTCGGGCAAGACGGTGCTGATCTCCGATCTGGTGGCGCAGATCCGCGCGCGCGGCGAGCGCTGCGTCCTCTACGACAAGATGGGGAGCTACACGCGGGCGTTCTTCGATGCGGACCGCGACGTGCTGATGAACCCGCTCGACGCCCGCGCGCCGCGCTGGTCGCCCTTCCTCGAAGCCCGCAACCCGCGCGACTTCGACATGATGGCCGCCGCGCTGATTCCGCAGCAGAAGGACACCGTCGATCCTTTCTGGGTGACGGCCGCCCGCCAGCTCTTCTCCAACGGCGCCGGGGTGCTCAGGCAGAAGGGCATCACCGAGAACCGGGTCCTGGTCGATCATCTCCTGAAGACCGACCTGACCGCGCTCGCGGAGGCGATGGAGGGCACGGTCGCGCAGTCCATCGTCGATCCGGACAACCCGAAGACGGCGCTCTCGGTGCGCGCCATGCTGACCGCCAACCTCTCGGCGCTGGAGTTCCTGCCGGACGAGGGCAAGCCGTTCTCGA
>JAPPMY010000174.1 GCA_028818855.1 Rhodospirillales bacterium
CTCCTCAACTCCAGCAGGATGCGCCGGATGGCTTTCGCGAGGCTTGTCGGGTTCATGAGAAAAATCCTTTCAGCGGATGCGCGGCATCACCGGATGCTCAGCACCTGGATGCCGAGGCTGGTCTGCAGGGCGTCGATCACGGCGCCGAGGTGCCAGGCGGCGATGCCGCCGGCCATGTGGGCGAAGGCACGGGCGCCGCTCGCGCCGGGCCTCGCGTCGGCGGCGGCGCGGAGTACGAAGGCGCCCCGGATGAAGGCGAAGAGGCCGACCAGCGCGACCAGGGCGAACACGGCCGCCAGCAGCGCGTCGTAGTCGGCGCCGCGCCCGCCGTATCCGAGGCTCGCGGTGCCGGGCGGGTTCGCCGTACCGAAGAGGCTCTCGCTCGCGGCATCGAGCCAAGAGGGAAGCGCGGCCAGCACGATGCAGATCAGAAAGGAGAGCGCCGTGCCGCCGGCCGACGGCGCGTGGAACTTGTCCTCGGAGGTCTTGAGCAGGCGCAGCAGCCCTTGGGCCAGCGCCATCAGCGCGAGCAGGTAGCAGACGGCCGTGACCAGGATCAGCAGGCCGGGCTCGAGGTCGCGGACCAGCGAGATCATGGCTTGGCCGAGATCGTTCGATTCAGTCATCGGGGCCGTCCCGCCGATCAGGCGGCGCGGCGAACACCACCACCAGCCCGGTGTCGCGGGCGATGCGCACGCTGGGCCCGTCCGGGGCGTTCTCGAGGAGCACGTCGCCGGCGGTGCGCGCCGCCGTGGCGAGCCCCGCATGGACCGCTTCCCGGGTCGAGGCGTCGAGGCGCTCGTAGCGCACGCCATCGCCGACGATCACGGTCTCGCGCTGCCGCGAGAGGGCGGTGAGGAAGCCCTCGGCGAAGCGCACCGACGCCGGCAGCAGCACGCGCTCGAACCAGTGGCTGTCGACCTCGCCGTCCACGCCGTAGCAGGCGCAGTCCAAGCCGGCCGCCCAGGCGTCGACGCCGTAGCTCCGGCCCCGGTACTCCAGGCGGCTCAGCCGGAGCGTCAGGCGCTCGCCCACCAGCGTGAACGCGCCCGAGGCGACGGCGCCCGCGAGCGGCGGCTCCAGGATCTCCAGCAGCACCGGGCCCGGGTAGTCGGAGTCGACGGCGTACATGGTGCGGGCGTAGAGCCCGGTCCCGGCAGGGACGTGCGGTGGAGCGGCTGCGCTCGCCCGCGCGTTCGCGGCCTGAAGGTCCCGCCCGGAAGGTCGTGCGGCAATCTCCCTTCGCGACTCCGGGCCGGGATCGCGTGCGGCCTCTTCGGGGTAGCGCACGCGGACGATCCCCGGCGAGCGCGTCCAGGCCTCGATCAACACGTCGATGTACGCGCCCACGGGGCGCGAGTCGCCGCCCGGCGCCGGCTCCGCACGCCGTTCCGGCCTGCGGTAGCCCTCGTACACGGGCTGCGGCCGCTCCGGCGCAGGCGTCGCGGCGGCGGACGGCACTGCCTCCGCCGGCGCCGAGGACGGCCCCTGGAACGTGGGCAGGTAGGTCTCGCCGGCCTCGCGGGCCGCATTCAGGCGCTGCCGGTCCCGCTCATCCAGCGTTTCGCGATAGAACGGCGGTACGCTGTCCTCGGGGTCCAGCTTGAGGTCCCGATTGTCGGGGACCTGAGCGAGGCCTGCGCCGGCAAGGCCCGCCCACAGCGCTGCGACCAGCACACTCATGCAAATGGCTTCCGGCACCCCGCGCCTCCCGCGCGCGCGGCCGCGTTCAGTCTTCATCGCCGCCCTCCACAAGTGTCTTCGGCCTGAGGGTGTCCGGCACGAGTGCCTCCGGCCGGTAGGCGCCCGCATCCGTGTTCGAGAGCGAGAGCCGCTTCTCGTGGCCGCCGTCGCTCACCAGCACCAGGGGAGTGCGGGCGAGGCGGTAGGCCCAGCGCCCGCCGGGTCCGCGCTCGGCCGCGAGCGGACCGGGCGAGAGCAGGTGGGCGCGGGTCAGCAGCAGCACCTCGCCGCCCCTGCGCCAGGCCCGGTCGCCGGCCGCGCCGCCTTCGACGGCGAGCCGCCCGGCGTCCGGCGGGACCTCGCCGCCCAGCAGTCCGAGCAACACCGCATCGCCGGCGTGGAACGCGGCAGGCTGCGCCAGCGCTCCCGGATCCGCGTTCGGCCCGGAAACGCCCAGCCGGATCTCGACCCGGAAGTCGGCGTCCGCGCCGGTCCCCAGCAGGTGTGCCACGACGGGCTCGGCGAGGCCCCGCAGCTTCACCACCGCGTTGCCGCGCAGGTAGGCGGCCTGCGGCGCCAGATAGAGCAGGTGCGTGCTTGCCGAGTCCTCCTCCGCTGCCCCGCCCTGCGAGTCGGGCAGCAGGAAGCGGCGGTCCACCAGGGCCTCCTCGATGGGCCAGGGGGCACCGGTCGAATCCGTGAACGAAACGGCGGTGACGTAGCCCCGCCGCACCGCGATCGCCGGGATAGCGCCGTCATCCAGCCGAACTCGCCGAACGCGGCCCGCGGGCGGATCGCCCGCCCCCCTTGCCGTGGCTTCCTGGGTCTCGCGCAGGATGCGGCCCAGGATCTCGATCTGGTCTTGCGTGAAGGGCAGCGCCGTACGGCCCTGACGCGCGGCCTCGTCGTCGGAGAGCGCATGTCCCGCCCACGCGTCCGTCGCCACCTCGATCGGCGGCGGGAGCTCGGCGCCTTCCTGCGCGGCCGCCGGCAAGGGCAGCAGCGCGATAAGCAGAATTGCCGCTGCGGTGTACCAGGGCGATCCCCTGTTTCTCATGCTCCACCTCTCTGGCCCGAGGGTCTTTGGCTCGACAGTCTCTGGCCCGAGGGTCCCTTGCCGGCGATGAGCTGCTCGATGGCGATTCCGGCGGGGCGCTCGTCGAGGGGCACCCGCATCACCAGCACCTGCGCCACCAGCTCCTGGCTGATCCGGCGCGTGCCGGCCGAGAAGGTGACCAGGATGGGGAACTCGACCGCCCAGCCGACGCGGCCCGCGAAGAAGCGGGTGTCGACGATCACCGGCGCGCCCTGGGCCACCGCCGAGGCGACCTGCAGGTTGTCGCGCAGCCGGTCGAGGAACAGGCTCTCGTCGAGGCCCTTGAGGAAGGACTCGTAGCCCGCGTCGGTGAAGTACTCGCGGATGCCCGAGAGCCTGAGGCGCCAGTCGTGGTGGCCGAGGGTGAAGGCTTCGGTGACCGCCGAGACGGTCCAGTTCCTGAGCGCCGCGTCCGACATGATCGGCTCGTCCAGCGGCGTGAGCCTGACCAGCCTTCCGTCCGGGGTCGCGGCGACGGCGATATAGACGGTGGAGTGCATCCAGACGTAGCCCGCGAAGGCGCACGCCGTGAGGACGTTGCAGACCAGCAGCCAGGCGGCGGCGCGGCGCCAGCCGTGGTGCTGGTCGCGGTGGAACGCAAAGCGCCCCGCCGCCGCGCGCACGGCCTGAAGGCGGCTACTCACGGCCGTCTCTCACCCTGAGGGTGTCCGGCACGAGTGTCTCCCACCCTGAAGGTGTCCGTGAGCCAGGCATCCACATCGTCGATGTCACCGATGCGATGCGTCACGACGCCGTCCGGCGCGCGCCACGCGATCAGCGGCACCGCATTCGCCCTCCACTCGTCGAGCAGCGCGTTGTTGCGGGCGATCCGTTCGGCGCCCACCCGGTCCGGTGTGCCATCCGGACCCTCGAACCACGCGCGCGCCGGATCGGCAATTGCCGCGATCGCGGATGCACGCCGGGCCGCATCGGCACCGAGAATCGCCACCGGCACCACTCGGAGTTGCATTCGTCCGTCCAGCGCGGCGCGTCCCAACCTGGCCGCCGCAGAGCGCGAGAACGAGCACGCCGGGTCTCCGAGCAGCACGACCACGGGCCCGCGCTTTCCGAGCGTGAACCCGAAGGCGGCCGCACTGCGCTCGAACAGCCTCGTCAGGAAGGGCGAAGAGGACGGAGGCGCGGCGCCTTCGGGTTCCGCATGGGCGGTCATCGCCGGCGCTGCCGTCTCCGGCACCAGTGTCTGCGGCACCAGTGTCTGCGGCACGAGGGTCTCGGGCACGAGTGTCTCCGGCGGTGCGGCATCCGCCGGATGCGCCGAATCCGCCGCGGTCCGGGCTGCGGCGAGCTGGGCGCCCGTAATCTCCATGCCATCCGGCCCGTAGAGCAGGCCGGCGACAGCATGGCCGTCTTCGGTGACGTACAGGCTGTAGCCTGTACCCTTCGCCGGCATGACGAAATAGCCGTTCACCCCGCCGCGGGAGCCCAGCGGGATTATGTCCGCGCCGTTGGCGCGCAGCGCCAAGACCAGACCCTCGGGCACAACACCCCCCAGGCCGAGACGGGCCTCGCTGCCCGCACGAACGCCGTTCACGGGAGCACACACCGTCGTCGCTGCCACGCCAGCAACCAGCACGCCGGCCATGACTGCGCGTCCGATCGACCGCTTCATGGCACCGCCTCATTGCCGCCGGATCGCGGCATCCGGTGTCTCACGACGAGCGTCGTCCCGCACTCCGATCGCGCGGCCACCGGCGGGTGCGGGAGAAGCGACAGGCTCCGGAACAGCGCCTGCACCGCGTCCGTGAACCCGCCCTCGAAGGCCGCGTCGCCGTCCAGCCGGTAGCGCCGGTCGGTCAGGAACAGCACCTCCGAGCCGGCCCGCCCCGCCCACCGCGCCAGCACGGCCCGCAGCATCTCGCCCTCATACACCCGCCAGACGCTCGTGGCGGCGACCCCCGGGTCCAGGACCGCTGGGCCGGAACCGGGGGCTGAGTCGATATCCGCTTCTCCCGCGTTCTCGCTCTTCTCCGGCTCGGGGGGCTCCGCCAGTTCCGCCGCCGCCTCCACCTCCGCTGGCGCGACGTAACGAAACTCGCCCGACACGGGCGCCGCCGACAGCGCGACCAGCGCGACCGCCGCCGCCGCGACCGTCACCCGAAGTCCGTAAAGCGGCGCTGACGGGCGGCATGGAGCGCCCGGCGCCGTCCCGCGCTCAGGCTGCGCAGGGCGCGCACGGCCGCGCGCAGGCGGTAGCCCCGCGCTTCCGCCGCGCGGCAGGCCAGCATCGCCGCCGCAACCAGCGCCGTCGTCCACCAGTTGGGCAGGAACAGCCACGGCAGCGCCAGGATCAGCAGGCGCGCGTCGAACACGTAGAAGCGCACCGGGCGCATCGAGTCCCGCCACGCAACAGGGGCACTCCCCGATACAGCGGAACTCCCCGCTGCGTCCGAGCTGTCCACGTCCTTCCCTCCCTCTCATGCTCCGCCTCCAGCCATCGCCTCGCACCCCGCGAATACCCGCCGCAGTCCTTCGTCCTCGATCAGGCCACCGGCGTGCGCCTTGCGGGCGGCC
>JAPPMY010000015.1 GCA_028818855.1 Rhodospirillales bacterium
GCAGCCGGAGGCGAAGAGGTCGCCCTGGACGAAACGGATCATGGCGCAGCTCCTGGCAGGGGAAGATCGAAGATGGATCGCCGGCGGCCGCCTCACGGACGCTCGGCGGCCGGCGCGAGGGTGCGGAAGGTCGCCGAGAGGCGCGTCGCGGCCTCGCCGGTGGTGTCGGCGCGGTCGATGCCGTGCATGAACGCCGAGCGCGCGCGGCCCGCGAGGACCAGAACCGAGCGGCGCGGGAGTACGACGACCTCGTCGCCCGGCAGCCCGTCGCGCGCGTAGGGGCGGACGGAGCGCGGGCGGAAGCGCATCGGCCAGTTGGCGGCGAGCGACAGCGAGGCGACGACCGGCCCGAAGTCGCGGTGGTCGGCGTGCATGCCGATCCCCTGGCCCGGGCGGTACTCGTTGACGATGCACTGCACCGGCAGCGTGTCGTCGAAGTGCGGCCGCAGGCGATCCGCCATGACCTCGGCCCAGCGCGGGAACGACGCCGCGGGCGCCGGGCGGCTCGCGCCGCTGTAGCTGTAGCGGAAGCCGTAATGCTGCACGCGGCGGCGCAGCTCGGTCATCCAGGACGCCTGGCCGATGCGGAGCAGGATGCGCTCCTCCTCGGCCGGGGTGACGAAATCGGGGACGAGGACGGCCCCCTGGGCGAAGACGCTCTCGGTGCTGCGGATCATGCTCTCCTCCTCGCAAATGCGAACGCCCTGCGGAAGCTCCGCTCTTCCTCCGGCGGCGGAGACCGACGGCAGTGGGATGGGGAGGAAAGACTCCAGGCCCGCTTCAAAAAGAAAGGGAGCCGGCACGAAGTGCCGGCTCCCGAGGGAGGGAGGAACGATGAGAGGCGGCCTAGAACGGCGGGTCTTCGATGTTCCCGGTGCCGCTCGCCGGCACGACGGCCTGCGCGGCGGTGTCGTCCATCGGCGCCTGGGCGTCCGCGTCGGGCGCGCCGTTGGGCTTGTCGTAGAACTGCACCCTGTGGCCCGGCACGACGAGGATCTCGGTCGAGAAGCGGTCGGAGTCCTCGCCCTCCTTGCGCCAGCGCCGGGTCTGCATCTTGCCCTCGACGGCGATCAGCCGGCCCTTCTTCGCGTGCTTCTCGAGCATGTCGATCAGCCCGTCCTGGAAGGTCACGACCCGGTGCCACTCGGTCTTGTCGACCTTCTGGCCCGAGTTGCGATCCAGATACCCCTCGTCGGTCGCGATCGACAGATTGGCGACGCGCCCGCCCGAGGCGAGGTGGTTGATGGTGACGTCGGCGCCGAGGCGGCCGACGAGTTCCGCGTAGTTCTTTCCGAAGGCCATGACGGTCTCCTGTGGTTCCTGGTTGATGACGATGGTTCCGAACGACCGGAGGCCGGGGTCACTCCCCCGAACCCCCGACCGTTCAATCTCTTCAAGCCCCCCTCCACCTCTAACCGGCTGACGAGGGCGACGACGCCGGGTCCCAGGGCTCGTCGGGTCCGGCCTCGTGCAGGCCGCGGTCGAGCGACGGTTCCGGGGCGAGGCTCGCGAAGCGGTGTTCGGGATAGTCCGCGCCGCGGTCGGGACAGCGGATCGCGCGCTCGTCCTCGGTCACCTCGCGGACGAGCTCGGGACGGACGCCCAGCTCGGTCAGAAGGTCGCCGCCGGTCGGGGTGGCGAAGCGGAAGTGGGGATTGAACATGGGCGGGTCTCCTCGCGCCGTTGCCCTGTCTGGCATCGGCGCGGGGAAACCACTCCCTCCGGCCTGCCGGACACTCGCCCGACAGGCGCTCTCCTCCTGCTCTACGGTGAAGGGACGGCGCGGCGGATCGCGGCCAGGCGCTCGCACACGGCCCGCGGCGTCATCGCTCCCAGGTTGAACACCGGGATGCCGCGGGCCTCGGCGATGCGGATGGCCATGCCCGTGCCGCCCTCGATGCGACCTTCGGCCGTGAATGCCACCACCGCATCGACCGGCCGATCCTGCGTCAGTCCGAGCACCGCCGCGTTCCGGGCATGCAGCTTGCGGACGGCCGGCGAACACCGCTCCCACGCCGGATGCAGGGGCGCCGCGATCCCGATGCACGCCGCCATCGCCGCCGCTGACAGCACCCGGTAGTCCGGCCCGCGATGCCCGTTATAGCCCCGCCACGGCAGCCAGATCGTCCGCTGCCCGGCCGGCGCTCCCCCGGCAAACGCAGCATCGGCCCCGTCCGCCCCGCCGCTCGCAAGATGCCAGCCGGTCCGTGCCAACCATTTCGCCATCACGGTCATATCCGCCAGCACGGCCCTCGGCGTCGCCCGCGCCCCAATGCCCGCGTAGATCAATGTCGCCATGTCCCGATCTCCCGGAGTTCGATTACCGCCGCTCCCTCTCCGTCAGCGGCCTCACCCCCCGCACGCTCTTCTCTGCCTCCCCGGCGACATGCGGTCCGGCCCGCTTGAACGCCGCCCCGGCCTGGTGCATCGCTACCTCATGGACGGGCGCGGATGGATCGGGCGTCACGGGTTCTGGCCGCTGGCGCTGCTCTGGCTGCCGGCCGGGATCGTGGCGCAGGCGGCGGTGCGGTTCGGGCCGGATGCGGTTGCGGCCGGGACGCCGGGGCCGTGGCTGGCGGCGATGGCGATGGAGGGGCTGTCGCTGGCGCCGCTCGTGCCCTGCGGCCTGCCGCTCGCGCTCGGATGCCGGAGGCTGTGGCGGCTCGGCTGCCGGCGCGGCGCCTGGCTCGCGGGGGTGGCGCTCGGCGCGGTGACAGTCCCGGTGGCGGTGTTCGCGGGCCTGCTCGGGCCGCTCGCGATCGCGGTCTGCGCGGTCGCGCTCAGCCTGCCCGTCTGGATCGCCTGGTGGTGGCTCGCGTGGCGGGGCTGACCGGAGACGGCGCCGGGCCGGCTGCGCAGCAGGGAAGCAGTCTCAATTCGCGAGGTCAGCCACCGAAGACGATGTCTTCCCACACGAGGTTCTTCCTGGAGCGGAGCCGCTTCAGGATAGCATGCCTGCAAATGTCTTGGCCGTGTTCAAGGAGCGCGGAATCCGTATCTGTCAGGTTGCCAGCGTGGACCGCCGTTGACGCGGCACGATAGACCTTCGTGAGGACCCGGTATTTTTTCTGCCTGTCCGCCCGGTTTTGACCGGTGTACCAGGCGCCGTTAGTAGCGAGCCTGAAGGTCAGTTCCGCCTTGTTACCGCCGTGTAGGAAGAGCGACTCCAGGGCGGTTCTGAGGAATACCAGGCGGTCCGCAAGAGAGGTACTGCGCGCCTTCGACTTCAGCCAGTACTGCATGGCGGTCTCAACACCGTCGGGCATGTTACGGAACTTGGGCTGAAGCTGAAGGGCCTCCTTCAGGTCATGCGCAGTCAACGTGGGATCCGCGGGGGTTCGGGGAGGAAGCTCACGGCTGCCGATGCCGTAGGAAGAACTGTCCAACCGCTGCCCGAAATGAGCATGATCGCCGTAATCGAGCCAGATCCTGGGCATCTCGACGGCCACGTCGCGCACGAGAGACAGGGCGCGTCCGAGTCTGTGGATGCCTCCGGGCGGCAATGGCCAGGATGATTCGATGGTGGCCGAGGTTTCCCATGACTGGGTGGGAGTGCCGTCAAGTTGTTTGGTGATCTTGGTAGGCTTGGACAGAACAGGAAAGATTTTGCACGGAATGCGCAGCATCGTGCGATCCAGATAGTCCGACCGTGCGTCACTGGAGCCTGCAGGAAACCAACCCTCGAGCTGGTCGTTTCTGCGGGGCAGTCGCTCGACGGCAAGACCGCCTGCGAGGGCAAAGGACGAGGCTGCGTTCAACCGGCCGAGGAGGACGCGCGTTTCGAAGGCGAGCGGGGCGCCCCGTACCCAGCGGAGCACCTTGTTTGCGGTGCGTCGGGGCGTAGTGAGGCAGGAGTCGACGAGAAGATAGCTCCAAAGGTTCGTTGCTGCGGAGACGCTGAAGGATTTCTCCGGGGCATCGGATCCTCCCGCAGACGACTCGTAGTAGTGGGGAATAACCGAGCCGAGGGCGTGGGCAACGCAGCCATCGGTGAGGACTCCGATGTCATCGAGCAGGCGCTCGAATTCTCTGAGGCGGGTGGTGCTTTCTGAGTTGCGGGAGAGTGCTGCCACGCGGACGTTGGACCCGAATGGCTCTCGCTTCCAGACATCTTCCTGGTGCAGGGCCCGGAGGCCGCGAGCGTCAAGCTCTTGGTTGAAGGTCTCTTCGATATCGCTGCTGGTGCCGCCACCGAGCTCATTCGGAACGAATTTGGTGTTGGTGGGTGCGAGATGAGCCAAGGAAAAGCGCGCGTTGCGGAGTTCGGCGCGCAGTAGCGCGGTCAGTGTGGAAGCTCTTTTTCTGTCGTCGTGCGAATTCATGCACTGACCTCTCGGCGAATACGGGGTGTGCTCAAACAGATGCGCGGTGGAGATCGTCGCTCAATGCCAAGCATCGCTCCCCGGGTCGTCGTCCTCGGCGCGCATGGAGGCGGCGACCATGGCTTGCCAGGCCTCGCGGTCGAGCCCGAGCCGGCGGTTCAGCTTGTCGCAGATGTCGAGAGCATTTTCGAGGTCGAGGGAGATGAGCGCGGTCGGGACGTGGCCGGCGAGGCCTTCGATGACGATGCGGATCTGCTGCACTTCGGTCTCGACGTCGTAGGCGGGACAGAAGCAGAAGTTCGGCTCGTCGGGCAGGGTCTGCGCGGTCATGGCGGCTCTCCTTGTCCGTGAAATGGGGGCCGGCGGCCGGCGGGCCGGCGGTACGGACCCCCGGCGCATTGGAGACGGAATTAAGGCGGGCGTCGGGCCGGCCATACGTATCACGCGGGCCGCTCAGGCGGCGAGCGGCCAGCGTTCGAGGATGCGTTGCGTCGTGTGCGCGTTGGGCGCGAATATCCGGGCGCGGAAGGAGACGATCTCCACCGTGCATCCCATCCGCTTCAGCGCATCCATGTCGGTGTCGGCCGGTCCCTCGATCTCGATGCGGTCGGCGCCCATCAGGCGGCGGCGCGCGAGCCGCCAGCCGTTGGCGAGGGCGAGCGCGTTGCCGCGTCCCATGACCGCCTCGAAGGCTTCGGCGCCGGTCATGGCGGGGCCGCCGTCGAGGCCGAAGCCGGCGCGCACGGCCCGCACCTGCTCGGCGTCGAGGACGCGCCCGATGAGGGCGATGCCGTCATCAGAGGTGAGCCGCCGGACCCGCATGTTCTCGGCCGGCAGGCGGTCCCAGACCGGAAGCAGCAGGCCGGTGGCGAGCCAGAAGCGCGAGTCCCGGTGCGACGGCAGGCCGGCGATC
>JAPPMY010000092.1:0-6053 GCA_028818855.1 Rhodospirillales bacterium
AGGCTCGCCTGCGTGTCCCAGAGCGGCACCGGCGTGCGGCCGATCAGGTTGTAGCCGCCGGGCCCCGGCGTCGTGTAGATCGAGGTGGTGAGGCCGCCGACGCCGATGGCGCCGAGCGTGGTCCAGGTGCGGGGCGGATTGTACTTGGGCGAGGTGATGGCGCAGCGGGGGTCCAGCGCCACCATCAGCGGCAGGCCGGGCGTCGAGCAGACGGCGACCACCCAGTGCTCGGTCCCCGAATGCACACGCGCAAGCTGAGCTTTATCTTCCAACCCGTTGATACGGGCCACGAATTCCGGGTCGCCGTCGCGCGGCGCGATGCGCTGTGCGTAGTCCTCCACGCAGGCCCTGGTCCAGGGGTCGTTGTACATCACGGGCAGGTAGGCGAGCCGGCTTTCCAGCTCCAGGTCGTCGACGGAACCCAGGCCCTCGATGAGCCGCCGAAGCTCGCGCTCCAGGTCGTCCAGGCCGATCAGGTCCGGCTCGTACTCGACGACCACCGAGTTGTAGGAGGGATTGGTGTCGATCACGCCCTTCGTGCGGTCCTCGCGCAGCGCGGCGGTGAGCCCCAGCGCCATGAAGTTGAGATCGATCCGCGCATCGTCGCCGAACTGCACCAGCACGAAGGTGTCGCCGCCGGGCAGGAAGCGCGGCTCGTCGTAGATCACCCCGCGTCCTCCAGCAGCGGCCTGGCATGAAGCGTGAAAGAAAACACCCCCACCTCACCCCGGCCCTCTCCGCCCCCAGGGGCGGAGAGGGAGACTCTGCCGGGATTGCTAGCGTTCCCCCTCCGCCCTTGGGGGGAGGGGGACAGGGGGAGGTGGGGCAGCGGGTCTAGCCGCGCCGGCAGGAACCGCGTCACGGACCAGCGTCCTCCAGGCTCGATTCGGTGCAGAGCGCGTCGATGGCGCGGCGCGCGGCCTGGGCTTCGGCGACCGAGACGAGGTTGAAGCGGTACGTGTCGTTGGGCTTCGACTGGGCGAGCTTCCAGAACGCCGCCGAGGGCACCGTGTAGGGGTTGATGAAGCCGCCGGCCGATGGCCCGTCGTTGACCAGGATGATCGGCGTCTGCCCGCAGAGGTTGACGGAGCCGACCGGATAGCCGTGGTCGAGGATGTTGGAGGGGTGCTCGCCGTGCTCCGGCCCCTTGTCTGTGGCTCGGGCGGCGAAGGTCCACTCGGGACCCGTGAGGCGGTAGCCGGTGCGGTTGCTGCGCGCTTGGAGGGTCCAGTCGCTCTCCAGGAACATGCGCTGGCCCGCCTCGTCGATCCAGTCGTCGTTGGGGCCGGCCACGACCTCGATCTGCCATGCGTTCTCGGAGGGGATGGGCGGGCGGCAGTCCAGGCGCACGCGGCGGCCCGGCGTGCCGTCTCCGCTGCCCTGGGGCAGGCGCTGGCCCTCCTTGATCGCGTGGCCCTCCATGCCACCGACGCCCGCCATGTGGAAGGTGGAGCGCGAGCCCAGCACCGGGGCCGTCTCGACGCCGCCGGAGACGGCGAGAGAGGCGCGGGCGCCGACGCGTGCGAAGCCGGTCTCCAGCACCGCGCCGGCGGGGACGGCGACGCTCTCCCACTGGGGCATGGGCGCGCCGTCGAGCGTTGGCGCCATCGTCGCGCCGGTGAGCGCGATGACGGCTGCGCTCTCGAAGCGGAGCGTGGGCCCGAGGAACTGGATTTCCAGCCCCGCCGCCTCCGCCGCGTTGCCCACCAGGAGGTTGGCGAGGCGGAAGGACCACATGTCGAAGGGCCCGGACGGCGGAAAGCCCTGCTCCCAGAAGCCGTAGCGGCCCGGGAAATCCTGCACGCAGGTCTCCAGCCCCGGCTTGAGCACCTCGATCATCAGAACCGCACGCTCATGTCGAGACCCTCGAGCCAGGCGTGGTAGGCGCGGATGGAGAACTTGGCGTAGGCCGCCACCTGGTGCTCGTAGGCGCCGCTCTCCACCTGGGCCTCGACATGGTCGTACTCCTCCCGGCCCACGGGCACGAAGCGAACCCGGTCGCCGGGCCGGAGCAGCGCGAGGCGGTCGCGGAAGGCGCGGAGCCGCTGCTCCAGGTCGAACACCGGCACCGGCGAGTGGCCGATGATCTGGTAGCCGCCGGGCGTGCGGGCCGGATAGAGGCAGGTGACCGAGCCGCCGTAGCCGAGGGTGCCCCTGGGCGTCCAGGTGCGGGGCGGGTTGTACTTGGGCGCCGTGAGGCGGCAGCGGGGGTCCAGCGCGATCAGCGAGGCGAGGCCCGGATAGAAGCCCAATGCCGCCACCCAGTACTCCGTGCCCGAATGGATGCGCGCGAGCTGGGCGCGGCTCTCGAGCCCGTTGAGCCGCACCATGAGGTCCGGGTCGTACTCCTTCTCGCCGATGCGGGCGCAGTAGTCCTCCCAGCAGGCGCGGGTGACGTGGTCGAAATAGAGCACGGGGAAGGTGTAGAGCGGGCTCGGCAGCTCCACGTCCTCCAGCGAGCCGAGGGAGGCGTGGAGCCCGCCGATCTCGCGCACCACGTCGTCATAGCCGATGCGGTCGGGATCGTAGCTGATGACGATGGAGGCCATGTTGGGCAGCAATTCGATGATGCCGTCAAAGCCGGCCTCGCGGACGCGGGCGGTGAGCGCGTGGACCAGGAAGTTGAGGTCGAAGTTAAGCTCGTCCCCCAGCTCCATCTCGATGAAGCGGTCGCCGCCCGGCGTGAATCGCGGCTCGTCGTAGATCATCGTGCGCGCCGGCCTCCGCCGCGTGTGCCCTCCGGCCGAGATGCCGGTGCGTTGGGTTCTAGCGCGATCCGCAGCCTGCCGCCAGACACGCCGCCTCTCCCGACAGTAGGGCGGGCTTTGCTATAACGGGCCGGCAAGCCGGAGCGGGCAGGGAGAGCGCCATGCCGACGATGGAACCGTTGATCTCCGAGACTCCGTGGAACCGTCTCGTCGCCGACGAGGACGACTGGCGGAACGAGGACCCGCAGGTCCTGGTCTACCTCCTGGAACAGCTCCTCCTCATCCGCCGCTTCGAGGAGCGCATCCTGGAACTCTTCAAGGCAGGCTGCGTGCACGGGCCCGCGCACGCGAGCATCGGCCAGGAAGGGGGCGCGGTCGGCGCCATGTCGACGCTGACCGACGCCGACAAGATCAACGCCACCCATCGCGCCCACCACCAGTTCCTGGCGAAGTTCCTGAACCACGCGGCGCCCCCGGACTACGACCCGCGCGAAGACGACTGGCCCGAGGCCATGCAGGAGGTCGTGCGCCGCTCCATGGCCGAGATCATGGGGCTCTCGCCGGGCTACTGCGGCGGGCGCGGCGGCTCGATGCACATGCGCTGGGACGAGGCGGGCGTGCTCGGCACCAACGCCATCGTCGGCGGCAACCCGCCGCAGGCGGTGGGCTACGCGCTTGCCGAGAAGCTGCAGGGCAGCGGCAACCTGACGGTCACCTTCTTCGGCGACGGCGCGATGCAGAACGGAGCGGCCTACGAGTCCCTCAACCTGGCTGCGCTCTACGACCTGCCCATCGTCTTCTTCGTCGAGAACAACCTCTACGGGGTCTCCACGCATGTCTCGGAGACCACGCGCGAGACGCGGCTGTCTGCGCGGGGGCAGGGGCTCGCGGTGCCCTCGGTCGAGGTCGACGGCATGGACGTGATGGCGGTGCGCAAGGCGATGCAGTGGGCGCGCGGCCAGATCGAAGCCGACAAGGGGCCGGCGCTGGTGGAATCGCTGACCTACCGCTACTTCCACCAGCACGGGCCGATGAAGGGCAGCGCCTTCGGCTACCGCGACAAGGGCGAGGAGGAGGCCTGGCAGGCCCGCGACCCGGCGACCGCCATGCCGAAGCGGCTGATCGAGATCGGCGTCATGGACGAGGCCGGCGTCGAAGCGCTGGAGGACCGCGCCCGCGCGGCCGTGGAAAGCGCCGCCCGGGCGCTCACGGAGACGGAGCCCGGCTCCAACCGGCTCCGCGTCGTGCCAGCGCTCTGGCCCGACACGGCAGAGATCGACATCGGCATTCGCGGCGACCTATCGGAGCTGGACGGCGTGCCGCGCCTGGAGCCCGAGGACGTGGATGCGGCAACGGCGCGGGAGCTGACCTACATCGAATCGATCGCCGCCGCCCAGTTCCACGCGATGGAGCGGGACGAGAGCGTGATCGTGCTGGGCGAGGACGTGCACCGGCTCAAGGGCGGCACGGTGGGCGCCACCAAGGGGATCGGCGAGGCCTTCCCCGAGCGCCTGATCGGCACGCCGATCGCGGAGAACGGTTTTTGCGGCATGGGGCTGGGCGCGGCGGTCAACGGGCTCAGGCCCATCGTGGAGATCATGTATGCGGACTTCTGCCTCGTGGCGGCGGACCAGCTCTTCAACCAGGCGGCCAAGGTGCGCCACATGTTCGGCGGCGGCCACGCAGCCCCGCTGATCCTGCGGGCCCGCGTGGCGGCCGGCGGGGGCTACGGCTCGCAGCACTCGATGGACCCGTCCGGCGTGTTCGCGCTCTGGCCGGGCTGGCGCATCATCGCGCCGACCACGCCGTTCGACTACGTGGGGCTCTTCAACAGCGCCGTCCGCTGCGACGACCCGGTGGCGATCATCGAGTGCCAGGCGCTCTACCAGGAGACGGGACTGGTGCCCGACGACCTCGACTACTGCATCCCCTTCGGCAAGGCGCGGATCGTGCGCCCCGGCAGCGCGTGCACGGTGGTGACCTGCGCCAACATGGTGCCGGTGAGCGTGGCTGCCTGCGAGGATGCGGAAATCGACGCGGAAGTGATCGATCTCCGCACCCTCGACCCGCTCGGCATGGACTGGGAGACCATCGCCGCGAGCGTCAGGCGCACCAGCCGCCTGCTGATCGTGGAGCAGACCGCGCGCGGGCCTTCGCTCGGCGCCCGCATCGCGCAGGAGGCGCAGGAGCGGCTCTTCGACTGGCTCGACCACGAGATTTTGCGGGTCTCGGGCTCACAGGCGGCCCCCGTCGTCTCCAAGGTGCTGGAGACCGCCGCGCTTGCGCAAAAGGACGACGTGATCGCAGGGCTGCGTGCCGTCACCGAGGCCGCGCCGCTGCCCGACGCGGCGGAGTAGCCGCCCGCGCCCTGCGTCCGCTCCCGACCGGGCACCGGCGGGCCGCGGGGGCAAGCACCGGCGTGCCCGAACTCCACCGGCACGGCGGCCTGACCTGCATCTTCGAGAGCATGGGTTTCGTTGCGGGAGCAACGAGCCGCGCCGGCGTTCCCGACGGCCGGCACGAACACTATCGATCGTAAATTTTCGAATCATAATATCTAAGTTGTGCGTATACGAATTTATCTATAACTATTGTCGAGGCTCGCCGACCCCGGTATAAGGGTGCCCCGAGACACACCCTTATAGTTATATCAATAACACTATCATAAGGCCGCAAGCATGTCCCTCCCAGCGCAATGTTCGATGCCAAGGCCGCGCGGCCTCCGGCTCCACGCGGCCCTGCTTACCGTGCTGGTCGCCCTCTGCCTCGGCTTGAGTGGCTGCGGCGGCGGCGGAGACGATTCCAGTGGCGACGACCACCCCGTGTTCGGCGGAGGGAGCCCGCCCCCCAGCGGCGGGGGCGGCGGGAGTCCGCCACCAAGCGACGCGCATGGCGACTCGCGAGGTGATGCAACGGTCGTTGCCCCGGGGGACAATCTGTCCGGCAGGTTGACGCCTGGTGACTACGACTTTTTCCGCATCACCGTCGATGGCCCCGGCAGGATGCTGGTCTACTCCAGCGGCAGTACCGACACCTATGGTCGCCTGGAGGACCGCTTCGGCAGAACGCTGGCCGACGACGACGACGGGGGCCAAGGAAACAACTTCCGAATCCAGCGCAACGTCAACGGCGGCACCTACTACATTCTGGTGAGAGGCTTTCGGGCCAATGTGACGGGATCCTACACCCTGCATGTGCGTTATACCGCGACCTCGTCCGGTGGCGGCGGAACCCCCCCCCCCCCCCCGCCCCCCCCGCCCCGCGGCGCCCCCCCCCGCCACCCGCGGGCGGACGCCACCCGCATCGCCCTCGATACCAACTCGTCCATCGAGATCACGCCCCCCG
>JAPPMY010000092.1:6063-49717 GCA_028818855.1 Rhodospirillales bacterium
AATCTTATTTTTTGGTGGTCTGGGCCTCCCGTGCCTTTGCCCGCGCAACCCCCCCCGTGTTTGGGGTTCCCCCCCCGCGCGGGGGGGGGGGGGCCCCCCCCCCCCCGCCACCACCGCCACCACCGCCACGCGGCGACGACCACGGCAACACGCGGGCGGACGCCACCGGCATCGCCCTCGATACCAACTCGTCCATCGAGATCACGACCGACGGCGAGCTGACGGCCGGCGATACCGACTATTTTCGGATCATTCTGGACCGGCCTGGCACGTTGCGGCTCCACACCAGCGGGGGCACGGATACCTACGGCCACCTGGAGAACTCCGGCGGCGGAGAGCTGACCCGAAACGACGATGGGGGGAGCGGCACCAACTTCAGGATCGAGCGCCACCTGTCTGCCGGCACCTACTTTGTGCGGGTGAGGGGCTTCCGCGGCAGCACGTCCGGGCGCTACACCCTGCATGTGCGCTTCATGGGAGATGACTCGCAAGACGACGCGCCAGACGATCTGCAAGGTGCCCATGGCGACGTGCGGGTCAACCTCACTTGGCACGAGGACGTCGATCTCGACCTCTTCGTCACGAATCCGTGCGTCCAGACCCTCGGCTACAGAGAGGGAAGAATGAATACCTGCGATGGTTTTGTGGGTCGGTGGGACCACGACGACACGGGGAACGGCTCCAGGACCGACAATCCGAACGCGGAGAACATTGTGTGGACGAACGGGGCGCCGTCGGGCCGCTACATCGTCCGCATCACGTACTTCAGCGGAACCGCTCCGGCCGACTACACGATCAGGGTCTTCTACGGGTCTCGGCAACGGACATACACGGGCCGACTCGATCCGGCGAACGACCACCAAATCAGGCGGCACGTGGCCAATTTCGATTTCACCGGGAGCACGTCCAGTCATGGCGCCGAGGCGTCCCGCTTCGACAAGGGATCGCAGGCGCTGTCGCGGGCGGCGCGGACGCTCGGCATGTCCGCAGTCGAAGCGATGGGCAGCCGGGGCCAGGGGCCGGAGGGATCGTCGGTGACGCTCGCGGGCCATCCGGTCTCGTTCGGGAACGGCGCGGCCACCCCCGATTTCTCGCCCGACGACCCGTCCTTCGCCAAGGGCGGGACGGTCTGGATGGACCGCGAGAGGGCGGAGCGCTCGGGCTCGTGGAGCGAGCTTCTGCGCGGCAGCCGCTTCGATGTCGCCCTGGACGGGGAGACCCGCGTCTGGGGCGAGGCGCAAGGTATCGAGGGCGGCAACGAGACGCGCTTCCTCGGCTTCGAGCGCAGCTTCGGCGAGGGAGTCTCGGCCGGGGTGGCGTTCTCGGATACGGCGAACGAAGGCAACTTCGGCCTCGGCGAGTCCGAGTCGCTCGAAGCGTCGCTCGCGAGCGCATACCAGTACCTGCATTTCTCGCCGGGCGCATCGACCGAGCTGTGGAGCCTGGTCGGCGCGGGCGAAGGGGAGCTGTCGCTGACCGACGACCTCGGCACGGTCGAAACCGGCCTCTCCATGCAGATGCTCGCCTTCGGCAGCAGCCACGGGCTCGGGCCGCTCGTCGCGGGCTTCGCGCCGACGGTGTCGGCCGACGGCTTCCTGGTACGCCTCGAATCGGAGCGGAGGGCGGGGCTTCGCCCGCTGGCCGGCGAAGCGAGCCGGCTGCGCACGGGCGTGCTCTTCCAGCGTCCGCCCGAAGGCGACGGCTGGACGCCCAGGATCGGCTTCGGCGTGCGCTACGAGGACGACGAGCGGGGCGAGGCGACGCGCACCGAGGTGATGGCGGGCTTCGGCTATGTGCGCGGCCCTCTCCAGGTGGAGGGCATGACGTACTACCTGCCCGCCGGCGCAATGGATGCGGAGGCCGCCGGGACCGACTTCGAGACGCGGGACGCGGGCGCACGGCTGACGGCGCATTACCGCGCGGGAGCGGATGGCCGGGGGCTCGCCGTGTCGGTGGATGCGCTGGCAGGTTCGGTGCCCGATGCGCCGGTGTGGGAGACCGACACGGCGGCCAGCGACTCTTCGCGGCTGCACCTCCAGGCGGGCTACGGCTTTGCCTCGGGACTGGGCCGATGGACGCCGTACGGGGCGGTGCAATGGGACGGCGACGAGCAGCGCCTGCGCGAAGGCGTCCGCCACGACATCGGTGCCGTGAGCCTCGACCTCTACGGAGAGCACCGGCTCGGGACCACGTCAGAGCACGGAATTCACTTTGGGATCACCGGCCGGTTCTGACCGCTAGAACGTTTCCGTTATAGACGGAAACGTTCTAGGCATTTGTCGCTCACGGCAGCCGGCCTGCGGCCGGCGCCTCCGCGAGGGCGCCGCATTCGCGGCGGGCCGCTGTCGCGGCCTGTCGCGCGTCCGTCAAAGACGGACGCGCTCCTGGAAGGGCGGGTTCGTGTGCCGGGGCGGCGGCCTCAGGCGTTGAAGGGGACGTGGGCGACGGTTTCCTCGACCTCGATGCCGAGCACGGCGCAGAAGCTGCCGAGTAGCTGGTAGTAGCCGATCATCACCACGAGATCGACGAGGCCGGCGTCGCCGAGCGATTCGCGCAGGCCGGCGACCAGCGCGTCATCCACGTCCTCGCCGCCGGCAAGCAGGCGGCAGAGGCGGAGCGCCGGCCCGAGCGGCGCGGGCTCCTCCTCGATCGCGCGCGTGCCGACGGACTTGCGGAACCGCTCCGGCACCTTGTGGATGTGGTGGTCCCATTCGTAGATGTTGCCGACTCCTTGAGCGACGGTGCAGATCACCATCTCGCGCAGGTCGTTATCGAGCGCCGAGTGCCAGCGCACGTGCTCGCCCACGGCGGCGACGGCCCTGAGCGCCTCCGGGCTCTTGCCCATGACCGCGAACATGTTGGGCATGAAGTCGAGCTTGCGGGTCTCGACCACGTGATCCCAGATTTCCGCCTGGGCGGCGGGGAAGTCGCTGCGCTCCGCGCGCGGCAGGCGCTGGCTCTGGGCGTAACTGGTCATCGGACTTTCTCTTTCGGAATTTCCTAGATTACGGTCGTGGCAATAGGGGTTACCCGCAGGACTCCGCATTCACGCGCAGGTACTCGTCGATGAAGCGATCCGCGTGCCGCGATACGGACGACAGGATGTAGCCCGAGTCCTCGCCGTGCGTGCCAGTGCTGCCAGAGTACCAAGTCATGGCGAAGCCTTTTTCGCCGGATAGGGAGTCTTCCAGCCATTTATTGTAGGCGAAATAGATACTGTATGCTCGGCCCACCACGTGCACGTTCACGTACAGGTATGTGAACCGATGGTCGGCCTCGAATAGTCGCGCTCCGCGAAGCCTGCTTCGCACGGCAACTGTGATCGCCTCCTTCGTCAGCCCGATGTTGGCCTCGTCCTTGCCCAAGCCTTCGACGACCAGATCCGTGGGTAGACAACCGTTCCACAGCCCAAAACGGTCGTAGTCACTTACCTCGCTGGCCGATGCCGCTGGTGAGATAGCGAGCAAGGATGCGACCACGAGCCATAGGCCGATACGTCGTCTCATTCGTCATCTCCCAACGCCAGTGGAACTTGCTCGTTCAGTTTGGGGTAGGCGCGCTGTCAAGACCTTATTCTAGGAAATTCCGTTCTCTTTCGTGTTCCCTCGGGCGCCGGTCGCGCGCTCCGGACCTTCGGTCCGGTTGCCCATAGTCTCCCCAACGAGATGGCCCCGTTCAATCCGCGAACGCCTCGATCATGGCATGGTGGTTGGCCAAAGATTCCTCGCGGTCGATGAAGGGCATCGGGCAGTAGAGCAGCACGGTCTCGAACAGCCCCTCGAAGCGGTCGAGCTGGCCGCGCACGTCGTCGGGCGTGCCGGCCAGCACGAGGGCATCCACCATGTCGTCGGTCACGAGGTCGGTCATGGCGGCGAGGTCCGCACGCGCCCAGGCATCGCGGATCGCGAGCTTCTCGCGCGTGAAGCCTGCGGGGTCGAGCACCTGATCGAAGTAGGGGAGGCACGAGTAGAACGCGATCGGCCCCCGCGCGCGGCGGCGGGCACGCGCGCGGTCGCGGTCCACGGAGCAGACCTTGAGCGAGCAAAGCTCGATGTCGGCGCGGGTGCGCCCCGCCCTGGCAAGGCCCTTGTCCACGTTGGGGTGCACGATGTCGGTGAAGTAGCGGGGCGTGTTGAGCAGGTTCGCGAGCAGGCCGTCGGCGACCTCGCCGGTGAGCTGCAGCATCGCCGGCTGCACGGCGGCGAGGTAGACGGGCGGGGGCGCGCAGGGCGGCGCCAGCACGCGGCGGTAATCGCGGATGGTGATGATCTCGCCCTCGTACTCGATGGGCGAGGCCGGGCTCGCGGTCCACATCAGGCGGATCGCCTCGACGTATTCCCGCATGCGCCGCACCGGGCGGCGGTAGGGGAGGCCGTGCCAGTTCTCGTTCCACGCCGGCGGCGCCGTGCCGAGGCCGAGCACGAAGCGCCCTTCCGTGAGTTCCGCCATGGACATGGCGCTGATCTCGGTGAGCGCCGGCGGCCGGGCGAAGACGGCGACGCCGGTGCCGAGGCGGGCGCGCGCGCACCGGGCCGCCATGCCGGCGAGCGGCACGAAGGCGTCGCGGCCAAGCTCGGTGGTCCAGAGGCTTTCTGCGCCCGCGTCCTCGGCCATCCGGGCGAAATCGATGGTCTCCGCCAGCGTCAGGTTGTCGCCGCTGAAGAGCACGCCCCATTTCCACTCGCGGGCCATCGATTCTCTACCTCCGGTCAACGCAGTTGGGCGCGAAGCGCGGCGGTGGCGGCCTCGTCCACGGCTCCACCGGCGGCGATGACGACGCCATAGTCGTTGCACGCCTGCTCGGCCGAGATGTAGCCGTCCTCGACATCGGCCGCGACTTCCTCAGCCGGCCGGGTTAGGGGGTCGCCGAAGCCGCCGCCGCCGCCGGTCACCACGGCGACGCGGTCGCCTTCGCCCAGCGCCTGGTAAGGGATGCGGGCCACGCGCTTGACGCTGCCGCCCGATTCGATCCGCATGTAGTTGTTCGAGCCCTCGCCGCCGCCTTCCAGACCCCAGGGACGCTCGATGGAGCGGCCGATGCTGCAATAGGTGTGGGCGTCCGCGCCCGCGACCTCGAACTCGCGCACCACGCCGAAGCCGCCGCGGTGGCGGCCCGCGCCGGCGCCGCCGTCCACGTTCAGCGCGTAGCGGCGGATGGCGAGGGGAAACTTGGCCTCGAACAGCTCGACCGAGTAGTTGTAGGTGTCGCCGTCGGTGGTGGCGATGAGCGCGCTGGTGCCGTCGCCGGACGCCGTCGCGCCCCAGCCGCCGATGGCGGGCTCGATGTGGACGTAGACCTCCCCGCTCTCGGGGTCACGGCCGTAGAAGTAGGTGCCGGCGAGGCTCATGTAGGAGCCTGCGCTGAAGCGCTCGGGCGCGACGTGGGCGAGCGCCTTCCAGGCAAGCTCGGAGGCATGGGCCGAGCCCTCGTAGTACCAGCCGGTGGGCGCCGGCTTCTCGGCCGTGAACACGGTGCCCGGCGGGCACACCAGGCTCACAGGGCGGAACCAGCCCTCGTTGGAGGGCGCCTGCGGGTCCACCAGCGACTTGAACACCGTCTTGACCGCCGAATCGAGCGCGCCGAAGGCGCAGTTGATGGGCCCCTTGACCATCGGGCTGGTGCCGGTGAAGTCGAACGTGATCGTCTCGCCCCGTATGCGGACGCGGACGGCGACGCGGAAGCGCTCTTCGGAAATGCCGTCGCCGTCGATCCAGTCCTCCGCCTCGTAGTCGCCGTCGGGGAGCGCTGCGACGGCGGCCCGGCTGAGCCGCTCGCTGGTCTCCAGGATGTGGCCGAAGGTGCCTTCCACCGCGGCCTTGCCGTAGCGGGCGATGACCTCGCGGAGCCGCGTCTCGGCGATGCGGACGGCGGCGAGCCCTGCGTTGAAGTCGCCGAGGGACTGCACGGGCAGGCGCACGTTCTCCCGGATCAGCGCGATCACGTCGTCGATGGTCTCGTCGTCCCGGCAGACGCGGATGCCGGGAAAGCGCACGCCCTCCTGGTAGATCTCGGTCGCCGTGGGCGAGATGCTGCCCGGCACGGCGCCGCCCACCTCGCTCCAGTGCGCCACCGAGATGGCGAAGGCGAAGAGCCGGCCGTCGACAAAGACCGGCTTTATCAGGGCGATGTCGCAGCTATGGGTGCCGCCCTCGAAGGGGTCGTTGGTCATGAAGACGTCGCCCGGCCGCATGCTCTCGCCGTGGCGGCGGACGATGGAGCGCACCTGCGGCGCGAAGGTGCCGGTGAAGAGCGTGATGCCGTTGGTCTGCACCACCAGCTCGCCGTCGGCATCGCAGAGGCCGCAGGCGAAGTCGAGAACCTCGTAGATCACCGGGCTCATGGAGGTCTTGGCGATGACGATGCCCATCTCGTCGGCAAGCGCCAGCAGCTTGCCGCGGATGATCTCGCGCGTGACCGGATCGGCTGCGGTATCGCTTGCGGGTGCAGTCATGGTCCCTCCCGGCGCGCGATTGTTCCCGAGGCTCCGGCGGCGTGCAAGCGGGCGGGCCGTTCCAGCCCCGCACCATGGTGCGGTGGCTGCGGTTCCAGCCGGGCGGCATCCTGATTCCTTTTCTGTTCCAGGAGGAAGGAGCCGTCATGGCGACGCAGAGACAGATCGAAGCCAACCGAGAGAACGCCCGCAAGAGCACCGGACCCAGGACCGAGGCCGGCAAGGCCGCGTCGTCGGCCAACGCGCTCCGCCACGGCCTCACCGCCGAGTTGCTCGTGCTGCTTACGGACGAGGACGGGGACGCGTTCAAGCGGCTCAGGGAGGGCGTCATCGCCGACCTCGCGCCGGCGGGCGCGCTGCAGGAGGTGCTGGCGGAGCGCGCTGCCGTGCTGCTCTGGCGGCTCGACCGCGTCGCCCGCATGGAGGCGGAACTCTTCTTCCACGGCGAGATTGTCTTCGATCACGCGGCCCTGAACCGAGAGGAATGGAAGATCATCTTCCCGCTGCCTTTTGTCGACGAACTGGGAGAGGAGGCGAAGGCGGTGAGGGAAGAGTTCAGGAAGCAGAGGGACCACCTCGACGACTGCATGAATGCGGCGGCGCCCTGCGCGCGCGTGCTGGTTGAGCGGCGCGAGAGCGCCCGCGCCTTCGACCAGTTTGCGCGTCACGAGGCGATGCTGCAGCGGTCGCTGACCCGGACGCTCGACGAGTTCCGCCGCCTGCGCGACGTGGTGGGCGCGAGTGGCGCAGCAATGGAGCCGGATGCGCCGCAGCCCGACGACTCTGCCGATCGCGACGCGGAGCCGGCCGCAGAGGCCGATCCCGACCCGGCACAGGCAAGCGACGCCCGCCCGGCCGCGCCGCAGGGCGCGCGCGAGGAACCCGCGAGCGAATCCCGAGCCGGAGCCGTGCCGAGCGACAGAGAAGAAATTTTGCAAAACGAAGCCAATTCCGCGCAACGCGTTGAAGGGGCGCCCAATTCAGCCGGCGGCGTGAACCCGCCGACGGCTCCGCCCGTGGCCTGAGTTCCCTCCCGCCGGCCCGGACCCTGCCGCGGGGCGCTTGCGGCGGGTGC
This sequence comes from Rhodospirillales bacterium, assembly GCA_028818855.1. GTDB lineage: Bacteria > Pseudomonadota > Alphaproteobacteria > UBA828 > UBA828 > WTGU01. Next base: position 13,591 of record JAPPMY010000092.1, read on the forward strand.
TGCAGCGGCATAGCTTCGCGCGGCGGCACCGCAGCCGGCGACGCAAGGGGAGAGCAATGGCCAGGATCGTCGAGGTACGCGCGAGCGCGCATTCGTGCCCGTTCGAGACCAATCTCGTGCGCATGGGTCTCGGCACCAACACCAAGCGCGACATCGTGCTCGTGCGGATCACCGACGAGAGCGGCAAGGTCGGCCTCGGCGAGGCGCACCACGGCCAGAACCCCACGGCGATGGCGACGGTCATCCAGGACGGCCTCGGCTCGCTAATCATCGGCGCCGACCCGCTCGACAGCGAGGGCATCTGGCACCGGCTGGAGCGCCAGCAGATCACCACGCACGGGCTGGGCGCCGGCAGCATCACCGCGCTCGCCGGCATCGACAACGCGCTCTGGGACCTCAAGGGCAAGCTGCTGGGCCTCCCGATCTACACGCTCATGGGCGGCTCCAGGAAGCGCATCCGCGCCTACGCCGGGGGATTAAGTCTTGGCTTCAAGCCACCGGAAGAGCTGGAGAAAGAGGTCGCGACCCTGGTGGGCGAGGGCTATACCGCGATCAAGATGCGGGTGGGCGATCACCCGGCGCGGGACGCCATGCGCGTCGGCCACATCCGCAAGACCTTCGGCGACGATCTCGACATCGCCGTCGACGCCGCGACGCGCTACGACCTGCTCGATATCCCGGACGTCCTGCGCTACTGCGAGGAGAACCGGGTGTACTGGCTGGAGGAGCCGTTCACGCCGGACAACATCCCGGCCTATGCCGAGCTTCGCAGGCGGACCGCGATCCCCATTGCGGCCGGCGAGAACCACTATGGGAGGCCGGCGTTCCGCGCGCTCTTCGAGGGGCGCGCCATCTCGATCTGCCAGGCGGACTTCTGCAAGTCGGGGGGCTTGAGCGAGTTGAAGAAGATCTCGGACATGGCCGCCGCCTGGCACATCCCGATGGCGCCGCATACCAGTCATAGCATCCTGAGCGCCGCCGGCAACGCGCACCTGCTCTCTGCGATTCCCAACGGCCTGATCTACGAGGCGGACGTGGCCCTGGTGAACCCGTTCCGCACCGACCTCGCCAAGGGCTACCAGGGCGTCGTGGACGGGCATATCGAGCCGCCGGACGGGCCGGGGCTCGGGATCGAGATCGACGAATCGGTGCTGGAGCGCTATCCCGCAATTCCGGGACCCTGCTACATTCCGGGCTGGGCCGGGGGATAGCGAGGCCGGCAAGCCCCGGGGGAGGGCGCCATGGCACCCGAAATCACGCCGACCGACGCGACGCTCGGCGCGGTCGTCAGCAACGTCCGGCTGAACGCGCTCGACGACGCGGCCTTCGCGGCCATCCTAGAGGCATGGCACGCCCACGCCGTGCTGATCTTCCCCGGCCAGTACCTCTCGGAAGAGGAGCAGGTCGCCTTCAGCCGCCGATTCGGGCCGCTGGAGCGCAGCCTCACCAAGACCCACACGAAGCACGACCCGGCGATCATCCACCTTTCCAACGTGAAGAAGGACGGCTCGCTCTGGGAGGCCAAGAGCGACACGGGAAGGCTGCTGCAGGGCAACAACTACTGGCACACCGACAGCTCGTACAAGCGGATTCCCGCCAAGGCCTCGCTGCTCGTGGCGAAGGTCGTGCCGAAGAGCGGCGGCGAGACCGCCTTTGCCGACATGCGCGCGGCCTACGACGCCCTCGACCCGGCCATGCGGGCGTGGCTCGCGGACAAGATCGCCGTGCACAGCTACGCCTACAGCCAGGGCAAGGTCGGCGGGACCGGGGCGATCACACGGGACGAGTGGGACGCGCTGCCGCCGGTGGAGCAGCCGGTGATCCGCACCCATCCGGCGACCGGGCGGCGCAACCTCTACATCGGCCGCCATGCGAGCCATATCGTGGGCGAGGACCCGGACGAGAGCCGCAAGCTCCTGGAAGGGCTCTGCACGGCGGCTTGCCAGGCGCCGCGCATCCACGTTCACAAGTGGGACGTGGGCGATCTCGTCATATGGGACAACCGCTGCGTCCTGCACCGGGGTCTCGGCCACCCCCTGGACCAGCCGCGCCGCATGGTCCGCACCACGGTCGCCGGCGACAGCGACGAGGCCAACGAGTGGGTCGCCTGAGCCGGCAGGGTTCGGGGCGGCGATAGGCCCCGCTCACAGCCGACATTGGCGCTGGACGCAGCCCGGCGTGTCGGCTAAGTTTCATAATTGTCGTGAATCATATCCTTATCATTAGATATGCAACAATTTATTGCGCGTCCTTCGCTCCTGGCAGAGGTTGCTGGCGGTCTCTCCGAAGTGCCGGCGGTGGCCCTGCTGGGCGCCCGACAGGTGGGCAAGACGACGCTGGCGCGGCAACTCGCTCGCCAGTGGCCGGGGCCGTCTACACTCTTCGACCTTGAGGTTGCGGCGACGCGCGAGGCTTTGACGAGAACGCCCGAGAGGGTTCTCGGGAACAGTGAGGGGCTGGTCGTCATTGACGAAATCCAGCGCATGCCGGCGCTGTTCGAGGTGCTGCGTCCGATCTGCGACGACCCCGATCGAAAGGCGGTCTTCCTGTTGCTGGGCAGTGCGTCCTGGGACCTGATCAAGGGCGTTTCCGAGACGCTGGCGGGGCGGATCCTGTTCGTGGACGTGGGCGGCTTCTCGCTGGTCGAGGTGGGACCCGCCAATCAGGACCGGCTCTGGATGCGTGGCGGCTTTCCCCGCGCCTGGCTGGCACCGTCTGCCCCGGCGTGGACACGCTGGATGCGCTCGTTCACGCGGACGTTCCTGGAGCGGGACGTGCCCGGTCTGGGTTCCAGGGTCTCGCCCGACTCGCTGGGGCGCTTCTGGCGCATGCTGGCGCACTATCACGGGCAGACCTGGAACGCGGCGGAATTGGCGCGCTCGATGGATGTGACCGTTCCCACAGTGAACCGGTATCGCGATCTGCTGGCGGGTTCATTCATGGTCCGAGTCTTGCCGCCGTGGTTCGAAAACCTGGGGAAGCGCATCGTCAAGTCTCCCAAGGTGTATCTGCGCGATAGCGGCGTGCTGCACTTTCTGCTGGGGCTGGAGAGGGAGACCGATCTGCCCGTGCATCCCCGCTACGGCGCCAGTTGGGAGGGGTTCGCACTGGAACAGACTTTGCTCGCGCACGGCCAGCACGAAGCGTACTTCTATGCCACCCGGAGGGGCGCCGAGCTCGATCTGCTGTTGCTGCGGCGGGGACGGCGCTGGGGCTTCGAGTTCAAGTGTACCGACGCGCCGCGCACAACGAAGTCCATGCACGTCGTCATGGAAGACTTGGGCCTGGAGCATCTCTGGGTTCTCTATCCCGGGGACCTGACCTATTCGCTCACAAGTGCCATCACGGCGATGCCTCTCAAGAACATCGCAGAGATCGACCTGAGGCCGGCCTCTCTTGCGTAGGGCCGTTGCCAAGCGAGCGGTGGGGGCGTGCGATCGGCCGGCGCCGGCTGTATGGTGGCGCCGCGACGGCGAGTTCGAGAAGGAGACGAGAGATGGTGGAGCTGCCCGATCTGGCCAGACGGCTGCTGGACGGCAAGAACTTCGCGACCGTGGCCACCGTGATGAGCGACGGGCGGCCCCAGGCGTCGGTCGTCTGGATCCACACCGACGGCCCGCACATCGTCTTCAACACGGCGGAGGGGCGGGTGAAGCCCCGCAACATGCGCCGCGACGCGCGGGTCGCGATCGCCGTCTTCGACATGGAGAACCCCTATCAGCAGGCGATGATCCAGGGCCGCGTCGTGGCGATGGAGCACGAGGGGGCCGAGGAAAGCATCGACGCGATGACGAAGAAGTACATGGACCTCGACAGCTATCCCCACCGCAGGGAGGGTGAGCAGCGCGTGATCGTCAGGATCGCGCCGGAAAAAATCGCGCTGATGGAGTAGACGGCTGCAAGAGGGACGGCGAGCGATGAGGCTTGAGGGCAAGCGGGCACTGATCACGGGCGGGCTCGGCGGCATCGGGCGCAAGGTCGCCGAGCGATTCGCTGCGGAGGGCGCAGAGCTGGCGCTGGCCGACGCGGCATCCGGCGAGAGCCCGGTGGCGGATGCACGCTGCTACACGGCCGATCTCAGCCAGGTCTCCGAGTGCCGGCGGCTGGCCGGCGAGGTCGAGGCCGATCTCGGCCCGATCGATCTCCTGGTCAACTGCGTCGGAGTCTTCGAGCAGATGCCCTTCGACGAGGTCACCGAGGAGAACTGGGACCGCAACCTCGACATCAACCTGAAGGGCGTGTTCTTCCTCATCCAGGCGGCGGTGCCGCAGATGCGCGCGCAAGGCGGCGGGCGTATCGTCAACATCACCTCGATCGCAGCCAGCCAGGGATTCGCCAACGCCGAAGCCTACTGCGCGGCGAAGGGCGGGCTGCTCAACCTGACGCGGGCGTTGGCGATGCAGCTCGCGCCCGAGCGCATCAACGTCAATTCGGTGGCGCCGGGCTTCATCCGCACCCAGATGACCGAGCACCAGTGGACCGACGACGCCTTCATCTCCAGCCTCGCCCGCATGCTGGCGACCCGCACCGGCTACATGGAGCCGGACGCGATCGCGGCTGCAGCGCTCTTCCTCTGCTCCGAAGACGCCGCCCACATCCACGGCGTGAACCTGGGCGTGGACGACGGCTGGCTCGCCGGCGTCTCCGGCACCGCCTTCCACTGAGGCCGCAGGCAAGCGACAAGACCGGGAGCAGCGCGATGAAGTTCGGCCTTCTCTTCGCTCACCAGGTGCCGCCGGAGAGCGGAATCGCCAGCAGCGAGACCTACCGGGACATGCTGAGCTGCCTGCCGCGGGCCGAGGCGCTGGGCTATGTCTCCGCGTTCCAGTGCTCCCACCACGTGCAGAAGGACGGATTCTGCCCGAGCCCGCTGGTCGCCATGGCGGGGGCTGCGGCGGTCACCGAACGAATGCGGATCGGCACGGCGGTCCTGCTGGTGCCGCTCTACGCGCCGCTCAAGCTCGCGGAAGACGTCGCGGTCATCGACAACCTCTCGGGCGGGCGCTTCGTCTTCGGCGTGGCGCCGGGCTACGTGACGCAGGAGTTCGCCGCCCACGGCGTGCCGCGGGAGGAGCGCGTGGGACGCTTCGAGGAGGCGCTGGATCTGATGATCCAGGCCTGGAGCGGCGAGCCGTTCTCCTTCGAGGGGCGCTACTACCGGGTGCCCGAGGGGCGGGTGACGCCGAAGCCGGTGCAGCGGCCGCATCCGCCCATCTGGTACGGGGTCTCGGCTCCGGGCTCGTTGCGGCGGGCCGCGGCGCGGCGCTCGGTGCAGATCATGTCGCCTCGCCACGGGCTCGCCGAGCTGCAGGACCACTTCAAGCCCTACGAGGCCGCTGCCGCCGCCGCCGGCTGGGAGATCCCGGAGCGGCCGATCATCCGCCAGGTGTTCGTCGCGCCGACCACGGCGGAGGCGGAAGCGAAGGCCGCGCCGGCGGTGGACTACCTCTATCGCGAGCTTTACGGCGCCGCTTCCGCCGCCGGCGACCGGGTGCTGAGGCGGGACGACGGCAGTGTGATCGACGATCCCACCGAGGTCGCGTTCGCGACCTTCAAGGACCGCTACATCATCGGCGATCCCGACTTCGCCATCGCCCGCATCCGCGACTACCAGGCGGCCTGCAACCCGAGCGAGATGATCTGCTGGATGCACATGCCCGGCATTCCCGGCGCCGACGCCATGGCCTCGGCCGAACTCTTCGCCAGCGAGGTCATGCCCAACTTCCGCTGACGCGGTGGTCGAGGTTGCGGGAGAGGGAGCGGCGTAACATGAGCGGCGGCGACGATTTCATTCGAGCGGTGGTCCGGGCCGACCTTGCGGCCGGGCGGCACGACGAGGCGGTGACGCGCTTCCCGCCCGAGCCCAACGGATACCTGCACATCGGCCACGCCAAGTCGATCTGCCTCAACTTCGGCGTGCCGCAGGAGTTCGGCGGACGCTGCCACCTGCGCTTCGACGACACCAATCCGACCAAGGAAGAGCACGAGTTCATCGAGGCCATCCAGGAGGACGTGCGCTGGCTCGGCTTCGACTGGGGCGAGCACATCTATTTCGCCTCCGACCACTTCGAGCGCCTCTACGCGTGGGCCGAACACCTGATCCATGCTGGCGACGCCTACGTGGACGACCTCTCGGCGGAGAAAATCCGCGCCCACCGCGGCACGCTTACCGAGCCGGGGCGGGACAGCCCCTATCGGACCCGGCCGGCGGCGGAGAGCCTCGACCTCTTCCGCCGCATGCGGGCCGGTGAGTTTCCCGAGGGCGCGCGGGTGCTCCGGGCGAAGATCGACATGGCGTCGGGCAACATCAACATGCGCGACCCGGTGCTCTACCGCATCCTGCACGCCGCGCACCCGCGCACCGGCGAGGACTGGTGCATCTATCCCACCTACGACTTCGCGCACGGGCAGTCCGACGCGATCGAGGGCGTCACGTACTCGCTGTGCACGCTGGAGTTCGAGGACCACCGCCCGCTCTACGACTGGCTGATCGAGCGCCTGCCGGTGCCGATGGTGCCGCGCCAGTACGAGTTCTCGCGCCTCAACCTCAGCCACACCGTGCTCTCGAAGCGCCGCCTCACGCAGCTCGTGGAGGAGGGCAGGGTGGACGGATGGGACGACCCCCGGATGCCGACCGTCTGCGGCCTGCGCCGGCGCGGCGTGCCGCCCGAGGCGATCCGCGACTTCGTCGGCCTGCTCGCCATCTCCAAGACCAGCGACAACCTGGTGGAGCAGGCGATGCTCGACCATGCGGTGCGCGAACGGCTGAACAAGAGCGCGCCGCGCCGCTTCGGGGTGCTGCGCCCGCTGAAGCTCACGATCGAGAACTACCCGGAAGGCGAGAGCGAGTGGGTCGACGCCCTCAACAACCCGGAAGACCCCGCCGCCGGCACCCGGCAGGTCCGCTTCGGCCGCACCCTCTACGTGGAGGCGGACGACTTCATGGAAGACCCGCCCAAGAAATTCTTCAGGCTGGCGCCGGGGCGGGAGGTGCGGCTCCGCTACGGCTATCTCGTCACCTGCCGCGAGGCGGTCAAGGATGCGTCCGGCGCCGTGACCGAGTTGCGCTGCACCTACGACCCCGAGACCCGGGGCGGGCAGGCGCCGGACGGGCGCAAGGTGAGGGGGGCGCTGCACTGGGTCTCGGCGGAGGACTCGGTCGAGGCCGAGGTGAGGCTTTTCAGCTCCCTCTTCACGAAGCCCATACCGGGCGCGGACGGGGGCGAGATGTGGGACGACCTCAACCCGGAGTCGCGCACCGTGCTGAGCGGCTGCCGACTTGAGCCCGGCCTCGCCGACGCGACGCCGGGGGAGACCGTGCAGTTCGAGCGGAGGGGCTATTTCTGCCCCGATCCGGTGTCCACGCCCGAGCGGCCCGTCTTCAACCGCACCGTGGGCCTGCGCGACTCCTGGGCGCGCCAGCAGTCACGGGAGGCTCGCAAGGGCTGAGCCGGGTCTCGGGCCGGCGACGGGCTTTGACGTTGCGGCCCGCCGGATGCCCCGGACGATGGTGCGCTGCACGGAGCGCGCGGCCTGCACCAGCATTCCGGCATGGGGCGCGACAGCAGACGGGCTCGGGGAGCCGGAAAGACGACGTTTGCGTCAGGCCGCTGGAAGCACGTCGTCGGGCGAGTGGGTGAGGGTAACGGCGCCGAAGAGGCGGGCGGTCTCGGCCGGGTCGTCCTGAATCCTCCGGTAGTACGTCGCCAGCGTCTCGCTCGGCCTGGCGAAGCGGGCGAGCTGGGCGGTGAAGCGGTAGTAGGGCAGCAGCCAGTCGTCGCGCGCCTCGTGGTATCCGGCGAGCGCCTCATCGAGCGGGCGCCGGCCGCTCAGGCCGTCATCCACGGCCTCGGCAAGCATTTCGGCGCAATGGAACGCGGTCGAGATGCCCTGCGCGGTCACCGGGTCCTTCTTCATGCCCGCATCCCCCGTCAGCGCCCAGCCGGGGCCGGCCGCCTCGCGCACGAAGGCCCGCGTGCAGCCGCCGTGAAACTCCTCCACCCGCTTGGCGCCAGGCAGCATCGCCCGCAGGTCGGGCGCAACCTCTTCGACCCTGGCGAGGAAGGCTGCTTCGCGGTCGTGCCGGGCGGCCACGAACTCGTCGTGCATCAGGTTGGCGGCGACCAGCACGGTGCCGTCGCTCGCGGGGAAGGCGAAGGCGCCCTTGTGCTCGCGGATATAGAGCCTGACGTGGTCGAGCGCGATGCCCTCCCAGTAGCTCCAGATATTGCTCTGCACGATGGGCTCGCACAGGGATTCCTTCGCGCCGACGGAACGGGCGACCACGGAGTTCGGCCCGTCCGCGCCGATGACGAGGCGGGCTCGCTCCACCTGTCGGCTTCCGCCTGCTCCCGCGATCACGACGCCGGCAACCCTGCCGTCATCCTCGACGAGTTGGGCAACGCGGGCGCCATCGCGGAATTCAGCGCCGGAAGCGACTGCCGCCTCGGCCAGCACGGAATCCAGCAGGTAGCGCCGGGGGCCGTAAGAGTCGTCGCAGCCGTCCACGGCGGGCGGCGCTCCCTGGAGCACGGTACCGTGCAGGTCGACCCGCCAGCCGGTGAAGGGCGCCGCGCGGGCGGCGATCTGCGGCAGGACGCCCCAGTCGCGCAGGTGAGCGGCACCCAGGGGGTGGATGAGGTGCGTCGACTGCCCCATGTCGCTCGGGAAGCGATCTCGGTCGAGCAGCAGGACGCGATAGCCCCTGCGGGCCAGCAGCATGGCCGTGGGCGCGCCGGCGCAGCGTGCGCCGACGACGATCGCGTCGTAGATCGTGCGCCTCCCCGTGCGTCAGTCCCGCTCGACCGGGGTGACCCAGCCGATGAAGGCGCCGCCGCCGTCCTTGACCACGGCGAAGCGCCCGACGTCGGGCACGTCGAAGGCCGGACGGCAGACCTCGCCGCCTGCCGCCTCGACGCCGGCGAGCCGGGCGTCGATGTCGTCCACGGCGATGTAGGAGAACCAGTGGTCCGGCACCCCGTCGAAGCCCGCGTCCGGCTTCATCTCGAAGATGCCGGCGGCCATGGCCTCGCCCGCCTTGCAGAGCGTGTAGGTGCCGCCGTCCGCCATCGGATGGGACTCGTACTGCCAGCCGAGCGTGTCCGCGTAGAACGCCTTGGCCTTGTCGACGCTCCAGGTCATCAGCTCGTTCCAGAAGAATGTGCCGTGCGCCGTCATCGCTATCGCCACGCCTCCGTCACTCGTGTTTCAAGGGTCCGTGCCAGCGGCGCGCGCTCCCGGCGACGCCCGCGCGGGATCATAGGCCGGGCGCCCGCGTGTGCCAGTCGGTCGCGCCCTGATAGGCGTGACCCAGGCGGAAGAGGGTTTCTTCGGAGAACGGGCGGCCCATGAGCTGGAAGGCGGCGGGAAGGCCGCTCCCGGTGAAGCCGCAGGGCACGATCAGCGCAGGCCCGCCCAGATAGTTGGCGGCGCGGGTGCACCAGCTCAGACCGGCGACCATCTGGGCCATGCGCTCGCCCCCGCCGACGTTGGTCTCGTCCCGCGTCGGGATCGGGAAGGGAATGCCCGGCGTGTGCAACGCATCGACGCCGGCGAGCGCGGTATCCACGAATTCCCGCAGCAGTCCGGCACGGGCGGAGAGCGCCTGGATGTACTTCACGGCCGGCACGTGAAGGCCGGGCTCGTAGCGGTTGCGCACCTGCGCCTGGTAGTCGTCCGGCCGGCCGGTAATCCAGGGCTCGTGGATCGCGGCTGCCTCGCTCGAGAGGACGACGTTGGAGAGGTGGTTGATGCGCGCGATGTCGGGCACCGGGACCTCGACGACCTCGGCGCCGGCGGCGCGGAAGACGTCGAGGCTCCGCTCCATCAGGGCGCGCACCTCGTCGGTGGCGAGGTCGTAGAAATAGTCCGTCGGCATGCCGATCCTGAGGCCTTCGACGCCCTCGGCCAGCACCGCCTCGTAGTCGGGCACGGCGCGACGGCTCGAGGTCGGATCGTGCGGGTCGTGCCCGGCGATCACGCCCGTGATCCGCGCCGCATCGCGCACGGTGCGGGCGAGCGGGCCGACCGTGTCCAGCGTGAAGGAGAGCGGCATGAGCCCGTGGCGGCTGACGAGGCCGTTGGTCGGCTTGAGCCCGACCACGCCGCAGCAGGCCGACGGCAGGCGGACCGAGCCGCCGGTGTCGGAGCCGAGCGCGCCGTAGACCACGCGGCCGCCGACCGACGCGCCGGATCCGCTCGACGAGCCGCCGGAGATGTGCGCCTGGTTCCACGGGTTGCGGCAATCGCCCCAGTGCTCGTTGTGGCCGGTGGGGCCGGTGGCGAACTCCGCCATGTTGAGCCCGCCGAGATAGATCGCGCCCGCGCGACCGAGGCGGGCGAGGGCGGTGCTGTCGTGGTCCGGCACGAAGTCCCTGCGGATGCGTGAGCCGCAGGTGGTGACGTGGCCCGCGCGGTAGAACATGTCCTTGTGGGCGAGCGGCACGCCGTGCAGGGGGCCCGGTGCCGCGCCCCGCGCGAGCGCGGCATCGGCTTCCGCCGCACGCTCCAGCGCCGCCTCGGCCTGGAGGGAAATGAAGCAGTTGAGCACGGGCTGGAGCCGTTCGGCGCGGGCAACGGTGGCGGTCATGACTTCGACGGCGGAGAGCTGCCGCGCCGCGATCGCGTCGGCAAGCTCCACCAGGCTCATGAGGTGGATGTCGTCGCTCATGTCAGTGTGCCGCAGTCTCGTCCATGGCGATGAGGAACTGCGCCGGCTCGGTCTCGAAGGGCAGCTCCGCCGCCGCTTCGTCGGCCGCCTGCACCAGCAGCCCGACAGCGTCCGCCAGGGCCTCGGCGCGCTCCTCGGCCGGTGGCCGGCAGCCCCCCGCCGCGGCCTGCGCGGTGATCAGTTCCTTGGAAATCCTGGCCATTCGAGCCCCCCGGACGGCGCGAAGCTGACGGAGGGACTTGTATACAGCACCGGGGCAGGGGTGCAATATGGGCGGGCGTAATCATATGGCCGGCGAGGGCAGGGGAGCCTGCATCGAACCGGGAGCGCGCTGATGGAGGCCGATCGCGACCGCACACGTCTTCTGGCCGAAGAAATGTCGGGTCTCGCCTACGCGGCGCTCGCGCGCGAGGACGTGGAGCAGGTCAAGCGGCTCCACGTTGGCTGCGGCGTGCAACACGGTCTCTCGAGGAAGCGGGCGGTCTCGGGCGCCTCTCCGCGCTGCTCTGCGCGCCGGGAAGCGCCTGAAAGGCGGACGGCATAGACGGCAGGAGGAGAGGCGACAATGGCAGAGAGCGAACCCAAGGAGATCGTCCGCCAGTTCCTGACGGCCATCAAAGGCGGAGACGGACAGACGATGATGAGCCTGCTCGCCGACGACGCGGTGGTCGTCCTGCCCGGCTCGTTCAAGGTCGCATGGGCCGGCCGCTGGCAGGGACGAGAGCCGATCAAGCAGTGCTTCCACGCGATCGGCGCGCTCCTCGACATCCGCGACCACACGGTGAACCTGTTGTTCGGCGAAGGCGAGCACGTGATGGTGTTGATCGACGAGACATCGGCCGCCAAGAATACCGGCCGCCTCCTCCATCAGGAGACGGCCTGGTACTTCCGCATCTCGAACGGTGCGATCGTTCATTGGCAGGCTTACGAAGATACCGAGCAGATCGCCTGGGTCTGGGACGATTCCGGCTGAGCGGCCCGCTTGCCGCCGTGAACCGCAGAGAGAGGACGAATACCGGATGATGGAAGGATCGGCCGATATCCCCGGCCACGTGACGTTGGCCCAGGCGGTGACGGCTCTTGCCGAGAGTTCGGGCGGCACGTCGTACGCCCCGATGATCGACCGCGGGACGCTCCAGGTCGGTCTCTATGCGCCGCGAGGCGGGGACCCGCAGAAGCCCCATGACCAGGACGAGGTCTACGTGGTCATGAGCGGCCGGGGAGACTTCCGCAACGGCTCCCAGAGCCACGCCTTTCAGCCGGGCGACGTGCTGTTCGTGCCGGCCGGCGTCGAGCATGCGTTCGAGAACTTCAGCGACGACTTGTATGTCTGGGTCGTGTTCTACGGCCCGCCGGGCGGCGAGGCGACGGGCTGAGCCGGCCCGATATTGGCGGACCATGCTGTGAGCAGTCATGGCTGACGAAGCGCTGATCGGGACGGAGACTGCCGGCGGCCAGGTCGCGCGCGCGGGGAAGAGCGCCTTCTGGCAGCGCTTCGCGTCGTGGTCGCGACGCCACGACGTGCCGCGCTGGCTCGCGATCGGGCTGGCGTGCGCCGCGTTGACTTGCGGCGCGATCACCTACGCCACCATGAGCGGCTCGGCGCCGTTCGCGCCCGATCCTCAGACCATCCTGATCCTGCTCAACGTCGACCTCGTGCTGCTGCTCCTGCTCGGCGCGCTGGTGGCTTCGCAGCTTGTCAGACTCTGGATCGAACGCCGCCGCGGAGCGGCTGGCGCGCGGCTGCACACGCGGATGGCGGCGCTCTTCAGCTTTGTCGCCCTGACGCCTACGATCGTGGTCGCCGTGTTCTCGGCGCTCTTTCTGCATTTCGGGATGCAGTCGTGGTTTAGTGAGAAGGTCTCGAGCGCGATCAACCGTTCGCAGGCGGTGGTTCAGACGTACGTGCAGGAGCAGGGCGACAATCTTCGCATCAGCACCCTGGCAGCGGCCATGGAACTCAACGGCCGGGCCTCGCATCTCGCGCGCACGCCGCAGTTCACGCCGCGACTGCTGACCGACACTGCGGCGGCGCTCTCGCTCAGCGAGGCGATCATGTTTCGCCGCAACGGAGAGATCGTTGCGCGCAACGACGTGGAATTCGCCGCGGAGATCGAGCCCATTCCCGATTGGGCCATCAACTCTGCCGAGGAAGGAAAGCTCGTCATCCTGCCGGGCGACGGCGACCGCATGCGCGCGCTGATCAAGCTCGCCGGCTTCATCGACGTCTATCTCTACGTGGTGCGGTCCTTCCAGCCCGAAGTGGTCGATCACACGCGGCATATTCAGGCCGTGATAAGGGACTATCAGCGCCTCGAGGACGAGCGCTACGGCATCCAGATCACCTTTGTCATCATCTTCATCCTGATTGCCCTCCTGGTCCTGCTCTCCGCAGTATGGCTGGGACTCCAGTTCGCCAACCGCATCGCCCACCCGATCGGCGGGCTCATCGCGGCTGCCGACCGCGTGCGCGCGGGCGAGCTGGCAGCGCGGGTCGAAGAACCCCCGCAGGATCACGAGATCGGCTCGCTCAGCCGGGCCTTCAATCGCATGACCGGTCAGATTCACAACCAGCAGCAGGCTTTGCAGGATGCCAATCTCGAGCTTGACGAGCGGCGGCGCTTCACCGAGGCGGTGTTGGCGGGCGTCTCTGCCGGAGTCATCGGGCTCGACGCGGACGGGAGGATCACGTTGCCCAATCCGTCGGCGCTGGCGCTGCTCGATGCGAGCGAAAGCGCCCTCACGGGCCGTGTGCTGGAGGATGCGATCCCCGAGACGGCCGACCTGCTCGCTCGCGCCCGGACGCGGTCGCCACCCCTGGTGGAGGATCAGATCGAGCTGGTTCGTGGCGAGCACCGCCGTACCCTGCTCGTCCGCATCGTGACCGAGCGAGACGGCCACAGGATCGACGGTTTCGTCGTGACGTTCGACGACATCAGCGCGTTGGTATCGGCCCAGCGGCGGGCCGCATGGGCCGATGTCGCGCAACGCCTCGCCCACGAAATCAAGAACCCGCTGACGCCGATCCAGCTCTCCGCCCAGCGTCTCAGGCGCAAGTATCTCGATGAAGTCAGCACGCAGCCCGAGGTGTTCGAAGACTGCACCGATATCATCGTTCGTCAGGTCGGCGACATTCGCGAGATGATCGATGCGTTCTCCGCCTTTGCGCGCATGCCTGCGCCCGTGCTGGAGCGGGTCGATCTGATCGAAGTCGTCGAGCGAGCGGCAGTCCTGCACCGGCTGTCGAGCCCGGAAATAGCCTTCGACATCGAGCGAGCCGAGGACGAGGTCTATCTTGACTGCGATGCCGGACAGATCGGCCGGGCGCTCACCAACGTGCTCAAGAACGCCATCGAGGCGATCGAAAGCAGGGACCTGGACGACAAGCCCGCCGGGCGCATCAAGATTCGCGTATGCGAAGACGAGGGCCAGTGGCGAATCGAGGTGGAGGACAACGGACCGGGCCTGCCCGAGGCCCTGCGCGGAAAGTTGACCGAACCCTACGTCACGAACCGCGCGGACGGCACGGGCCTCGGCCTCGCCATCGTGCGAAGGATCATGGAAGATCACGGCGGCCGCCTGCTCCTGGAGAACGGAGCCGCCGGCGGCGCCCGGGTCACGCTCGTCTTCGCTGCGCCCGGGACTGAGCACGCCATACCAGAGAACGGTGAGAGCTGATGGCTCGCGATATCCTGATCGTCGACGACGAGCCTCTGATCCGCAAGACCATCGCCGGCATCCTGGAGGACGGAGGCTACGCGCCGCGCGATGCGGCCGACGGCGTCAGTGCGGTCGAAGCGATCGATTCCGGCCCCCCGCCCGCGCTCATCATTCTCGACGTCTGGCTAGAGGGAAGCGACCTCGACGGCATGGACGTTCTGGAGGCGGTGATGCACCGCCATCCCGAGGTTCCCGTCATCATGATTAGCGGCCACGGAACCATCGACACCGCCGTCGCCGCCATCAAGAAGGGCGCCTACGAGTTTATCGAGAAGCCTCTGGATACCGACCGTCTGCTGCTCTCAGTGACGCGCGCGCTCGAGGCCGCCGAGCTGAGGCGCGAGATTACGGAACTGAAGCTGCGGGCAGGCGAGACGAGAGAGCTGATCGGAAAATCGCCGGCAATCAGGCAGATCCGCACGGCGGTCGAGCGCGCGGCCCCGACCGACAGGCGGGTTTTCATCACCGGTCCTGCCGGGGCAGGAAAGGAAGTCGTCGCGCGCCTCATTCACAGCCAATCGAGACGATCCAAGGGGCCTTTCATCGTCGCCAACGCTGCGATGATGCGCCCCGATCACGTGGAGCTGGAGCTGTTCGGCAGCGAAGGCGACGGGCACGGCGGTATCGTCTCACGGAGGATCGGAACCTTCGAGCGCGCCCACGGCGGCACGCTCTTCTTCGACGAAATCGCCGATATGCCGTTCGAGACCCAGGGCAAGATTGCGCGCGCGCTCCAGGCTCACACGTTTGAACGCGAGGGCGGCACGCAGCAGATCGAGGTCGATATCCGCGTCATGGCGGCGACGACGCGCGACATGGCGGCTGAAATAGAGCAGGGGCGCTTTCGGGAAGACCTGTACTGGCGTTTGCAGGTCACGCCCGTCGAGGTGCCGTCGCTCAGGGAGCGGCGCGAAGATATCCCCGAACTCGCGAGCTTCTTCATTAGGCAGGCGGCCGAGAGCGCCGGATTGCCCCCGCACGAGATCACCGTCGACGGAATGGCCATGCTGCAATCGTTCGACTGGCCCGGCAATGTGCGCCAGCTGCGAAATTTCGTGGAATGGCTCCTCATCATGACGCCGGCTGCCGCCAATCGCCGGGTCGGCGCGGACATGATCCAGGCGGCGCTCGGCTCGGCGCCAGGGCAGCCGCAGGTTGTCCCCGGTCCTGCCGACGTGATGACGATGCCGTTGCGCGAAGCCCGTCGATTGTTCGAACGGGACTATCTCAACGCCCAGGTCGCGCGTTTCGGCGGAAACATCTCCCGCACCGCTCAGTTCGTCGGCATGGAACGCTCGGCACTCCACCGCAAGTTGCGCTCGCTCGGAATGCTCGAGCGTGAACGGCACGGCCAAGCGACGGAGGGAGATGCCGAGATCGACGGGAGCAACGGCAGTCCCGACAAGCTGAACGGGCCATGAAGATTATCGTATGCGGTGCGGGACAGGTCGGGACCAGCATCGCCCGTCAGCTCGCGAACGAGGCGAACGACGTGACCGTGCTCGACAGTGATCGGGCGGTCGTGCAGCGGTTCGCCGACACGGTGGACGCGCGGGCAATCGTGGGCAACGCGTCGCTCCCCGACGTGCTCGAGGAAGCGGGAGCCAGGAGCGCTGAAATGATCGTCGCCGTGACCCACTCCGACGAGGTCAACATGGTGGCCTGCCAGGTCGCCCACTCGCTCTTCGACGTGCCCGAGAAGATCGCGCGCGTGCGCCACCAGAGCTACCTGAACCCGGCCTGGGCCGACCTCTTCAGCCGGGACCACATGCCGATCGACCTGATCATCTCGCCCGAGGTGGAGGTCGCCCGAGCCATCGAGCGCCGACTGCAGGTTCCGGGCGCCCTCGACATGCTGCCGTTCTGCGACGGGCGCGTGCGGGTGATCGCCGTGCGTTGCGAGGAAGGCTGCCCGATCATCAACACGCCGCTCCGCCAACTCACCGAGCTGTTTCCTGATCTCAACATCATGGTGATGGCGATCAGCCGTGATTCGCGCCTCATCGTGCCGCGCGGTGACGATCAGATGCTGATCGGGGACGAGGTCTACTTCGCCGTCGATTCCGAGCACGTCGCGCGCGGCATGTCCGTCTTCGGTCACGAAGAGCCGGAGGCCCGCCGGGTGGTCATCATCGGGGGCGGAAATATCGGCTACTTCCTGACGCAGGAGCTTGAGGAGAGCCATCCGGGGCTCGACGTGAAAGTGGTGGAGCTGCGGCCGGATCGGGCGCGCTTTCTGGCCGAACGGCTCACCCGGTCCACCATCATCGGCGGCGATGCGCTGGACCCCGAGATTTTCATCGAAATCAATATCGGGCTCGCGCAAGCGGTGATCGCCGTCTCCAACGACGACGAAGTGAACATTCTGGCGGCGCTTCTGGCCAAGCGTGCCGGCTGCCGGACCGCCATCTCCCTCGTCAACAATTCCAGCTACGGTCCGCTGATGGGAAGCCTCGGCGTCGACGTCGCCGTAAGTCCGAGAGAGTCGACGGTCTCGACGATCCTCCAGCGCATCCGGCGGGGACGCATCCTGGCGGTCCAATCGATCCGCGACGGCGCCGCCGAGGTCATCGAAGCGGAGGCGCTCGGAAGCTCCCCGATCGTGGGACAGCCGCTCGTCGAGGCCAAGCTGCCCGCCGGAATCATCGTCGGCGCGATCGTACGAGGCGACGAGGTCATCATTCCGCGCCCGAGCACGGTGATTCAGGAGCATGACCGGGTCGTCATGCTGGCGACGTCGCGCGCGGTGAGGAAGATCGAGCAAATGTTCGCCGTGAGCCTGGAATTCTTCTGACCGGAGGGCCGGATGTCGCGCATCGCCTATGTCAACGGCCGCTACCAGCGCCACGATCTGGCGCACGTCCATGTCGAGGACAGGGGATATCAGTTCTCGGATGGAGTCTACGAGGTCGCGGCCGTCTTCGGCGGCCGGGTAATCGACGAGGAGCCGCACCTGGATCGGCTGGAGCGCTCGCTCCGCGAACTCAGGATGGACATGCCGATCCCGCGA
Source organism: Rhodospirillales bacterium (assembly GCA_028818855.1). Lineage (GTDB taxonomy): Bacteria > Pseudomonadota > Alphaproteobacteria > UBA828 > UBA828 > WTGU01. The sequence continues at coordinate 30,990 of JAPPMY010000092.1, forward strand.
AACGCGCTGAGACTCGTGACGCGTGAAGTCCTGCGCAGAAACCGGGTCCGCAACGGCATGGTTTACATGCAGGTCACACGCGGTGCCGCGACGCGGGACCATCCCTTCCCGGAAGACGCGGAAGGCGCGGTGGTCCTGACAGCGCGCGCCGTCCAATGGCCCGAGAATGCAGCCGAGGACCGCGGGGCCGACGTCGTCTCCATACCGGAGGGGCGCTGGGGCCGTTGCGACATCAAGTCCGTCTCGCTGCTCCCCAACGTGCTGGCCAAGCAGGATGCGCGCGAGCAGGGCGCCTACGAGGCCTGGTTCGTCGATTCCGAGGGACTGGTCACGGAGGGCTCGTCAACCAACGCATGGATCGTCGATAACGCGGGCCGCGTGATAACGCGCGACCTCGAAGCGAACATCCTCGGCGGCATAACCCGCCAGACCGTCATCCGATTGGCCCGCGAGGCGGGGATCGAGGTCGTCGAGCGAGCCTTCACGCTGGCCGAAGCGCAAGCTGCGCCGGAGGCCTTCCTGACCAGCACGACATCATTCGTCCGCGCGATCGTCCGCATCGACGGCCGTCCGGTGGGCAACGGGGAACCGGGGCCGGTGACCCTGCGTTTGCGCGATATTTATCTCTCCTATTGCCGGGGCGGGCGCACAAACCGGTGAGAAGGCCGCGCGCCGTCCTGTTCGACTGGGACAACACGCTGGTCGTGAGCTGGGAGATCATCCACGAGAGTCTGCGGCTGACCTTCCAGGACCTGGGCCGCGAGCCCTGGAGCTTCGACCAGACCCGGAACTGGGTGCGGCGCTCGATGCGGGACTCGTTCCCCGACCTCTTCGGAACCGATGCCGCCAGGGCGGAACACCTCTTCTACAGGCATTACCGGGCGCATCACTTGAGCCGGCTGACCCCGCTCACCGGCGCCGAAGAAACGCTGAGAGCGCTTCGTCGGAACGGCCTGCCACTCGGCGTGGTCAGCAGCAAGCAGGGCGACCTGGTGCGGGAGGAAGCAGCGCATCTGGGCTGGAACGGCTATTTCGGACGCATCGTCGGCGCCTGCGACGGACCGGTGGACAAGCCTGCGCCCGAGGCCATGGCGCTGGCGTTGGAGGGAACCGGTATCGCGGCAGGCCCGGACGTCTGGTACGTGGGCGATACCGGGATCGACGTCACCTGCGCCCGAAACGCCGGCTGCACCGCGGTGATCGTCAGCGCCGACCCGCCCCGCGACGGCGACTGTCCGCGCACGCCGGATCATCAGATTGCCGATCACGCAGGACTTCAGGGGTTTTTTCGGCATTACGGAATCACCATATAGTCAATAGTGGTATGATCGTGTGGGTGTACCCGGAGCCCGGCCCCCAGCCTTCGGAAGGCGGGGGCAGGCAAGGATAGAGAAACAAATGACTGGCAAGGGATCCCACAGTCTCCAGGACGTCTTCCTCAATCACGTGCGCAAAGGGAAGATGCCGGTCACGATCTTTCTCGTGAACGGGGTAAAGCTCCAGGGAATCATCACCTGGTTCGATAATTTCTGCGTCCTGCTCAAGCGCGACGATCATTCGCAACTCGTGTACAAGCATGCGATCTCGACGGTCATGCCGGTCCAGCCGGTCCAGTTGTTCGATCAGGGCGGCGCGCCGGCAGAGGAGGACGATACGTAAGTGGCGAGCGCACGCGTTCCACGTGGCGCTGGTTCGCCATCGCGCACCTGTGTTCTGCATCCGGCGCTGGCACGCCCGCCGGCGCCGGGACACGCCCGCGCGCCAAGACGGGAGCCGGAAAGCCGCCTCGCCGAGGCGGTCAGCCTTGCCCGCGCAATCGAACTCGACGTCGTGCGGGCGGAGGTCGTGCCCGTGCAGAAGCCGCGGCCCGCGACGCTCTTCGGCCCAGGGCGGGTGGAGGCGACAGGGGAGGCCGCGTCGGTCGACGCCCTGGATCTGGTCGTCGTGGACGGCGCGCTCACCCCGGTCCAGCAGCGCAATCTCGAACGCGCCTGGCGCTGCAAGGTCATCGATCGCACCGCTCTCATCCTTGAAATCTTCGGAGCACGCGCGCGTACTCGCGAGGGTCGGCTCCAGGTCGAACTCGCCGCCCTTCGCTACCAGCGCAGCCGCCTGGTGCGCTCCTGGACGCACCTGGAGCGCCAGCGCGGCGGTTTCGGCTTCGTGGGCGGACCGGGAGAGACCCAGATCGAGGCCGACAGGCGCCAGATCCGCAACCGCATAAGCCGGCTGGAACGCGCGCTGGATGCCGTCAGGCGCACCCGCGGCCTTCACCGTGCCGCGCGCCAGCGGGTTCCCTTCCCGGTGATCGCCCTGGTCGGATACACGAACGCCGGCAAGACGACGCTCTTCAACCGGTTGACGGGGGCCTGCGCCGTCGCGCGCGACCAGCTCTTCGCAACCCTCGATCCAACCATGCGGGGCGTCGCCCTGCCGTCCGGCCAGCGTGTGATCCTTTCGGACACGGTGGGCTTCGTATCGGACCTGCCACACGACCTCGTGGCGGCGTTCCGCGCGACGTTGGAGGAGGTCGTGGCGGCCGACCTCGTCCTGCACGTTCGCGATTGCGCTCATGCGGACAGTGCCGAGCAGCGCGCCGACGTTCTGCGGGTGTTGACCGAGCTTGGCCTCGAAGACCGGCTGCAGAGCGGCGTCATCGAAGTGCTCAACAAGGTCGATCTTCTCGATGAGCGGCAACGCGCCTGTCTGGTGCAGCAGGGAAGGGGAGGGGGCAACGGGGCCAACAGCCAACCGAATCACGGGAGCGTGTTTGCCGCGTCGGCTCTGACGGGTACCGGGCTCGAGACGCTGATCGCTGCGATCGACGCCCGGCTGTCGGCGGCACGGCGAGTCGTCGAAGTCCGCGTGCCCTATGCGGATGGCGCCACCCTGGCCTGGCTCTATCGTCACGGCGAGGTTCTGGAGCACGCGGACGACCGTGGCGAGGCCCGGCTCAGGGTGGGGCTCAGCCCGGCGGATGCTGGCCGTTTGGAGCAGCGCCCCGGCGTCTCGTTCGCCACGGTCTGACGGACCCCTTCGGCCGTGTTTTTCAACCAGTCACGTCTCAATTTTACACAATATAAAACCGCAGCACTAACGGATAACATATTGTTATGGACCATTTTTGTTAGACCTGTTACTTGCTGATGAGCCACGACAGGGGACGAGTCGAGGCAGGGCGAGACCGGGCCACGCGCGCGACTGCCGCCCCTCGGAACCCCAAACGGGCGAGGGGATTCGAGCTTGGAATGAACGCGGAACGATCCGGGAACGACGATCGGAAGCGCCGGCGCGTCCGCCGCTTTGCCTGGTAGTTGACACCGCTCTGCTGCCTCCCTATTAAGCTGGCACTCGCCGCAGTAGAGCGCTAACAACCGCTCGATGCGGCGCGTGTGCGCTGGACACGTTCACGTCTCTGGAGGGCGGCATGAAGATCAGGCCTTTGCACGACCGCGTGCTGGTGCGGCGGATTGAGCAGGACCAGACAACGGCAGGCGGCATCATCATTCCCGACACTGCCCAGGAGAAGCCGCAGGAAGGCGAGGTCGTCGCGGCGGGCTCCGGCGCGCGCAGCGAGGATGGCAAGGTGACCGCCCTCGACGTGAAGGCGGGCGATCGCATCCTGTTCGGAAAGTGGTCGGGCACCGAGGTCAAGGTCGACGGCGAAGAGCTGTTGATCATGAAGGAGTCCGACATCATGGGTGTGATCGAGTAGCGCCGCACCTGCCTGGGTAGACAGCGAATCTGGAGCGATTGGCGATGGCCAAGAAGCAAATCCACCAGTCGGAGGAGGCCCGCACGCGTCTCCTCGAAGGCGTCGACATCCTTACCGACGCTGTGTCGGTCACACTCGGCCCGAAGGGGCGCACGGTGGTCTATCAGACGGCGGGCGGAGACGGGCGGATCACCAAGGACGGCGTGACCGTCGCCAAGGAGATCGAGCTCGAGGACCGCCTCCAGGATATGGGCGCCCGGCTCGTTCGCGAGGCCGCCACCCATACCGAGAAGACCGCAGGCGATGGCACCACCACCGCGACCATTCTCGCTCGGGCGCTGGTCCAGGAGGGCGCCAAGGCCGTTGCGGCGGGCATGAACCCGATGGATTTGCGGCGCGGCATCGATCTCGCCGTCGCCTCGGTGGTCGAAGAGATCGGCAGGAGGTCCAAGCGGGTCAAGACCCGGGAGGAGATCACGCAGGTCGCGACCATCGCCGCGAACAACGATCCGCAAGTCGGCGACATGATCTCGCGCGCCATGGAAGAGGTGGGCGAGCGCGGCGTCATCACGATCGAGGAAGCGGCCGGCATCGAGACCGAGCTGGATGTCGTCGAGGGCATGAACTTCGACAAGGGCTATGTCTCGCCCTACTTCGTGACCAACGCCGAGCGCATGACGGTCGAGCTGGATGACGCTTACGTCCTGCTTCATCAGGAAAAGCTTACCAGCATGCAGGGGCTGCTGCCGGTGCTGGAGAAGGTGGGACAGACCGGCAAGCCGCTGGTGATCGTCGCCGAGGACGTCGAGGGCGAGGCGCTGGCGACACTGGTGGTCAACCGGCTGCGGGGCGGCCTCAAGGCTGCGGCAGCCAAGGCGCCGGCCTTCGGCGACCGGCGCAAGGCCATGCTCCAGGACATTGCGGTGCTCACCGGCGGCCAGGTCATCAACAGCGAGCTCGGCGTCAAGCTGGAGAACGTCACGCTCGACATGCTGGGTACGGCCAAGCGCGTCGAGATGAGCAAGGACGAGACTGTGATCGTTGGTGGCGGCGGTACCAAGAAGGCCATCGCCGAGCGTTGCGACCAGCTTCGCTTCGAGATCGAGACCACCGATTCCGAGTACGACCAGGAGCGCTTCGAGGAGCGCCTGGCCAAGCTGGTCGGCGGAGTCGCCATTCTCAGGGTCGGCGGCGATACCGAGATCGAGGTCAAGGAAAAGAAGGAGCTGGTCGAGGACGCCATGCGCGCCACGCGCGCGGCGGTGGAGGAGGGGATCGTCCCCGGCGGCGGCGTGGCGTTGCTCGCGGCCTCGCGCAAGCTCGACAAGTTGCAGGGTGCCAACGCCGATCAGGACCGCGGGATCACCATCGTCCGGCGCGCGATTCGCACGCCTACTCGCCACATCGCGCAAAACGCCGGTGCCGACGGTTCGCTCGTGGTCGGAACGCTGCTAGACCAGCGCAGCGCGAGCCGGGGCTACGACGCGCAAGAGGATCGCTACTGCGACATGGTGCAGGCCGGCATCCTGGATCCGGCGAAGGTCGTTCGCTCCGCCCTTCAGGACGCGGCCTCCATCGCCGGCCTCCTGATCGCGACCGAGGCCGGCATCGTCGAGATTCCGGAGAAGGCCCCCCCGATGCCTCCGGGCGGCGACATGCACGGCCACGGCCACGGCATGGGTGGCATGGGAGGAATGGGCGGCATGGGAGGAATGGGCGGAATGGGAGGTATGGGCGGAATGGGTATGTAGCCCCCCTGCCACGTACATTCGATCGCCGGGAAGGGGGCCGCGCTTCATCGACGGCTACAACGAGAGGTGCCTACACTCGGCTCCGGGATAGCCGACCCCCAACCGTTTCGTGGAGGAACAGCCCGCAGGCCGGTCAAAGCCGCGGCATGACCCCGTCCGGCCCCAGGGGCCCACTCCAGTAGTCGGCCACGGCTCGAATGCGCTCGACCCTGGCCCGCCGCCCGCACCACGATCCAGACGTGGCCCGGGAGACGGCGTATCGCGTACAGGACGCCAGGACCCAAGCGTCGGCCCGCGCCGTCACACCATGACCAGCTCGCGCTTGAACGGGACGTCGCCGGGCGGCGGCGCGTCGAGCTCGCGGGCGAAGCGATGCCCGCTCCATACGGCTGCGGCAATCAGTCCGGGGCCGAGGGCATCGCCGATCCGCTTGACCGAGTGGATGCCGGCTTCCGCGAGGCGACCGGGCGAGTCCTCGAGCGCGTAGTAGAGCGCATCGTTGGGAAGCCGCGAGGTCACCATCACGACGGCGGCGCACTCGATGGACTGCGCGCCCTCGCCGTAGACCCCCTCCACCTGCACGCCGCCAGCGTCGATCTGCGTCAGGCTGTGGCCGGTGACGATCCGCACGCCGACCTTGACGAGGTTCGTCTGAATGCCGTGCTGCTCGAGAGCCTCCTCGGCCCAGGCGGAGACCACCGGCGAGGGTGTTACGAGAGTGACAGAAAGCCCGTCGTTCACGAGCTTCTCGGCGAGCACGCCACCCATGTAGTAGCAATCGTCATCGTACACGACGACCGGGGACGCCAGCGCGGCACCGGCGAACAGGTCGTTTGGCGTGAGCACATGCGCGGCGTCGCTGCCTGGTATGGGCGCTGCGGTATGGGTGCGGCCGATGCCGTCCTTGCGCCAGCGGGCGCCGGTGGCGACGGCGACGTGCTGGTATCCGGCTTCGAGGATCGTCTCTGCGGTCATCTCGCTCTCACGGAAGACTTCGACCGTCTCGTGCAGCTTCTCGATCTGGTAGGTGCGGTAGTCGCGCACGCGTGCCCATTCGGAGAGGCCGGGCAGAGCGGACTCGTGGGTCACGCGCCCGCCGAGCTCCCGCGAGGCCTCGGCGAGCCCGACCCGGTAGCCGCGCTGCCCGAGCGCGAGCGCGCATTCCAGGCCGGCCGGCCCGGCACCCACCACGAGCACCGAAGAGTCGGACCCCTTGGGCTCGATCTGCTCAGGGTGCCAGCCGCGGCGCCACTCCTCGCCGACGGTCGGGTTCTGCGTACATCGCATGGGCGTCTTCATGTGCTGCCCGGTCACGCAGATATTGCACCCGATGCATTCGCGGATGTCGTCGAGCCGCCCCTCCTCGATCTTGCGGGGGATGAAGGGATCGGCGATCGACGGACGGGCGCAGCCGACGAAGTCGGCAATCCCCCGCGTGATCAGAGAGAGCATGGTCTCCGGCGACGTGTAGCGGCCGACGGTGACGACGGGCGTCTTCACGATGCCCTTCACGAAGGCGATGTAGGGCTCCTGATAGCCCTCCGAGGTAAAGCGCGAGCTTGCGGAATCGTGCGTCCAGTCGCTGACGTTCACGTCCCAGAAATCAGGGAGGTCGGCGAGCATCTCGACGACCTTGCAGCCCTCATCCTCCCAGGTGATGCCGTCCTCGCCCAGGAGCTCGTCGGTTGCGAAGCGGAGCCCGATCGCCATGCTGCCGCCCACCGCCTCCACCGTGTCTTCGAGTAACTCGCGCAGGAGCCGCACGCGGTTCTCCAAAGAGCCGCCGTACTCGTCCGTCCGGCGGTTGCGGCGGCGGGAGAGGAAGTCCATCGGCATGGCGATGTCGTGGCCGCAATAGACGTAGACCACGTCGAAGCCCGCATCCCTGGCCCGCAACATTCCGTCCCGGTGCCAGCGGCGAAACTCGCGGATGTCGTCCAGGTCCATGGCGCGCGCCTGCACCGGATCGGGGCTGTAGGTCACCGGCGTGTGCGAAGGCCCGAGCGGAATCTCCCGGCTGTAATAGTTGGCGAGCGCGGACGCGTTGCTGACGATCTCGGTGCCGGCCAGCGCGCCATGCTCCTTGACTGCATCGGTCCAGTGCCGCATGCGAATGACGTCGTCCTGGTCCCACAGCTTGGTCTCGGGATAGGGGGCGGCCTCCGCATGGGGGTGGAACGAGCACTGGTCGGTGCAGACGACGGCCCATCCGCCCTCGGCCTTCATGCTCCGCATGGCGGCTTCCGAGCGCGGCAGCAGGTGGCCCATCCCGCTGCAGTGCGGTACCTGGAAGAAGCGGTTGCGCGCCGTGACCGGGCCGATCTGAACGGGCTCGAAGAGGACATCGAAGCGGGGATCGCGGGACATGGTCTGCTCCATCGAAGCGGCGTGGTGGTGCGGCAACCGGTTCAGAAAAACGTCGACATGGTCCGGGGGATCAGGGTCTGGTCGAGGATGACCCTGCGCAACGCGATGCGCCACGTTTCACCCTCCGGGCGCAGCCGGTCCTCGCGGCGCCCGACATAGAGCACTTCCGTGCGTTCCAGGCGCGACTGGTAGACGAGCAGGTTGCAGCGCACGTCCAGTTCATTATCATCCGCCTCCTCGATCTCCACATTCGAGACGAAGTAGCGCATCCGAGACGGCGGCTGCTCCGCATGGGCGAGCGACGAGCACAGGCGTTCAATTCGAGCGGCCAGGAATGGCTTGTCATCGTCGAAGAAGGCCATTTCGCCGTCGGCGGCCACGGCGTCGGGTTGCCCGTCCACGGTCTCGCGCGCGGGCATCCAGTAGCGGGCATCGTCGGTGAAAAGCTCGAGCCATTCCTCCAGGCGAAGCTCGCTCAGCAGGCGAACCTCGCGATACAGGAACTGCTCAACGCGGTGCTGCAACGCGGCGTCGACCACGAGACCGCCCGGACCACGGCGCATCCATAAGCGCCGCCCAGTGCTGGTAGAAGTTCAGTTGATTGGTCTCCGAGATGTACGGAGAAAAGCGCCCGGGGCAGCCATCGGGTCCGTCCAGCAACGGCTGACCCACATTCATCTGGTAGTTGAAATCCAGCCGCTGACCCACCACGCCGCGGGTGGCCTCGGTCACCTGCTCGAAATTCTCGGTATCGTCCTGCGCGGCGATCCCGCTGACCGCCTGGATGCGCGTGAAATCGACCCGCGCCTGCTCCTTGATCGCCTTCGGCGCATCGCGGTCGACCGCGCACCAGTTCCAGGCCTCCAGCCGGTCGGGCCCCTTGGGTATCCAGAGGTAGAACCCGATCGGCCTGAGCGCGCTGAAATCGTTGAACGAGAGATTGGGGAACATGTTGCTGAACGAGAGCGCGTAGAGGCCTGCCTGGTGCTTCGGAAAAGCCTTGACGAGCCGCTGCTGGCATTCCTCGACGTACTCGACCACCTCCGGCCCGTATGACTTGGCGAGTTCCCGGTCCACGTCGTAGCGCTCGCCGCCGAAGACGATCCCGGTCATGCCGTGGCCGTTGTCGAGGCCGATGTTGAAGTAGTCGTCCTCCTTGCCACGGAAGCTCGGATTGGCCGGATTGATCTGCGGGATGTCGAGCCTGTACATCGAGCCGTGCGAGTAGGGCAGATGGTAGGTGTCGCCCGTGAAGTTCTCGCTCGCGATCTTCCAGTTGGCGCTGAGTGAATAGCGCTGGACACCGGGAACGAACTCGATCCCGCCGACGTGGCGCTCGATCATCACGTCGAGATACCAGCGGAGATCGCCAAGAAATTCGTCGAGGCTGTCTGCGCCGGCGTCCCAGTTGCCGAAGATCATGCCGCCGTAGACGGCCAGCTTCGGCACTTCCAGCAGACCCCAGCGATTCCTGTCGAGGCGATCGCCATAGGCATCCCGTTCCAGCGGCACGCCCTTGAGCTGGCCCGTGTTGGCATAGGTCCAGCCGTGGAAACTGCAGGTGAACTGGCGCGCGTTGCCGCGATCCGCCCGGCAGACCCGCATACCCCGGTGGCGGCAGGAATTGAGGAACGCGCGAATCGCCCCGTCATCGCCCCGGCAGATGAGGACGGGGTCCTCGCCCATGTAGGACGTGATGTAGTCGCCGAGCTCGGGAATGTGGGATTCGTGGCCGAGGAACAGCCAGCAGCGCGCGAAGATGCGCTCGAGCTCCAACTGGTAGATCTCCGGGTCGAAGAAGATCCGGCGGCTGATCAGCCCTTCGTCGAGCTTGAGGTGACGCTCCAGTCCCTCCATGAAGCCTTCCCTCGTACCAACATGACCACGGCGTGCTGTGGAAAATCCGGGCGAAACCCTATCACGACGGATCACGGCGCACGAATGACAGGGCCGGTCAACCGCCCGTGTGCAATGGCACCGCGGGACGTGGGCAGCACGGGGTCGTCTTGAACCGCGTTTTGCCCGCAGCTATGCTCACCAAAAGTCACTAACCAAGACCAAACAAAAGCTAACGGGAGAAAGGGAGGCACCATGAAGTCGATAGGAAAAATGGCGCTCAGATCGGCCGGAATCGCCGCAATCGCCGGCGCGCTCGCGTTCGGCGCGCTGCCCGCCGCGCAGGCGGAGGAAGAGGTCGGCGATCCCATCGGCATCGGCTTCAATGCCCCGTTGTCCGGCCCGGTTGCGGGCTGGGGCCTGCCCGGGCTCACCGGCCTGAAGATTCTTGCCGACTGGGTGAATTCGGAAGGCGGGCTGCTGGTGGGCGACACGCGCCATATGCTCGAAATTCACCAGTTCGACAACGAGTACACCCCGAGCAAGGCCCTGCAGGGTGCGAAGCAGCTCGTCTTCGAGAACGAGGTCAAGATCGTGCTCGGCATCGGCGCGACGACAGGCGACGCGCAGATTCCGTTCCTGATGGAGAACGGCGTGTTCTACGCGCCGCTCGCCACGACCGACATCCACCCCACCCGCCCCTACGTGATCGCCGGCGAGGACGCGTTCCCGCGCGGCGAAATGATGCGGCAGCTCTACATCAAGAACGTCTATCCCGGCCTCAAGACCTATGCGGTCATCTCGCAGGAAGACTCGGCAGCCTTCCTGGGGCAGAGCTGGGAAGTCGGCGCGGCCAAGGCAGCGGGGTGGGAGATCGTCTACGACGAGCATTTCTCGCCCGAGACCACCGATTTCGCGCCGGTGGTGACCGCGATGCTTGCGACCAATCCGGACGCCGTGGCGCTCAACGTCACCTGGCCCGACTTCATTCCGCTGGTGATGGAGCAGCTCTACCTGCAGGGCTTCGAGGGGCCCATCAACGCGAACTACATCGAGTGGGAAGCGGTGCTGCAGAAGGTGCCGGCCGAGTGGGCCGCGAAGGTCGGCGGCTACGACAGCTATCCCACCATGGACGACCCCTGGTGGGGCAATCCCTCGATGCAGAGCCGGTTTGTCGACGACTGGCAGGTGCGCTTCGGCGACGGGGCACCGGAGGACGTGAACGCGCCGATGACCGGCATCGATTGGCTCTACATGCCGATCGTCCAGGTCTATCTGCACGGTGCCCAAAAGGCCGGCAGCCTCGATCCCGACGCGGTGCTCGAGGCCATCCGCTCCGAGACGGCCATCATGACCATCGAAGGCCCGGCGCTGATCTCGGGCGAGGACATGTGGGGCGCCAAGAACATGATGTCGCATCCGATCCCGACTAACGTCTTCGACACCGAGTGCAACTGCAAGCGCATCATTTCGATGACGCGCTTCGAGCCGTGGTTCGAGGCTCACAAGGATGTGATCCTCGGCCATCTGCGGGAGAGCGGCCAGATGTGGGATCAGCGCCAGTAGGCATGCGCAAGGGGACGGGCAGCATGCGGTCGTGAGCGCCCGTCCCGTTTTCCCGCCCCAGGCAACGATGCGCGGTCCCGCGGTCTCCGTCTGAACGGGAGACCCCGCCCGAAGCCCGGTCGCATGGACGCCGCCACCCTGATCCAGACGCTGCTGAACTCCGTGGTGGCGTCGTCGATCTACGCGCTGGTGGCGGTCGGTCTCGCGCTCGCCTTCGGCGTCATGAGGATGGCGAACTTCGCCCATGGCGAGTTCTTCATGGTCGGCGCCTATTGCGTTTACGTCCTCTACGCGCTCGTCGGCCTGCCGTTTCCCCTGGCGGTCGTTCTCGCAATCCCGATTGTCGCGCTGTTCGGACTGGTGACGGAGCGCGTCATCTTTCGACCGACGCGCAAGAACATCCTCGCCGGATTCATGGCGACGGCCGGGCTTGCGTTCATCCTGCAGGTGCTGGCGGGACAAATTTGGGGTGTCGGCATCGCCAAGAGCATTCCGACGCCCTACATGGGTGCCGCCGACATCGGCGACGCCAAGCTCGGCTGGCAACGGCTGATCGTCATCCCCTGCGCGTTCGCGATGCTGCTCGCGCTCCGCTACTTCCTCTACCGCGTCAAGCTGGGGAAGGCGTTGCGGGCCTGCGCGCAGGACCCGGAGATCGCCGCGCTCCAGGGCATCCGCACCAACCGCATGACGATGTTGGCGATGGCGCTCGCCGGCGCCTCGGCGGGGCTCGCGGGCGCGCTGATGGCGCCGATCCATGCCGTGACGCCCTACATGGGCCACGGTGTCATCCTGATCGCCTTCGTGGTGGTCATCGTCGGCGGCATGGCCAGCATCGAGGGCGCGATCCTGGCTGCGGTAATCCTCGGCTTCATCCATACGTTCGTCACCACGCTGACCGACAACCTGATCGCGACGATGGTGGGTGTCGGCTTCATGGCGATCACGCTGATCGTCCGGCCACAGGGGCTTCTGGGTCGTGAGCGCTCCTGACGAAGCGGCACGTGTGGAACAGGCCTCCGCATCGGCGTTGCGGCGCTTCGCCCCGTTCCTTCTGCTGGCGGCGGTGCTCGCCGTGCTCTGCGTTCTCGGCTTCGAGCTGAAGCCCTACCACCGCGAGCTCGCGATCGTCTTCTTCATCAACGTCATCATGGTGACGAGCTATCGCCTCATCACCACGACCGGGGACTGGGGTTTCGCCCACGTCGTGCTGATGGGCGCAGGCGCCTATGGCGCGGCGCTGATCGCCAAGCACGCCGGACTCCCCTTCGGCGTGGTCGTGCCGATGGCCGGGATCACGGCCGCCATCGTCGGCGCCGCCTTCATCATCCCGCTGCTACGGACGGCGGGCTTCGGCTTCTTCATCGCTTCCTTCGCCATGGGTGAGCTGGTTCGGCTCATCTGGGTGAAGGTGCAATTCCCGTTCGGCGGCACGCGCGGCATCATCAACATTCCGTCGCCGGAGATTGTGGGGCTCAGGCTGTCACCGCCGGTCCCCTACTACTTCACCTGCATCATCGTGATGATCGCCGCCGTGTTCATCATGTGGCGGCTGGACAAGTCGCGGATCGGCAATGCCTGGAAGTCGATCCAGAGCGACGCACTACTGGCGGAATGCGTCGGCATCGACGTCAACCGCTACCGCGGGCTCGCCTATGTCACGGGCTCCTTCTTCGCCGGCATCGCGGGCGCCCTGCTGGCCTACCGCATGGGGGCGATCGATCCGCGCAACTTCGACCTGAACACGATGATCTACCTGATAATCTGGGTGGTCGTCGGCGGCACGGCCACGTTCTGGGGGCCGATCATCGGCCTGGTCGTGGTGACCGTCGCCTTCGAGTGGAGCCGGCCGCTGCTGGAATGGCGGCCGCTGATGTTCGGCGCCGTGCTGATCTTCTTCCTCATCTTCCTGCCGGGCGGGCTGGAAAGCCTGCCTGCCAAGATGCGCGGCGCTCTGCGCACGCCGCCGGGCCAGCAGTTCGAACGTCTGCGCACGTGGCTGACGACGTTCGCGTCGCGCACTTAGGGGCCGGGAGACGTGTCGCTTCTCGAGGTCAGGCAGCTCAACAAGCGCTTCGGCGGCCTGCTCGCCATCGCCGATTTCGACATGACGGTCGAGGAAGGCGAGATCCGCGGGATCATCGGGCCCAACGGGGCGGGCAAGACGACGCTCTTCAACGTCATCTCGGGCACCTACAAGCCGACCTCCGGCGAGGTCTTTCTCGACGGCGAACGGCTCACCGGCCTGCGTCCAAGCCGGATCGCCGGCAAGGGCGGGGTGCGCACCTTCCAGCGTTCCGCGATGTTCAGCGACTTCTCCGTTCTCGATAACGTGCTGATCGCACGGCACCTGCACGCGCGCGAGAGCATGTTCGGCGCGATCGTCGGCACGGCACGCGGCATGGAAAGGGCCAACGAGAAGCGGGCTCTGGAAATACTCGAGTATATCGGCCTGAGCGCGTTCAAGGACGAGCTGGCGCCCAACCTCTCGCACGGCCACCAGCGCGCACTCGGCGTCGCCATGGCGCTCGCCACCGAGCCCCGCATCCTCATGCTGGACGAGCCGGTCGCCGGAATGAACCTGGCCGAGACGGAGCGCATGACCGAACTCATCCGCAACCTGCGCGACGAATGGAACATCACGATCCTGCTGGTCGAGCACGACATGAAGACGGTGATGGGCCTCTGCGAGTACATCACGGTCCTGAACTTCGGGAAGAAGCTCACGGAGGGCGTGCCGGCTGAAATCGTTTCAAATCGGGAAGTGATCGAGGCCTATCTTGGCTCCGAGGACATCCTGGGAGACGACGACTTTGCTGCTTGAACTCGAGAACATAACGGTCCGCTACAACAAGATCGAGGCGGTGAAGGGGATCTCCATCGGCGTCGGGGAAGGGGAGATCGTCACCCTCATCGGCGCAAACGGAGCGGGAAAATCCACGACATTGCGGGCGATCTCCGGCCTCGAGCGTCTGAGCGGCGGCGAGATGCGCCTCAACGGCGCGCGGATCGACGGCTCCTCGCCGGAGAAGATCGCTGAACTCGGCATCGCCCACGTGCCCGAGGGGCGGCGCGTCTTCCCCATGATGACGGTGCGCGAGAACTTGGAGATGGGCGCCTATCTGCGCAAGGATGCCGACGGCCTGCGCGCGGACTTCGACGACGTATTCAGGCGCTTTCCGCGCTTGCAGGAGCGTGCCGGTCAGCTTGCCGGCACGCTCTCGGGCGGCGAGCAGCAGATGCTCGCCATGGGCCGCGCGTTGATGTCGCGGCCCAACGTGATCCTGATGGACGAGCCTTCGCTCGGGCTGTCGCCAATCATGTGCCGCGAAATCGCGCGCATCATCCGTGCGTTGCACAGCGAGAAGCGAACCATTGTTCTGGTCGAGCAGAACGCCCGCCTCGCCCTTGCGCTTGCCCAGAAGGGTTATGTGATGGAGACGGGGCGGATCGTTCTCGAAGGACCCGCGGCCGAGCTGCGCGAGAACGAAAAGGTGCAGCACACCTATCTCGGCGTCGCATAGATAGAGCGGTCACACGGCAGGCAGCCTTGGAGAGAAAGCCATGAGGGTAGGTCTGGAGGGCAAGAGGACGCTCGTCACCGGGGCGGCAAGCGGCATCGGGCGCGCCATCGCCGAAGCATACGCAGCAGAGGGCGCGACGGTCGCGGTTCACGCGCGGAGCGAAGAGCGTGCGGCGGAAACGCTGAAGGCCATCGCCGCTGCCGGCGGCAAGGCTTTCGCCGCGCCGGCCGATCTGACCCAGCCTGCAGCCATCGAGGGGATGTGCAAGGCCGCCATCGAGAGGCTCGGCGGCGTCGACGTGGTCGTGAACAACGCCGGAGTCGCCGACTACGCGAAGGTCGTCGAAATGGACGAGGCGATGTGGGACTGGATCATGGCGGTCAACCTGAAGGCTCCCTACCTCGTCTCCAAGCACACGCTGCCGGCGATGATCGAGCAGGGTACCGGAGGCGTGCAGCTCTTCAACGCGTCAACCAATGCCAAGACCGCCGACGCGGAGTGGACCGCCTACAACACCACCAAGCACGGCCTGGTCGGTTTCGTGCGCTGCCTCGCCGCCGAGGTGGGCGAGCACAACATCCGGGTCAACGCCATCTGCCCCGGGTGGATCGAGACCAAGATGGCGGTGGAGCTACACGAGAACATGGCGCGCGATCTCGGCGAGCCCTACGAGAAGGTCTACGACGAGAGCATGCGCACCAACATGATGAACGCCCTGATTCCGCCCACAGCGATCGCCGAGATGGCGGTCTACCTCGCCGGCGAGCCGGGCCGCTTCGTGACCGGACAGGCGATCAACGTCTGCGCCGGCCTGAGCATCCACTAAGGAGCGGTCGGAGGCTCAGCCGGACTGGCGATCGAGGAACTCCCGCAACGCCGCAAAATACGCGTTGGGCTCTTCGAAGAACGGCGTGTGCGAGCTGTTGGGGAAGACGATGCTCTCCGCATTCGGCAGCACGTCCTGCATGAGCATGGCGCCTTCCGGCGTGAGTTCGTCGTGAAGGCCGCTCACGATCAGGCAGGGCACGGTGATGCGTGACATTTCCGCGAGCCGGTCCCAGTCCTTGAGCGTGCCGACGCAGCAGAACTCGTTGGGGCCCCACATGGTGCCGTAGACGTCCATGTTGATGCCGTCGAGCGAGCGTTGCAGCGGTGCGGGCCACGCGTCCAACCGGCACAGGTGCCTGTGGTAGAGGATCGTGATGGCGGCCTCGTAGGTCGGGTGGTCGGTGGTCCCCCGCGCCTCGTGGCGCTGCATCATCGCCACCGTCTCGGGCCCCAGCGCGGCGCGCAGGCGCTTCATTTCGGCGACCGTGTGCGGCACGCAGCCGGAACCGTTGGCGATCACGTATGACGCGACGTTCTCCTGATACTTCAAGCAGTAATCGGTTCCGAGCCAGGTTCCCCAGGACTGCCCGAGCAGGTGGACCCGGCCGAGCCCGAGCGCGGACCTCACCGCTTCGACCTCGTCCACGTAGCGGGGCACGTTGTAGAGCGAGGTGTCGTCCGGCTTGTCCGATTGCCCGCAGCCAAGCTGGTCGTAGGCCACCACACGCCAGCCGTGATCGGCCATCACCGAATGGCTGTCGCGCACGTAGTCGCAGGGCAGCCCGGGGCCGCCGTGAAGAACGAGCAGCACCCGCTCGCCGGTGCCGAAGCTGTAGACGGCGACCTCGCCGCCTTCCACGGCGACGCGGCACGTCTCGTCGGGCTGTCTCGTCTCGCTCATCGCTGTTCCCCCGCTAACCTGCGGCGCCGAAAGTTTCCAGGAACTCCCTGTACATCCGCTCGCAGCGGTCCGCATTCATGGTGGAGTAAATCCGAAAGTCGAAGTCGATGGGCTTGTCCATCACCTCGGAGACGATGCTCCAGGTGGTCTCGCGGATGGCGGCAACGACTGTCGCGGCGGCGAAGCGGTAGCGCAGCTCGTCAGTGGCCGGCGCCTCGAAGTAGGCTTCAAGGTAAGGGTCGATCTCGTCCGGCCTGATCTCGATGTTCATGGCCAGCACGCCGAGATCGAACAGGTCCACCGTGAACCCGCCGAATTCCCAGTCGACGAACCAGACCCGCTCGCCGTCGTCCATGATGTTCTGCGGGTTGAGGTCGTTGTGGCCGAAGACGATGGTCGCCGGTCCCATCGCGTGCTCCAGCGCCTCGTTCGCGGCGGCGAGACCCGGCAGCATGTCGCGCCATCGCGCGTAGAGCCGGTCCGAACGCTCCTGCAGCAGCCGGAGGTACGCCCGGTGATGCTGGAACGGCCAGAACATGAAGCCCGTCGAGTCGAGGTGCTTGTGGGCTTCGCGATGAAGCTGGCGAAAGAGGCGGGCCACCGCGGCGAGACACGCAGGCTCGTGCACATCGGCCGGCAGGAGCGAGCGGCCTTCGATGAAGCGGATCACCATCAGGCCGGGCTCGGCATAGACGACTCCCGGCGCAACGCCCGCCGCATGGGCGGCGCGAAACGCCCGGAGCTCGTGGTCGCGGGAGACTCCGAAGAAGGGTTCGTCCTCGCCGACGCGGATCACGTAGCGCTGGCCGGCATCGTCGGCGGTGAGGTTGATATTGCTCAGGCCCCCGCTCAACAAGACGGGCTCGACCGGACCGCTCCAGATCGGCAGGGCGCGGGCGCGTTCAATCGCAGCACCACTGCGCGCCTCCATGCCGCGGGCGCCGCCGATCAGGTCGTAGACCTCTTCGTTGGAGGTGGGGGTCTTCGTCATGCTTTGACCCGATCATTGCAGGGGTCGTAGAGCGGCCGCAGGTGAAGCTCGGCCGGCACCTCGCGGGTCGCGACTTCCAGCGAGTAGGTGCCGGAGTTGAGGTAGTCGTCGCCGACACCGTCCGCGTTTCGCACGTACCCCATGCCGATGCTCCGGCCGACGGTGTGGCCGAAGCCGCCCGATGCAAGCCAGCCCACCCGCTCGCCATTTCGTATGATCGTCTCGCGGCCCCAGAGCTGCACCTCGGGGTCGTCCGCGATGGTGAAGGTTACGAGGCGGCGGGTGAGCGGCTGCTCCCGCTGCTTCCGCATGGCGTCCTGGCCGATGAAGGGCGTGGGCTTGTCGAATGCGACCGCGAAGCCGAGGCCCGCCTCCAGCGGGTTGAGGTCGGGGCCGATGTCGGCGGCCCAGACGCGGTAGCCCTTTTCCAGCCGCAGGCTGTCGATCGCGCGATAGCCCGCATCGCGCAGCCCGTGCTTGGCACCTGCCGCGTTCAGGGCATCGTAGACCGTGACCATGTAGTCGGTGGCGACGTGAAGCTCCCAGCCAAGCTCGCCCACGAAGGTGATGCGCATGGCGCGCACCGGCGCGCCCGCCACATAGATCTCCCTCACCGCACCAAAGGGGAAGGCCTCCGGTCCCAAGTCGCCTTCCGTCACAGATGCGAGGATCTCGCGGGCGCGCGGTCCCATCAGCGCAAGCACGCCGTACGCCGAGGTGACGTCGATCAGCGAGGCGTGGGCATCGGGATCGATGTTCCGGCTGATGTGGTCGAAGTCGTGGGTCGCAAACCCTGTGCCGGTGACGATGTAGAACGAGTCTTCGGCGATCCGCGCGACGGTCAGGTCGCATTCGATCCCGCCGTTGCGGTTGAGCATCTGCGTGTAGGTGACCCGCCCCGGCGGCTTGCCGACATCGGCGGCGCAGATGCGTTGCAGGCAGGCCTCCGCATCGCGCCCGACCAGGGCGAACTTGGCGAAGGACGACTGGTCGAAGAGGGCGGCCGCATCCCGACAGGCCGCATGCTCGACCGCGACATGCGCGTGCCAGTGGGGGCGCGTGAAGCTGTCGATCTCCACCGGCTCCACCCCCTCGGGCGCGAACCAGTTGGGCCGCTCCCACCCGAACTTGGCGCCGAAGCAGGCGCGCCTTTGCGCCAAGCGGTCATAGATCGCGCTGCGCCGCAGCGGCCGGCCGGCCTTCATCTCCTCGCGGGGCCAGACGATGGTGTAGTGGTGGCCCTGGCCCT
>JAPPMY010000279.1 GCA_028818855.1 Rhodospirillales bacterium
CAGCGTGAGCGCCCGCGCGCCGCTCGCCGCCTCGCGCCGGGCGGCGTCGGCTGCGTCGTGGGCCGCCGCCTCCAGCCGCAGCCTGCGCCCGCCGAAGGCGTTGCCCGCGGGCTCCGTCAGGGCCTGGAGCAGGCTCGGGCCCAGCCGCTTGCGGTTGACCTCCACCACCCCGCCGGCGGTGACGCCGAGCACGCGGTGGGGAGTCCGGTCCGCCTCCAGCGCCCGCCTCAGCGCGGCAAGCTGAGCCTCGCGCCGCCGCGTCCCGCCGCGGCCAGCGAAGTCGATGGCAATCAGCCCGCCCAGGTTGCGCAGCACGATCTCGCGGCCGGCCGCCTCGGCGGTCTCGGCTGCGGCGGCGCCCGCGACTTGGCTCGTGTCCACGTCGATGGCGACAAGCGCGCGTGTCTCCTCGACGGTGAGCCGCGCGCCGCCGGGCAGCACGACCTCGGGTTCCAAGGCCGCCGCAAGCCTGCCTGCGCAGTCGTGGCGCTCGAAGAGCGACGGCAAGGCATCGGCGAGCGAGAGCGCGGGCGCGAGGTCCGGGGCCTCCCCGGCCGCCAACGCGGTTGCCCGGTCGAGCACGGCGCGGTCGTCGACCGCGATCGTCGTCGTTTCGGGCGGCGCCACGTCGCGCAGCAGGCGCCCGAGCAGTCCGTCCGCGTGCCAGAGCCGCCGGGGCGTGCGGTCGCGCCGCGCCTCGGCCTCGATGTCCCTCCAGCGTGCCGCCAAGGCCGCGGCGGCGGCCGGCACGTCGTCGGGGGATGCAGCGGCGGCGGCCCTGACGGTGAGCGCGCCGCCCCGCGCCTGGCTCTCGTCGAGCGCCGCAGCGAGCGCACGCCGGGTCTCGAGATTCCGGAGGCGACGGGAGAACGAAACGCCCTGCCCGCCGGGGCGGAAGGCGACGAGGCGCCCTGCCAGCACCGGCCGCCGGGTGATCCGCGCGCGCTTGCCTTCGTAGGCGTCGCAGACGACCTGCACGATGGGCGGCGCGCCGTCGGCGTCGAGCGCCCGCGCGCCCTGGAGAAACGCCTCCTCGCCGTCGCCGATGTCGACGATGCAGGCGTCGATGCCCGTCATCCTGCCGCGCGCCCGCGCCACGTGCAGGTCGCCGAGGCGGCTCGGCGTCGCGCTCCACTCGATGAAGAATGCGCTCGGCCTCCCGCCCGCGACCACCGCCGCCTGCATGCCAAACGGGCTTGCGGTGATGAGTAGCTCGTCGCCCATCGCCTGGGTCAGATGGTGCCGTGCGGCCTGGGCGGCAAGCCGAGGCCGGTCAACATCTGGTAGGTCTCGTGCAGGGGCAGCCCCACGACGTTGCTGTATGAGCCGCCGACGAAGCGGATGTAGGCCGCCGCCCGTCCCTGGATCGCGTAGCCCCCGGCCTTCCCCTGCCACTCGCCGCTCGCGAGGTAGGCGGCCACTTCGTCTGGCGAGAGCCGCTTGAACGTCACCGCGGTCCGCACCATCCGGCTCACCGCCCGGCCCGCAGGGTCGATCGCCGTGACCCCGCCGCAGACCCGGTGGCGCCGGCCGGAGAGGAGGGTGAGGCAGCGCCGCGCGCTCTCCTCGCTTTCCGCCTTGCCGAGGATCCGCCGCCCGCACGCCACCACCGTATCGGCGCCAAGCACGAACGCGCCCGGATGGCGGGCGGCGACGGCCTCCGCCTTGGCCCTGGCGAGCCGGGCCGCATGCGCCTCCGGCAGCTCGCCGGGGAGCGCCGCCTCGTCGAGTTCCGCAGGCTCCACCGCGTCCGGCGCATAGCCGATCTGCTCCAGCAGCGCCCGGCGGCGGGGCGATGCCGAGGCGAGCACCAGGGGCGGGCGGGGCATGGGCGCGGGCACGCTCAGACCACCGGCGGGCGGGGCGCGCCGAAGCGCTCCCGCAGCCGCGCCAGGAGACCGTCGCGCACGTCGCGGTAGGCGAACAGCCGGGTCTCGCGGTTGCCCTCGACGACGCCGGGATCGAGGGTGTGCCAGAACTCCACCTCGCAGTGGGCGGTGCGGGTAAGCTCGATCGCCCTGTGCTGGGCCTCCGGCGAGAGCGAGATGACCATGTCGAAGGCGTCGCTCTCGAGATCGTCGAAGGTCTTGGGCCGGTGGCCGCCGATGTCGATCCCGATTTCCGCCATGACGAGCACCGCGAAGGGATCACGCCCGCCGCCGCTGCGCACGCCCGCCGAATCCACGAAGAGCCGGGTGCCGAAGAGGCTCTTCATCAGGCCCTCCGCCATGGGCGAGCGCACGGAGTTCCACGTGCAGGCGAAGAGGATGCTGCCGGGGAGCGTGCCCATGCCCGCGGCTACCCCCGGACATGCAGCGCATGGACGAGCGTGAACAGCTGCCGCGCCGTCGTCTCGTCGATATCGACGGTGCCGGCCAGCTCGCGGCGGATGATGTCGGCGCCGTCGTTGTGGCAGGCGCGCCGGCCCATGTCCATCGCCTCGATGCGGGACCGCGGCGCGGTCCTGATCGCCTCGTGGTAGCTCTCGCAGATGGTCGCGTAGTCGCGCAGCGTCCGCCGGAGCGACGCCAGCGGCAGCACGGCCCGGACCTGCGGCGTTCCCGCCTCGTCGTCAACGTCGAGCAGGAGTCGCCCCTCCTCGCGGCCGATGCGGAGCCGGTAGGGCCCGCCCGTTCCGCCGGCGGGCGCGAAGGTGTTCTCCTCCAGCAGGTCGTGGATCGCGATGCGGCGCTCGTGCTCGAAGTCCGGGCCCCGCCGGAAGCCTGCGCCCGGGTCCAGCACGACCTCGACCAGCCGGTCCGTGCCGGCCGGGTCCCGGCCCACGCCTTCACTCCGGCCCGCCGGCGAGCCTGAGCGCCACCGAGAGCGCGTGGGCATCGAGGCCCTCGGCTTCGGCGAGCGTGACGGCCGCCGGGCCGATCCGCGCGAGGCTCGCGGCGTCGCAGCCGACGAAGGTCGTGCGCTTGAGGAAATCCAGTGGCGAGAGGCCGGACGAGAAGCGGGCGCTGCGGGCCGTCGGCAGCACGTGGTTGGGGCCCGCCACGTAGTCGCCGATCGCCTCCGGCGTGTGGCGGCCGAGGAAGACGGCGCCCGCGCTGGTCACGGCCCGGGCCAAGCGTTCGGGCTCGGCCACCGCAAGCTCCAGGTGCTCCGGCGCGAGCCGGTTGATCAGTGCCGGCGCCTCGTCGAGGGCGCGGACGACGATCACCGCGCCGTGCTCCCGCCAGCTCGCGGCCGCGATGGCGGCGCGCGCCAGCCCGGCCAGGTGCCCCGCCGCCGCGTCCGTCACGCGCGCGGCGAAGGCGCCATCGTCCGTGATCAGGATCGCCTGCGCGTCCTCGTCGTGCTCGGCCTGGGAGAGCAGGTCGGCCGCGATCCACTCCGGCTCGTTGGCGGCATCGGCGACCACCAGGATCTCCGACGGACCCGCGATCATGTCGATGCCGACGGTGCCGAAGACGAGCCGCTTGGCGGCGGCCACGTAGGCGTTGCCGGGGCCCACGATCTTGTCCACCGGCCGGATGGTCTCGGTGCCGTAGGCGAGCGCGGCGACCGCCTGGGCGCCGCCCACGCGGTAGATCTCGGTGACGCCGGCGACCTCGGCTGCGGCCATCACCGCCGGGTCGAGCCCGCCGTCCGGCGTCGGCACCGTCATGGCGATGCGTCCCACGCCGGCCACGCGCGCCGGCAGGGCGTTCATCAGCACGGTGCTGGGATAGGCGGCCGTGCCGCCGGGCACGTAGAGGCCGACCGCATCGAGCGGGCGCCAGCGCGCGCCCAGCCTCACGCCCGCATCGTCGCGGTAGTCGAGATCGGCCGGCATCAGGCGGCGGTGGAAGGCCTCGATCCGCTCCGCAGCCTGCACCAGCGCGTCCCGCACCGCGTTGGGTGCTGCCCTTGCAGCGGCGGCACGCTCGTCCTCCGTGAGCCGCATCGAGCGGGGGTCGAGCCCGATACGGTCGAAGCGCGCCGTGTAGTCCAGCAGCGCTGCGTCGCCGCCCGCGCGCACCGCGCCTACGATCGCCGCCGCCTCGCGGTCGACGTCCTCCGCCACGCCGCGCCGTGCGGCCAGCAGGGCGTCGAAGGCCGCCGAAAAACCGGCGCCTGCGCTATCCAGCCTGCGCGCCATTCACCGCCTCGCCGAAGCGCTCGATCCAGGCCTGGAGCTCGCCGGCCCGGGTCTTGAGCGCCGTGCGGTTGACCACGAGCCGGGACGAGACGTCGGCGATGTGCTCGACCTCGACCAGCCCGTTGGCGCGGAGCGTCGCCCCGCTTTCCACCAGGTCGACGATCCGGCGGCAGAGGCCGAGCCCCGGCGCAAGCTCCATCGCGCCGTTGAGCTTGATGCACTCGGCCTGGACGCCGCGCGCCGCGAAGTGCCGGCGCGTCACGTGCGGATACTTGGTCGCCACCCGCACGTGGCTCCAGCGCGAGGGATCGTCCCCGTCGGCCAGCGCCGCCGGCTCCGCCACCACCATGCGGCAGAGCCCGATGCCGAGATCGAGCGGCGCGTAGATCTCGCGGTAGTCGAACTCCATCAGCACGTCGTTGCCGACCACGCCGAGCTGGGCCGCGCCGAAGGCGACGAAGGTGGCGACGTCGAAGCTCCGCACCCGGATCAGCCCGAGCGCGGGGTCCGAGGTCGAGAAGCGGAGCCGGCGGGCGCCGTCGTCCGCGAACGCGGGCTCCGGCTCGATCCCTGCGCGCGCAAGCAGCGGCGCAAGCTCGCGCGCGATCCTGCCCTTGGGCAGCGCCAGCAGCAGCCCGTCGCTCATGTCTCGCGCTCCCGCTCGCCCGGCGAGGCCTGCCTCGGCTCCTCCAGGTCCTGGAAGAGGCAGGAGAGGTGCCCGGTCTCGATCCACACCTCGCCGCCGTCCTGGAACAGCAGGCGCACCACCGTCGCCGCCCGGCCCGGCTCGGCGAACATGCCCGCGAGCCTGAGCAGCCGCGCGGGCTCCGCGCGGTCGATCCCCCGCAGCCTGACCGCCTGCACGTCGTCGAAGTGGATCGCCGCCTTCGCCTGGCCCGCAGGGCCGCCCGCGGCCTCGCGGCAGCGGCGCACGACGATGGCCGCGAAGCGATTGTCCGCAGGCTCGAAGGCCATCTCGCCCACCGCGAAGACCGCGTCCTCGAGGCACGTCGAGATCACGGCGAGGTCGCCGGCATCTTCCGCCCGCAGCTTGAGGCGCGCCGATGCAGTCAATGATGGACCCGGTCGATGTCGGCGCCGCAGGCCGCGAGCTTGTCCTCGATCCGCTCGTAGCCGCGATCGAGGTGGTAGACGCGGTGCACCACGGTCTCGCCCGCGGCGGCAAGTCCTGCGAGGACCAGCGACGACGAGGCCCGCAGATCCGTCGCCATCACCTGCGCGCCGGTCAGCGTCGAGACCCCCCGCACCAGCGCGGTGCCGCCGCGCACGGCGATGTCCGCGCCCATGCGGCGCAGCTCCTGCACGTGCATGAAGCGGTTCTCGAAGATCGTCTCGGTGATCATGGCGGCGCCGTCGGCGACCGTCATGAGCGCCATCGCCTGGGCCTGCAGGTCGGTGGGAAAGCCCGGGTAGGGCTGGGTCGTGACGTCCGTGGCCGCGGGCCTGCCGTTGCCCCGCACCCTGAGCCCGCGCGGGGTCTCGGCAACGGCGACGCCGCTGGCCTCCAGATAGTCGAGCAGGGAGCGCAGCAGCGCCGCCGGCGCGCCGGCAAGCTCGATGTCGCCGCCGACGATGGCCGCGGCCAGCGCGTACGTTCCGGCCTCGATCCTGTCGCTCACCACGTGGTGCTCGGTGCCGGAGAGGGCGTCGCGGCCCCGGATCACCAGCGCGTCGCTGCCGATGCCCGTGATGTCGGCGCCCATCGCGTTGAGGCAGAGGGCGAGATCGGCGATCTCGGGCTCCCGCGCCGCGTTGCGGATGACCGTCTCGCCGTCGGCCAGCGTCGCCGCCATCATCAGGTTCTCGGTGGCACCCACCGAGGCGAAGGGCAGCCTGATCTCGGCGCCCCTCAGCCGCCCGCGCACGTGCGCCCGGATGTCGCCGTCTTCGAGCACGACCTGGGCGCCGAGCCGGGTGAGGCCGTCGATGTGCAGGTCCACCGGGCGGGAGCCGATGGCGCAGCCGCCGGGGAGCGAGACGCTCGCGCGCCCGGTGCGGGCGAGCAGCGGCCCCAGCACCAGGATGGAGGCGCGCATGCGGCTCACCAGCTCGTAGGGCGCGCGCGTGTCGGTGATCTGGCGGGCGCGGAGCGAGAGCGCGCGGCCCGCGTTGCCGCCGCGCCGCGCATTGCCTTCCATGCCGATCTCGACGCCGTGCTGGGCGAGGAGGTGGGCCAGCGTGGTGATGTCGGTGAGGTGAGGGATGTTCGAGAGCGTCAGCGTCTCTTCGGTCAGAAGGCACGCCGCCATCAGCGGCAAGGCCGCGTTCTTGGCGCCGAAGATCTCGATCTCCCCCTCGAGCGGGCGCCCGCCCCTGATGCGAATGCTGTCCATTGGTCGCCTCTGGCGCCGGGGGCGCGGCGCCCTGCCGCCGTGCGGCCACCCGAGGGAATCGACGCGGCCGCCCCGTCCGCTTTCGCCGGCGCACCATAGGCGAGCGTCGCGCGAGGGACAAGCCGCAGCCCCTTCCCGCTGGCCCCCTCCCCCAATGGCGGAGGGGGGACGCTGACACCGATGGCGGAGTCTCCCTCTCCTCCCCGGCGGGGAGGAGAGGGCCGGGGAGAGGTGGGGGGTGCCGGGCCGCACCGCGTGCAAAATGACGAACGAGAAAAATCCGGGTGTGACCGCGTCGGGTCGGATGTCGCTTTAGCGGCGGGCGTTCAGGGCTGGCGGTACTCCGCCATCGCGTCGAGCAGCCAGGAGGCGAGGTAGTGGGCGAAGGAGTTGCGCACCGTGATCTCGTAGGCCGGCCCGTCGCCGGTCCGGTGCAGGATCACGTTCGCCCTGGCCAGCGCGGTCTGCACGCAGGCGCCGGCCGGGAAGGCGCGGGCGTGCAGGTCGAGGCGGCAGCCCTTCATCAGCACCTCGCGCGCACGCGGGCCGGAGAGCGCGAACGTGACATACATGGCGCTCACGTCGGTCAGGCCGTGATGCCGGCCGACGAGGCGGGCGCGGAGCGCGTCCGCGATCGCTCCGCCGCGCTCCGCAGGCCCGGTCACCAGCCACTCGTCGGGGCCGAGCCAGAGCACGCTGCAGCCGTCCACGGTGACGGCGGCGGTGTTGGGCGTGAGCGGCAACGCGCCGCCCAGCACCGCACCTGCGGCGGTCAGCGCCTCCGCGTCGCCCGCGTCGAGCCGAAGATTGAGCCGCGCGCGCCCCACCTGCTCGGCAAGGGTCACGTCGGCTGCACCCGCGCCCGCCAGCGCATCGGCGAGGCTCGCGAGCGGACTCTGCGGTGCCGGCGCCTCAACCATCCCGCTTGGCTCCCTCCGGATCGTAGAACACCGGCTCCGTCACCTTGCAGGGCACGAAGCCCGATTCGGGCGCGGCATGGACGGTCTCGCCCTTGCGCGCGCGGCCGCCCTTCACCAGCGCGAGCGCGATGGAGCGCCCCAGCGTCGGGCTCGCGTAGCTGGAGGTCACGTGGCCGATCATCGGCAGCGGCGGGCGCCCCGGCTTGTCGACGAGCTGCGTGCCCTCGGGCAGCACGGTATTGGGGTTCTCGGTGAGGATGCCGACGAGCTGCTTGCGGTCCTCCCGCCGCGAGTCCGCGCGGCTCCAGGCGCGCTTGCCCAGAAAATCCGCCTTCTTCTTCGACACGATCCAGTCCATGCCGAGGTCGTGCGGCGTGGTGGTGCCGTCGGTCTCCTGGCCCACGATGATGAAGCCCCGCTCGGCGCGGAGCACGTGCATCGCCTCGGTGCCGTAGGGGGTGATGCCGTGTTCTGCGCCTGCCGCCATCAGCGCTTCCCAGAGGTGGCGCCCGTGGTGCCAGGGCACGTTGATCTCGAAGCCCAGCTCGCCGGAGAAGCTGATGCGGAAGACGCGCGCATCCACGCCGGCGACCGTTCCCTCCTTCACGCTCATGAAGGGGAAGGACGAGGCATCGAGCGCCATCTCCGGCGCGAGCGGGGCGAGCACGTCGCGGGCCCGGGGGCCGGCCAGCGCCACCGTCGCCCACTGCTCGGTGACCGAGGTGCAGTACACCTTCATCTCCGGCCACTCGGTCTGCAGCCATTCCTCCAGCCACTCCAGCACCTGGGCCGCGTTGCCGGTCGTGGTGGTCATCAGGTAGTGCTCGTCGCCGAGGCGCGCGGTGGTGCCGTCGTCGAAGACCATGCCATCGTCGCCGCACATCAGCCCGTAGCGCACCCTACCCACCTTCAGGGTCGAGAAGGCGTTGGTGTAGACCATGTCGAGCAGGGCCGCCGCGTCCGGCCCCCTGATGTCGATCTTGCCCAGCGTGGACGCGTCGAGGATGCCGGCCCCCTCGCGCACCGCGCGGCACTCGCGCGCCACCGCCGCGTGCTTGTCCTCGCCCTTGCGGGGATACCACCAGGGCCGGTGCCACTGGCCCACGGGCTCGAACACAGCGCCATGCTCCGCGTGCCACTCGTGCATGGCGGTGCGCCGCACCGGGTCCATCAGCGCCCCGGTGTCGCGGCCGGCGAGCGCGCCGAAGGTGACCGGCGTGTAGGGCGCCCGGTAGGTGGTGAAGCCCACCTCCGGCACGCTCTTGCCGAGCGCGTCGGCGAGGATGGCGAGGCCGTTCACGTTCGCCGTCTTGCCCTGGTCCGTGCCCATGCCGACGGTGGTGTAGCGCTTGACATGCTCGACCGAGCGGAAACCCTCGCGCGCCGCGAGGCGGATGTCGGCCGCGGTCACGTCGTCCTGGTGGTCGACCATGTGCTTGGCCTTGCCGTGGCCGAGCGGTTTTTGGCCCGGCGCGAGCCAATAGGGCGTGATGGCGCCGGGCTCCGAAGCCTCCACAGGGGGCACCGGCGGCGCCGTGCCGTCGCCGAAGCCCGCGGCCAGGGCCGCGCGTGCGCCGGCAGCCGCGCCTTCCGCGAGGCACGCCGAAAGGCCGAAGCTGCCGCCCGCCGCGCCCGCCACCTCCAGGGCCTGCGTTGCCCGGCCGGGGAGGAAGATGCCGCGCACCTCCTCGAACGTGAGCTTGCCTGCCGACTGGCAGAAGAGATGCACCGCCGGGTTCCAGCCGCCGGAGACGAGCACGCTGTCGCACCAGATGCGGTAGCGCTCGCCGGTGAGCCCGCCGCTCTCGCCGAGCTTCGCGACGGTGACGGAGCTGACCCGCTTCGTGCCGTGGGTGGCGGCGATGACCGAGCCGACGTGGAGCGGCACGCCGGCCTCGCTCAGCGCCGGTGCCAGCGGCGCCGCAGGCTCGGGCCGGCAATCCACCACGGCGCCGACGTTGCCGCCCGCCTCGACGATATCGTGCGCCGCCTCGTAGGCCGCGTCGTTGTTGGTGAAGAGCACCGCGCGCGCGCCCGGCAGCGCCGCGAAGTGGTTGACGTAGCGCTGAGCCGCCGAGGCCAGCATGACGCCGGGCCGGTCGTTGTCCGCGAAGACCAGGGGCCGCTCGTGGGCGCCGGTGGCGAGCACCACGCGCCCGGCCTTGACGTTCCAGAGCCTCTGGCGGCTCGCGCCGGCAGCCGCGCCCGGCCCCAGATGGTCGCTCCGGCGCTCGAACGCGCTCAGCGAGTTGTGGTCGTAATAGCCGAAGAGCGTGGTGCGGGTGAGCACGCGCACCTCCGGCATGGCGGCAAGGCGCTCCCCAGCAGCCGCCGCCCAGGCCGCGCCGTCGGTGCCGTCCACCCGGTGGCGGAGGCCGAGCAGCGCACCGCCGAGCGTTGCCTGCTCGTCCACCAGCAGGACCCTGGCGCCCGCCTCGCCGGCGGCGAGCGCCGCGGCGATCCCCGCCGGGCCGCCGCCCACCACCAGCACGTCGCAGTGAACGTGCATCTTGTCGTAAGTATCGGGGTCCGGCGCCTCGGGCGCGCGGCCGAGGCCCGCCATGCGCCGGATGACCGGCTCGTAGAGCGCCTTCCAGAACGACGCCGGCCAGAGGAAGGTCTTGTAGTAGAAGCCGGCGGGGAAGAGCGGGGCGAGCTTCCCGGTCCAGGCTGCGAGGTCGCACTCGGCGCTCGGCCAGGCGTTGACGCCGGACGCGGTGAGCCCGTCGTAAAGCTCCACCTGCGTCGCCCGCAGGTTGGGCTCGGTGCGCGCGCCCTCGCCGAGTTGCACCAGCGCGGACGGCTCCTCCGCGCCGGCGGTGAGGATGCCGCGCGGGCGGTGGTACTTGAAGCTGCGGCTGGTGAGGTGCGTGCCGCTCGCGATCAGCGCGGACGCGAGCGTGTCACCGGCGAAGCCCTCGTAGCGCCGCCCGTTGAAGGTGAAGCGGAGCCGCTTCGCCCGGTCGATCCGCCCGCCTTCCCTGAGACGAAAGCGCACTATCCGCCCTCCGCCCCGTCGCCCGGCGCGTCGGGCCTCGGCGCGCCCATGGGATAGATCGCGATCACGTCGTTGCTGACGGTATCGCGCAGCACGTTGAACCAGCGCCGGCAGCCCTCCCGGTGCATCCAGCGCTCGGCGTGGACGCCCTTGGGATTGGTGCGCATGAAGAGGTAGTCGGCCCAGCCGGCATCGTCGGTCGCAGCAGGCTCGGGCCGCGCGATGTGGGCCTCGCCGCCGTAGCGGAACTCGGTCTCGGGCCGCGGGCCGCACCAGGGGCAGTCGATCCAGAGCATCCCGCGCGCTCCTAGTGCGCCACCGCCGCCGCCGCGTGCTCGTCGATCAGCGCGCCGGAGGTAAAGCGGTCAAGCGCGAAGGGCGCGTTGAGCGGGTGCGGCTCCCCGGTCGCGATGGTGTGTGCCAGCACCCAGCCCGAGCCCGGCGTCGCCTTGAAGCCGCCCGTGCCCCAGCCGCCGTTGATGAAGAGCCCGTCCACGGGCGTCTTGCCGATGATGGGCGAGGCGTCGGGGCAGACGTCCACGATGCCCGCCCAGGAGCGCATCATGCGCACCCGGCTGAAGATCGGGATCAGTTCGACGATCGCCCCCATCTGGTCCTCGATGGTGTGCAGCCCGCCCCGCTGGCTGTATGAGTTGGGTGGGTCGAGGCCGGCGCCGATCACCAATTCGCCCTTGTCGGACTGGCTCACGTAGACGTGCACGCCGTTCGACATGATGACGCAGTGGAGCACCGGCTTGAGCGGCTCGGAGACCAGGGCCTGCAGCGGATGGCTCTCGATCGGCAGGCGAAAGCCCGCCATCGCCGCCAGCACGGAGCTGTGCCCCGCGACCACGATGCCGACCCTGCCCGCCTTGATCGCGCCTTGCGTGGTCTGCACCCCGGTCACCCGGCCGGCGTTCACGTCGATGCCGGTGACCTCGCAGTTCTGGATGATGTCGACGCCCCGCGCATCCGCCGCCCGCGCGAAGCCCCAGGCCACGGCGTCGTGGCGCGCGTTGCCGCCCCGCCGCTGCAGGGTGCCGCCCAGGATCGGGTAGCGCGTCTCCGTCGAGGTGTTGAGGATCGGGCAGAACGCCTTGACCTCCTCGGTGGTGAGAAGCTCGGCGTCCACCGCGTTCAGGCGATTGGCGTTGACGCGGCGCGTCGCCTCCTGCAGGTCGTGCACGTTGTGGATCAGGTTCAGCACGCCCCGCTGGCTGAACATCAGGTTGTAATTCAGCTCCTGCGCGAGCCCCTCCCAGAGCTTCAGCGCATGCTCGTAGAGGGCCGCGCTCTCGTCCCAGAGGTAGTTGGAGCGGATCACGGTGGTGTTGCGCCCGGTGTTGCCGCCGCCGAGCCAGCCCTTCTCCAGCACCGCCACGTTGGTGATGCCGTGGAGCGAGGCGAGGTAGTAGGCCGTGGCAAGCCCGTGCCCGCCGGCGCCGATGATGACGACGTCGTAGGCCGGCTTCGGCGCCGGGCTTCGCCACTGCTCCGGCCAGCGCTCGTGGTGGCTGAGCGCGTTGCGCGCGAGGCTGAATATCGAGAACTTCTTCATCTCTGGGTGCCCGAATACAGGAACCACCCGGCCGTGTCACTCACGCGCGCCATGAGCCGCCAGCGGCGCACCGCCTCACGCCCTTCGCGCGCCTACCGGTGAAGGCGGCGCCCGGCGGCCTCAGGTCTTCACCTGCAGTTGGCGCGGCCAGTGCGCGAGGGTCTCCGCGCCTCTCTCGGTGATGCGGATGCTCTCGGTGATCTCGAGGCCCCAGTCGTCGAACCAGAGCGCGGGCATGAAGTGGATGGTCATGTCAGGCTGCAGCAGGGTGCGGTCGCCCGGCCGCAGGCTGATCGTGCGCTCGCCCCAGTCGGGCGGATAGCTGAGCCCGATGGAGTAGCCGCATCGGCTCTCCTTGGTGAGCCCGTGGCGCGCGAGCGACTCCGTGAACGCGCGGTGGATGTCCTCGCACCGGTTTCCCGGCCGTGCGGCTTCGAGCCCCGCCTCGATTGCTTCCAGCAGCGCGCCTTCCGCGTTGCGCTCGCGCGCGCCCGGCCGGCCCAGGAACACCGTGCGGCAGAGCGGGCAGTGGTAGCGCTGGTAGACGCCTGCGATCTCGAAGAACGTCGCCTCACCCGCCCGCATCGGCTTGTCGTCCCAGGTGAGGTGCGCGGCGGACGCGTCGACGCCGGTGGGCAGCATCGGCACGATGGCGGGGTAGTCGCCGCCCGCGCCCTCGACACCGGTGATGGCCGCGTGGAAGATCTCCGCCACTAGGTCGTTCTTGCGCATGCCGGGCTCGATCACCTCCAGGATGCGCGCGTGCATCTTCTCCACGATGCGCGCCGCGTTCCTCATGAAGGCGATCTCCGCCTCCGACTTGACGATCCGCTGCCAGTTCACCAGCCCCGTCGCGTCGAGCAGCGTCGCATCGCCGAGGTGCGACTCCAGCGACCGGTAGGCGGCAGCGCTGAAGTAGTAGTTGTCCATCTCGACGCCGATGCGCGCCTCGCCCCACCCGCGCGCGGCGATGACCTCGCTCAGGTAGTCCATCGGGTGGCGCTCGGTGGACATCACGTAGTGGTCCCCGTAGGCGACGATGTCGTCGTGCGCCATGAACACGGTGCGCTTCGCCCCGTTGGCGTCCATGCCGCGCCCGAACCACACCGGATCGCCTTCGAGCGCGAGCAGCACGCACTGGTGCACGTAGAAGGACCAGCCGTCGTAGCCGGTGAGCCACGCCATGTTGGACGGGTCCGAGACGACGAGCAGCTCCAGCCCGCTCTCCTCCATCGCGCGCCGGGTCTTCGCGATCCGCGCCGCGTACTCGTCGCGCGAGAACCGCAGCGCGACCGGCGGGGCTGTGCCGGGTTCGGTTGTCGTGGACGGCATGGCGCTCGGGTCCCAAGGTCTCAGAAGGGGCAAGAATGTCCCCTCCGCCGCCCGGATTGTCCAGCGCGCGGGCCGAGACGGGCCGGAACCGATTTCCAGGCGGGAGCCGCGCGCGACACTGTGGTGAAATGCCCGCCGCGCCCAACCGCTCCGCGAGGGATCCCATGCTGCTCGAAGGCTCCTGCCACTGCCGCGCCGTCCGGTTCTCGCTCCAGTCGAAGACGCCGCAACCCTACATGCACTGCTACTGCTCGATCTGCCGCAAGACCGCCGGTGGCGGCGGCTGTGCCATCAATCTCGGCGGCGAGGCGGAGACGCTCAGCGTGCGCGGCAAGCGTCACTTGCGGGTCTACAGGGCCACGCTCGAGGACGGCAGCGAAAGCCCGGCCGAGCGGCGGTTCTGCGGCCGCTGCGGCAGCGCGCTCTGGGTCTGGGACCCGCGCTGGCCCGCGCTGATCCATCCCTTCGCCTCGGCCATCGACACGGCCCTGCCGAAGCCGTCCGAGCGCTGCCACATCATGGTCGACTATGCGCCAGGCTGGGTCAGGATCCCGTCGGGCAGGCGGGACCCGCACTTTTCCGACTATCCCGACCAGTCGCTCGAGGACTGGCACCGGAGCCGCGCCCTCCTGGACTCATAGTGTGGCAAACTCCCAGCCGGCACACGCGGGCAGCACGGAGAGTCAGGTCATGGCATCGCAGGGCAGGAACGGCGGCACGGTCAAGGCGCTCTGGCGCTATCCGGTCAAGTCGATGGCGGGCAACAAGCTCGACAAGGCTCGGGTCACCGAGGGCGGGATCCTGGGCGATCGCGCCTATGCCGTGCTCGACGGGACCAGCGGCAGGGTGGGGAGCGCCAAGACCCCGAGGAAGTGGGCCGCCCTGATGACGCTCGCCGCCGATTTCGTGAGCCCGCCCGAGGCCGGCGCGCCGCTGCCGCCGGTCCGCGTCGTCTGGCCCGACGGAACGGAGGCCACGAGCGACGGCGGAGACGCCGATGCGCGACTCTCGCGGATGCTCGGGCGGCCGGTCACGCTGACGGCGGAGCGGCCCGAAACCCCCAGCCTCGAGCGCCTCGACCCGCTCGCCGAGGAGGAAACCATCGTCGACATCGGCGACCTGATGATGGCGGGCCGCTTCTCGGACTACGCGGCGCTTCATCTCATCACTACGGCGACGATGGCGCGGCTTGCCGCGCTCCGCCCCGAGTCCACGTTCACGGCGCGCCGCTTCCGTCCCAACGTGACCATCGCGACGCCGGACGGCGAGACCGGATTCGTGGAGAACGGCTGGGTCGGCCGTGAGTTGGCCATCGGCGACGCGGTGCGGCTCCGCATCTCGGACCCCACGCCACGCTGCTCGGTCCCGACCATCGCGCAGAAGGACATGGAGAAGGACCCGCACGTGCTGCGCACCATCGTCGAGCACAACCGGCTTCCCGTCCCGCTGCTCGACGGCGAATCGCTGCCGTGCGCCGGCGTCTACGCCTTCGTCATCCAGGCAGGGACGGTGAAGAGAGGCGACGCGGTCAGGGTGATCTAGGACGCGACCGGCACCCGTCGAGTCAGTCGCCGGAGCCCTGCCTCTTCAGCTCGATGGGCTGGCCGTGGGAGGTGTGGAGGGTCGCCTCGGTCCAGTCGTGCTTGAGGCCGGCAAGCTCCGCCTCCGAGCCCAGGCCCTTGTCGACCACGAGCTTCTCCAGCGCGCTCAGCCAGTGCTCGTAGTAGCGATCGCCGAGGTCGGCATCGCCCCGCTTCTTCGCCGCCGCGATCTCCGCCGAGAGGTAGTCCACCCACTCCGACCAGGTGAACTTGCCGGCCTCCGACAGCCGCACCGCCATGGCGAAGGCGGTCGCCTCCCACGGCTCCTTGAAGACCGGCCCGTCTTCCTCCTCCCAGGGGAGCTTCGGCAGGTCGTCGGCCGAGAACGTGTCGCTCATGCGCCTTCGAGATAGTCGTCGAAGAGGTCGATGTAGACGCAGGCGTTCGCGTTCGCATGCGCCCCCCACAGCTCGCTCCCCTCGAAGCGCACGCTGTAGACGTGCTGAGGGTCGCTGTGGGTGCCCGATGCGGCCGACGTGTCGGGAAACGCGAAGACCCCGTGATCGCGCATGATCCGTCCGGTCCTGCCGCGGATGTAGCGCGGCAGCCTCGTGTGGGAGACGGGGTTGATGTCGCGGGCCGTGACCGCGTCGCCCACCTTGAACTTGGCCGCCACGTCCGCGTCCATCCGGCAGGAGGCACCACCGGCCACCAGGCCCGGAACCATCTCAGGCGTCAGAGTCGGCATCACGATCCTCCCGCTTCGCGCAGGCTGGCGATCTTCTCGTCGATCTCGGCCTGCGTCAGGATTCCGCGCTCCACCAGCACGGTCTCGTAGACGTGCAGCCAGTGCTCGTAATACGAGGTCTCCAGATACTCGGCCGGGCCCATCCGCTCGATGGCGTGGCGGAACATGTCGACGTTGAAGTGGCCTTCGGCGAAGTTGGTGAAGAACATGCCGAAGACCCGGCCCTCCCACTCCTCGTGGAACCGGGGCTCGTTCTCCTCGCGGATGATCGGGCCCATGCACTGCATGCCGCCCATGTCGTGGATGCCGTTCATGGCTCTTCTCCCTCTGGCCCCTGCTAGCCGGCGGGCGCTTCGGCCAGCGCCGTGCCGATCATCGAATCGCGGGTGACCAGCGCCGCCAGCTCGTCTTCGCTCAGCTCGTCCGTGCCCGCCGGCCGCTGCGGCAGCACCAGGTAGCGGAGTTCGGCGTTGCTGTCCCACACCCTGATCTCGACGTCGTCGGAAAGCTCGACGCCGAACTCCGCGAGAACGCCGCGCGGGTCGATGACCGAGCGGGCCCGGTAGGGCGCGCTCTTGAACCAGATGGGCGGCAGCCCCAGCGTCGGCCACGGGTAGCAGGAACAGAGCGTGCACGTGACCATGTTGTGCACGTCGTCGGTGTTCTCGACGACGATCATGTCCTCGCCCTGCACGCCGCTGAAGCCGAGCTCGGCGATCGCCGCGCTCCCGTCTTCGAGCAGCCTCTGCTTGTAGTCCGGGTCCGTCCACGCCCGGGCCACCACCTTGGCGCCGTTGCGCGGGCCGATCTTGGTCTCGTAGGTCTCCACCAGGGCGTCGATGGCCGCCGGGTCGAGCAGGCCCTTCTCGGTGAGAAGCGTCTCCAGGGCCTTCACTCTCATCGCGGTTTCGGATGGAGGCGCATTATGAGCGTGATCGTGTGCCATGTCGGAGATCCCTCGGTCGCATCCCTGAAGGGATGCTAGCCCTTGGCCGAAGCGGGTTCAATGCAGTTCGCAAAGCGCGAACGTGGGCCTGAACGGCCGGGATGCGCCTCCGCGAAGCCGGGTCCGGCATGCCCGTGCCTGCGGGATCGCTGCGCCTCTTGACATGGCGGGCGAACCAAACTAGAACATACCGTGTCAGTTGCCCCTTTGTTCGGCTTTTGGAGTTCGTCCGATGCTGACCAAGAAACAGAAAGAGCTTCTGCTCTTCATCGATTCGTATCTGGAGACCAAGGGGATCGCCCCTTCGTTCGAAGAGATGAAGGAGGCGGTGAACCTCAAGTCCAAGTCGGGCATTCACCGGCTCGTCAAGGCGCTGGAGGAGCGCGGATTCCTGCGGCGACTGCCGCATCGGGCGCGGGCGCTGGAGGTGCTGCGGCCGCCGCCGTCGCGGGCTTCGAGCGTGCCGGAACGGCAGCCGAACCGGCGCTTCCGGCCGAGCGTCATCAAGGGCGATTTCCGTTCCGGGCGGGGGACGGAGCGTCCGTCCGACGACCGGGCGAGCGTGGCGCTGCCGCTCTATGGCCGCATCGCGGCCGGCACGCCCATCGAGGCATTGCGCGACGAGACCAACCACACCGATGTCCCCGGCGCCATGCTGGGGTCCGGCGAGCACTACGCGCTGGAGGTCGACGGCGATTCGATGATCGAAGCCGGGATTCTCGATGGCGATACCGCCGTGATCGAGCGCTGCGATACGGCGGAGAACGGCGCCATCGTGGTCGCCCTGGTCGATGACAGCGAGGTGACGCTCAAGCGGCTCCGGCGCAAGGGCGAGTCGATCGCGCTGGAGCCCGCCAACAAGCGCCTGGAGACGCGCATCTTCGGCCCTGGCCGCGTCAAGGTGCAGGGGCAGCTCAAGGGCATCCTCCGCCGCTACTGAGCTATCTCTCCCGGGCTGGGGCCCGCCGGGCGACCCACGGCCGCTCACCGCGCGATTCGGTCACGCTCTCCACCCGTGCGCCGTCGGCCCTGAGCCAGATGGCGTGGCTGCCGTTCCGCCAGAGGTCGAAGCGGTCCACCACCGTCTCGGGCTCTCCGCAAAGATCCCAGGCGGGGACGGCGCTGATGACGGGATCGGCCCGGTGGCAGTCTTCCGCGAAGGCGCGGGGGTCGCGCACGAAGGCGATGGTTCTCTCGCCCCTCCGCTGAATGCATCCCAGCGTATCGCAGCGGAGGCCCGCAGCGGGCGCGCCCTCGCCGGCGCGTGGCCAGGTGAGCGGCTCCGCCTGCCCGTCCCGCCTGAGCCAGACATCGCTCACGAAGCGCCCGCGCTGGCGGGTGGAGACCCAGAGATTTCCGTCCTCGCCCCGCACCGCCATCACCTTCGCCTCGCCGTCGACCAGGATATCCGGCCTCTGGTTCAGGCCGGCGATCGCCATGCCCCCGCCGATGACGGCGATCCCGAGAAAGCGCCAGCGGCTCCGCCAGAGGCAGAGCCAGAGCCCGCCGACCACGATGGCGATCAGGGCCGCCGCCGGCATCGCGGGCACCAGCGTCACCGCGCCCGGCTGCGCGGCCACCCGGCTCGCGATCCACACCACCGCGTCGATCCCCCAGCCCATGGGTGCCAGAGCGATCCCTTCGAGCCCGAGCGGCATGAGGACCAGCGCGACCAGCCCCCAGGGCATGATCCAGAAGCCCGTGATCGGCACCGCGCCGAGATTGGCGAGGAGGCCGTAGTCGGCGATGCGGTTGAAGTGGTAGACGGCGAACGGGCCGGTGGCGATGCCGGCGACGAGAGAGGTGAGCGTCACGCCCGCCGCGTAGACGAGCGGGCGGAGCACGAGCCCGCCCCGCGCCGCCAGCCGGGCGAAGGGGCGCCGCGCCGCTTCGTAGGTGGCGATCAGCGCCGTAGCCGCGGCGAAGGACATCTGGAAGCTCGGGCCCAGCATGCTCTCGGGCGCGATGGCGAGCACCAGGAGCGCCGCGAGCGCGATCAGGCGCATCGAGATGCTCGCCCTGTCCAGCATGATCGCGAGCAGCACGACGCCCACCATGACGAAGGCCCGCTGGGTCGGCACGCTCATGCCCGACAGCAGCAGGTAGGCCGCTCCGCCGAGCAGCGCGCATCCCGCCGCCCATTTCTTGATCGGCATGCGGAGCGCCACCGGCTCGATCAGCGCCAGCACCCCGCGCGAGGCGAAGAAGATGAACCCGGCGACGAGGCCGACGTGCAGCCCCGAAATCGCCAGCAGATGGGCCAGCCCGGAATCGCGCATGGCCTGGAGCTTCGTCTTCTCGATGGCGCTCCGGTCGCCGGTGAGCAGCGCCGCCGCGAAGGGCCCGGCGGACGGCGTCGTCTGCGCGAGGATCCGTGCCGAGACCCAGTGGCGGACCCGGGAGAGCAGCGAGAGCATGCCGCCGCCCGCGCCGTCGGGGGCGGCCATCGGCGTCGGCGCGCCATAGACGAAGCCGACCGCGCCGATCCGCTGGAACCACGCCTGCCGCGCGAAGTCCCAGGCGCCGGGCTCCGCCGGTGCCGGCGGCGGCCTGAGCGAGGCGAGCGCCGTGAGCCACGATCCCGGCGCGGCCAGGCCGTCCGGCCCCGTGCCGCGCACGCTGAGGCGCACGCGCGCGGGCGTTTCCGCCGGGGCCAGGTCCTCGATGCTCACGCGGTCGAGCAGGTAGCGCTGCGGCCCGTCGCCGGCGCCGATCCAGACGACGCGCCCCGACACGTCGACCGGGCCGACGGGTGCCTCCAGCACCGGCGCGCCGGCCCGCTCGGTGCGCCAGTCGGCGGCCGCGACCCCGGCGGCGAGCAGCGCCAGCGCCGCGAGGCCGAGTGCGGGCGCGGTGTGCCGTCGCAACAGCAGCGCCGCGACGGCGCAGAGCCCGGCGGCCGCCGGCGCGATCCAGCCGGGCGGCTCCACCGGCAGGGTGAGGTAGAGCCCGCCGCCCGCGCCGAAGAGCACCGGAACCCAGAGGAACACGCGCTGACGCTCGGCAGCCCATATCGAGGCGAAGTGGACGCGCAGGCCGGCGAGGCGCCTCGGCACGCGCTAGGCCCCGCAGCGCAGCGGCGTTGAGCGTGCTCCGCCCGGTCGCCTGCCGCCGGGCGATATGCTAAACGCTCGACCGTTCCGATCCGCGGCCACGCGCCGGGCCGCCTGCCGGGGGTGAGACCGCACATGAGCGTCGTCACGCGCTTCGCGCCGTCGCCGACCGGCATGCTGCACCTCGGCGGCGCGCGCACCGCCCTCTTCAACTGGCTCTACGCGCGCCACCACGGCGGCAGCTTCCGCCTCCGGCTGGAGGACACCGACAGCAAGCGATCGACCCCCGAGGCGATCGCCGCCATCGTCGACGGGCTCGGCTGGCTCGGCCTCGACTGGGACGGCGAGATGGTGCGCCAGTCCGCCCGCCGGCAGCGCCATGTGGAGGTCGCGCACGGGCTGCTCGCCGCCGGCGGGGCCTACCGCTGCTACTGCTCGCCGGAAGAGCTGGAGACCATGCGTGCCGAGGCCCGCGCCCAGGGCCGCGCCGCGCTCTACGACGGGCGCTGGCGCGACCGCGATCCGGCAGAGGCGCCGCCCGGCGTGGATCCCGTCATCCGCTTTCGGGCGCCGCAGGAAGGGGAAACCGTCATATCAGATTTGGTACAACGTCGCATCAAAGTCGACAATAGTGCGCTCGACGACATGGTGCTGCTCAGGGCCGACGGCACGCCCACCTACATGCTCTCGGTGGTCGTCGACGACCACGACATGGGGATCACCCATGCGATCCGGGGCGACGACCACCT
Organism: Rhodospirillales bacterium; assembly: GCA_028818855.1. Taxonomy (GTDB): domain Bacteria; phylum Pseudomonadota; class Alphaproteobacteria; order UBA828; family UBA828; genus WTGU01. Next base: position 20,290 of record JAPPMY010000279.1, read on the forward strand.
GAGCAACGCCTTCCGCCAGACCCAGCTCTTCCGCGCGCTCGGGTGGGAGCCGCCGGCCTACGCGCACATCCCGCTGATCCACGGCGCCGACGGCGCCAAGCTCTCCAAGCGCCACGGCGCGGTCGCCGTCGGCGCCTATGCAGAGCTGGGAATCCTGCCCGCCGCGATGCGCAACGCGCTGCTCCGGCTCGGCTGGAGCCACGGCGACGACGAGATCATCGACACCGCCCAGGCCATCGCCTGGTTCGACCTGGATGCGGTGAACCGGGGCGCAGCCCGCTTCGACATGGAGAAGCTGCATAGCCTCAACGGCCACTACATCCGCGAGAGTGCGGACGCGGACCTGCTGGCCGAGGTCGAGCCCCGGCTCGCCGCGACCTACCCGCTGGCCGCCACGGCCGAAGGACGCAGGCGCATCGCGGCCCTGCTGCCCGAGGCCAAGGCGCGCGCGAAGACGCTGGTCGAGCTTGCCGAGAACCTGGCGTTCCTCTTTCGCGACCCGCATGACGCGATGACGCCCAAGGCGCGGCGACTGCTCGACAACCTCGACCCGGAGGCCGAGGCCCGGCTCGGCGCGCTCGCGCGCATGCTGGAAGAGCTGGAGGGGTGGGACGAGGCCCTGCTCGAACGCGTCGTCCGCGCCTTCGCCGAGGGCGAGGGGGTCGGGCTGGGCAAGATCGCCCAGCCGCTGCGCGCGGCATTGACGGGCTCCCACGCGTCCCCCGGACTCTTCGCCGTCATGGCCGCGCTCGGCCGGGAGGAGACGGTGACCCGCCTCGGGCACGCCGGAGAGTCAGGGAGGAGCGAACGATGACCGACGACCGGGTCGACCTCGCGATCACGAGCGCGCGTCTCTGGCGGGAGGAGGCGCCGCGCGACCTCTTCGTGAGGGAGGGCCGCTTCGTCGCCGCGCCTTCGGGCGGTGCGCCGGCCGCGGAGCGCACCATCGATGCCGCAGGCCGCCTCTGCGTGGCCGGCTTCCTGGAGCCCCACATCCACCTCGACAAGGCGCAGATCAACGACGACGTCAGGCCCAACGCTTCGGGCACCCTCGACGAGGCCATCGAGATCATCTGGGCGCGAAAGCGCGAATACACGGTGGACGAGATCGCCGCGCGCGCGACGCGCACCATCCGCTCCGCCGCGGCCTGCGGGGTCGCGCGCTTTCGCAGCCACGTCGATGTGGACAGCATCGGCGGCCTGCGCCCCCTCGAAGGCGTGCTCGAAGCGCGCGAGCGCTGCCGCGACATCGCCGACGTGCAGATCGTGGCCTTCCCGCAGGAGGGCATCTTCAAGGACAGGGGCACCGAAGACCTGATGTGGCAGGCGATGGAGGCCGGCGCCGACCTGGTGGGCGGCATGCCCTTCAACGAGGCGTCGCCGGCAGACAGCGCGCGGCACATCGCGCTCGCTTTCGAGATCGCGAGGCACCACGACGCCGACATCGACATGCACGTGGACGAGACCGACGATCCGGAGGCGAGGACGCTGGAGATGCTGGCCGAGCAGACCATGACGAACGGCTGGCAGGGCCGCGTCACCGCCGGCCACACGTGCGCGCTCGCGGGCTATGAGGAGGACTACGCCAACCGCGTCATCGGCCTCGTGCGCGACGCGGGCATCCACATGATCGTGAACCCGGCGACCAACCTGATGCTCCAGGGGCGGGGCGACGCGCAGCCGAAGCGGCGCGGCATCACCCGGGTGAAGGAGCTGCTGGAGGCCGGCGTCAACGTCTCCTGCGGCCAGGACTGCATCCGCGACACCTTCTACCCCTACGGGCGCGGCGACCCGCTGGAGGTGATGTTCCTCGCGAGCCACGCCGCGCACATGAGCCGCCCGCACGAGATCGAGGCCGTCTTCGACATGCAGACCGGCGCCGCCGCGCGCGCCATGGGCCTCACGGACTATGGCGCGGAACCCGGCTGCGTCGCCGATCTGGTCGTCATCGACGCGGCCGATCCGCTGGAGGCGCTGACCAGGCGGGCCGACCGCGCCTACGTCATCAAGCGCGGCCGCGTCGTGGCCGAGACCGAGACCCGGCGGCGCACGGCCTGGTCCTGAGAGCGGCAGGGGAGGGAGACATGGCGATCGACGTTGCGAAGATCGAGATCAAGTCGGTCTCGGACGCCTCTGGGCTGGAAGAGCTGATCGCGGCGAGCCGCATGGCGGCGGACTCCGTCGTCGCCGTGATCGGCAAGACCGAGGGCAACGGCGGGGTCAACGACTTCACCCGGATCCTTTCGGACAACGCCTTCCGCGGCGTCCTCCTCGCGCACGGCACGCGGAGCGAAGCGGAGGTCGGCGAGATCCCGATGGTCTGGTCGGGCGGCTGCGACGGCGTGCTCACGCCGCACGCCACCGTCTTCGCCCGCAACGACGAGACCGGGCCAGAGGGCGCGCTCCGCCTCGCCATGGGGACCGCGATGAGCGCGCCGATCCTGCCCGAGGACATCGGCCGGCCGGCGATGGTGGAGAAGATCGCGGCAGGCGTGCGCGCGGCCATGGCCGATGCGGGCATCGACGATGCGGCGGACGTCCACTACGTGCAGACCAAGACGCCGCTGCTCACCATCGACACGGTGCGCGAGGCCCACGGGCGGGGCGAGAGCGCAGCCTGCGAGGTTCACGAATCGATGGGGGTCTCCAACGGCACCACCGGGCTCGGCATCGCGGTCGCCCTCGGCGAGGTCGCCATGCCCCGGGCGGACGAGATCTGCCGCAATCTCGACCTCTACTCCTCGGTCGCGTCCTGCTCGTCCGGCGTCGAGCTCGACCGGGGGCAGATCGTCCTCTTCGGCAACGCGCCGGGAGCCGGCGGGCGCTTCCGCATCGGCCACGGCGTCATGCAGGACGCGCTGGACATCGACGGCATCTACGACGGCATCCGCAACGCCGGCCTCGACCTGCCGGAGCGCCCGCGCGCAACCGATCTCGGCGGCAGGCTCGTCAACTGCTTCATCAAGTGCGAGGCCGACCGCACCGCGCGCCTGCGCGGCCGTCGCCAGATCATGCTGGACGATTCGGACGTCCACCATCACCGCCACGCCAAGGGCGCCGTCGGCGGCGTCGCGGCTTCTGCCATCGGCGATCCCGCCGTGTTCGTCTCGGTGGATGCGATGCACCAGGGCCCGCAGGGCGGCGGCCCCGTGGTAGCGATCGTGGACGTAGGCGCCTAACCCGCTTTTCGACCTGACGGGATCGCGACAGCCCGAAAAACTCCCACCTCCCCCTATCCCCCTCCTCCCAGGAGGAGGGGGGCACGAAGGCGGCGCCAGCCTTTTCTCCCTCTCCTCCCCGCCGGGGAGGAGAGGGCTGGGGTGAGGTGGGGGGTACCGGGCCGCACCGCGTGCAAAATGAAGAGCGCACGGAGCCGGGCGTGACCGCGTCCGGTCGGATGCTGCTTTAGCCCACCTCGTCCGCGTCCGGCTCCGGCGGTGGCGCCCAGTGGCGGAGCGCGGCGGATTCGATGGTGCCGTCGGGCATCACCGTGCCGTCGAGGGTGGCCTGGCCGAAGAAGGCGTCCGCCACCTCGGCCCCGCGGAAGTCGGCGCGGATGAGATCGGCCTCGCGGAAGTTCGCCTCGCGCAGGTAGGCGCCGGCGAGATCGGCCGTGGCGAGCCTCGCGCGCTTGAAGCTCGCGCCCGAGAAGTTCGCCTCGCGCAGGTTGGCGCCGATCAGCACCGCCTCCTCCAGCTTGGCGAGGCGCCCGTCCGCGCGGCCGAGGTTGGCGTTCTCCAGGTCGGCGAGGCGGAGGTCGGCGTAGTAGAGCTCGGCGCCGCTGAAGTCGGCTCCCCGGCACGTCGCGCCGGCAAGCTCGGCCTGCGCGAGGTTGCACTCGGAGAGAATGGCGCCGCTCAGGTCGGCGACCTTGAGATCGGCGCTCCAGAGGTCGGCGCCGGCGAGCCGCGCGCCCGGCAGCTTAGCACCCTTGAACGTGGCCAGCCGCAGGTTCGCCCCGGTGAGGTCGGCGCCGGTGAGATCGGCGGCCCAGAGATCGACCTCGCGCAGGATGCTGCCGGCAAAGCTCGCGCCGCGCAGGTCGGCCTCGCGGAAGTGGAAGCCCTGCAGGTCGAAGCGCGAGAGGTCGGCGCCGGCGAGCGCGCCCGCGCGAATCTGGTCGCCGTTCGGCCGCCAGCCGGTCATCCCGTACCACCCGCGGCTTCGATGCCGACCGGCGTTCCCACGCGGAGGCCCAGGACCCGGTCCGCCCGGCCCCGGTTGACCGCGATCTCGGCGAGCCCGTTCGCGTTCTCGTACCAGAAGGCCGCGCCCCTTGCGGCGTCGGAGAACGTGCGCAGCCGCGCGAGCCGCCGGGCGCCCGCGATCACCACCGCGTCCTCCGCCAGCCGGGCCGCGCGGATCCCCGTCATGGCGTTGCCGTAAGGGTCGATGTAGACGATCGCAGCCCGGTCGTCCGGCCAGCCGGCGCCGACCGCTCCGGCGCCGTCGAGCGGCGTGCCCGGCACGTCCTCGCCGCGGGCGATTCGCGCCGCCACCGGCGCGAAGAGATCGCGGCCGTGGAAGGAGGCGGAGAGGCCGGCCGGCCGCCAGGTGATGGTGAACCAGCGCGCATCGCCGGCGCGCCGGGCGACGATGGCGAGGAGGCCGTTGTCGGGGCCGACGTACCAGCGCCCGCCGGCGTTGAGCGCGACCGGCGCCCGCGCGCTGCCGACGCCGGGGTCGACCACGCAGACGAAGACCGCGCCTGCCGGAAAGGCCGGTGCCAGGGCCGCAAGCAGATAGGCCGCGGGCTCCGGATCGCACGCCGGCAGGTCGTCAGCGAGGTCGATGACGGGAACGCCCGGCGCCTCGCGCGCGAGCACGGCCTTCATCTGGCCCGTGTAGGGCCCGCCCGGCCCGAAATCGGTGTAGAGGACGATCACGCGCCGCCCGCGCCCGACGGCGGGTCGTCGAGGTTGTCCATGCCCATGTAGGTGTCGAACATGCCGTCGACGCCGAGGAGCTGGCCCGAGATGTGGCGGCCGGAGTCGGAGCAGAGGTAGAGCGCAAGGTCCGCGATCTCCTGCTCCGCGATGCCCGTCCGCATGGCGATGTTGCGCAGGATGGTCGCCTGCATCTCCTCCACCGTGCGGCCGGCGGCCTCGGCCTTGGCGCGGACCACGCGGGCGCCGCGCTCGTTGAGGATGTAGCCCGGCAGGATCGCGTTGACGCTGATCCCGGCAGGCCCCAGCTCGATCGCCAGCGTCTTGGTCAGCCCGGTGATGGCGAACTTCGACGTGGCGTAGGGAAGCCGGAGCGGGAAGCCCATGCGGCCAGCGGTGGACGAGATGTTGACGATGGCGCCGCGGCCGGCCGCGCGCATCAGCGGCACCGCGCGGCGCGCGCAGTAGAACTGGCCGGAGATGTTGACCGCCATCGTGCGGTCCCAGTCGGCCGGCTCGATCGCCTCCACGTGCGCGGTGGGGCCGGCGATCCCGGCATTGTTGACGAGGACGTCGACGCCGCCCATGGCCTCCGCCGCGACCTCGAAGAGGCGATCCACCTGGGCGGGGTCGGCCACATCGGCCTCGATCGCGCCGATCCCGCGCGCACGCGCGTCCTCGATCAGCCCGCGCTGGACGTCGCAGGTAAAGACGGCGGCGCCGTTGGCCGCCAGCGTCTCCGCGATGACGCGCCCGATCCCCGAGCCGCCCGCGGTCACCACCGCGCGCCTGCCCTCGCAAGAAATCTCCATCGTCCGCTCCCGCTCTTGAGGAGGGCGCAAGAGTACCGGTCCAGCTGCGACTTGCCGAGAGCGGCAGTCGCGTTCCGGAAAACGCGGTCTCCCGCCATTTCGGCTGCCGCGGGCGCCGCATAGAATGCGCGCCATGGAGCGTTGCGATTTTCTGGTCGTCGGCGCCGGCATTGCGGGCGCCTCGGCGGCGTACTGGCTTGCCGGGCGGGGCCGCGTCGTCGTGCTGGAGCAGGAGGACGTGGCCGGCTACCACACGACCGGGCGCTCCGCCGCCATGTTCATGGAAGCCTACGGCGGCCCGCTGACGCGCGGGCTGGCCGCTTCTGGCCGTTCCTTCTTCGAGGAGCCGCCCGCCGGTTTCGCCGAGGCGCCGCTGCTCCGCCCGCTCCCCACGATGCACGTGGGCCGCGCCGACCAGATCGAGGCTCTCGACCGCTACCACGCCGAAAGCCTGCGGCTCGTGCCCACCATGGCCCGGCTCGATGCTGCCGAGGCCCTGGCGCAGGCGCCCATGCTGCGGGAGGACTACGTTGCCGGCGCGGTGCTGGAGGCCGACTCCGAGGAGATCGACGTCGCCGCCCTCCACCAGGGGTTCCTGCGCGGAATGCGCGCGCGCGGCGGCACGCTGGTGACCGAGGCGGCGGTGACCGCGCTCGCGCGCCAGGACGGCCTCTGGCGGGCGGAGACGCCGGCCGGCGCCTTCGCCGCGCCGGTCGTCGTCAACGCCGCCGGCGCCTGGTGCGACGCCCTCGCCGCCCTCGCCGGCGTCGAACCCATCGGCCTCCAACCCAAGCGCCGAACGGCGTTCGTCTTCGATGGCTCGGCGGATCACGGGGACGACTGGCCGATGGTGAGCGACATCGACGAGTCCTTCTACTTCAAGCCGGACGCCGGCCGCGTTCTGGGCTCGCCCGCCGACGAGATCCCGTCCGAGCCGTGCGACGCCTATCCGGAAGAGCTCGACATCGCCATCGGCGCCGACCGCATCATGCAGGCGACGACCTTCGAGATCCGCCACATCCGCAACAAGTGGGCGGGCCTCAGGAGCTTCGTGAAGGATCGCCAGCCGGTCGCGGGCTTCGACGTCGCCGCAGACGGCTTCTTCTGGCTGGCAGGGCAGGGGGGCGCCGGCATCATGACCGCGCCCGCGCTCGGCGCCCTGGTGGCGGCGCTCGCCGCCGGCGAGCCCCTGCCCAAGGAAGCGGCTACGCGCGGCATCACCGCAGAAGCCCTCGGCCCCGCCCGCCTCCGCTGACTGGCGTTATCCGGCCGGACGGGATCGAGGCCGGTGGGCGCGCGGGCTCGGCGCCGGGGGCGTGCCCTCTTACGCTGCGGCGGCCTTCAGCGCCGTCCGCGCGAGGGTGTCGGCGCGCTCGTTCTCGGTGTTGCCGGCGTGGGCCTTGACCCAGTGCCAGGTCACGTCGTGGCGGCCGGCGAGCGCATCGAGGGCCTCCCACAGATCGCGATTCTTGACCGGGGATTTGGAAGCGGTGCGCCAACCCCTGGCCTTCCAGTTGGGCAGCCACCGGGTGATGCCGTCCTTCAGGTACGTGCTGTCGGTGTAGAGCGCGACCTGGGAAGGGCGGGTGAGCGCCTCCAGCGCCCGGATCGCGGCGGTCAGCTCCATGCGGTTGTTGGTGGTCCTGGGTGCTGCGCCGCTGATCTCGCGGCGGTGGCGGCCGCAGAGCAGCACCGCGCCCCAGCCGCCCGGCCCCGGATTGCCGCTGCACGCGCCGTCGGTGTAGATCGCGACGCTCACGCCTCGATCCCGTAGGCGCCGGGGTCCGCGATGCCGTGGTGAAAGCGGAGCTTGTGCAGGTACTCGCGCGGGTCCTTGGGGCTGACGAGGGCGCCGTCCACCTGGTTGATCCAGTCGTAGAGGCGGGTGAGCAGGAAGCGGAGCGCGGCCCCCTCGGCGAGCCGGGGCAGCGCCGCCAGCTCGGCCGCCGAACAGCGGCGCACCGCGCGGTAGCGGGCGATCAGGTAGCGCGCCTTGGTCACGTTGAAGCTCAGGTCCGGCTCGAAGCACCAGGCGTTGAGGCAGACGGCGAGGTCGTAGACCAGCGCGTCGTTGCAGGCGAAGTAGAAGTCGATCAGGCCGCTGAGCTTGTCGCGCTCGAAGAAGACGTTGTCGGGGAAGAGGTCGGCGTGGATGACGCCGCGCGGCAGGTCGCGCGGCCACTCCGCCTCGATGCGCTCGAGCGCAGCGGCGATCTCGTCCGCGAGGCCGGGCGCCACGCCGTCGGCGCCGGCGCGGCAGCGCTCGAAGAGCGGGCGCCAGCTATTCAGCGAGAGCGCGTTGGCGCGCCGGGGCGCGTAGTCGAGGCCGGCGAGGTGCATCCGGGCCAGCGCCTCGCCGAGCTTCGCGCAGTGGTCGGGGCGCGGGCGCCGCGGCCAGACGCCCGCGAGAAAGCTCGTGATCGCCGCCGGCCGGTTGCAGAGCGTGCGCAGCACCGCGCCGTCGCGGCCGTGGACCGGCAGCGGGCAGGGCACGCCGCGCCCAGCCAGGTGCTCGATCAGCCCGAGGAAGAAGGGCAGGTCCCTCGCGTCGACCCGCTTCTCGTAGAGCGTGAGGATGTAGGGGCCGCGCTCGGTCAGCAGCAGGTAGTTGGAATTCTCGACCCCCTCGGCGATGCCCTTGCAGGAGACGGCCGTGCCGATGTCGTAGTCCGCCAGGAAGGCGGCAAGCTCGTCGTCGGAGACTTCGGTGTAGACGGCCATCGGGCGCCCGCTCGGCGGGGAAGGGAATCGAGGCGCATCCTAGCGAACGCGTGTGGCGGAGGGGAGCCGCTACGACGGGGGCCGCGCGTCGTCGCGCAACACCGATATTTCGGGGAAGCGGGCGGCGAGTGTGGCGGCGCGGGCGGGCGGGGAGACGGCGAGCGCGGTGGAGAGCGCATCGGCCATCATGGCGTTCGGCGCGATCACGGAGACCTGCGCGGCTCCGGGCGCGGGCCTGCCGGTCGCGGGGTCGAACAGGTGATGGTGGCGGCCGCTCGCATCGAAGGGGCTCGCGATGCCGGCGGAGGTGGCGACGGCGCGGTCGGCGAGCGAAACGGTGCGGGCGAGGGTCTCCGGCGCGGCCGTCCGGCGGAGCCCGATGCGCCAGGGCCTGCCCTCGGGATGGCGGCCAAGGGCGCGGACCTCGCCGATGTCGAGGAGGACGTCGCCCATGCCGGCCTCCTGCAGGAGCGTCGCCACGCGGTCGGTGATGTAGCCTTGGGCGATGCCGTTCAGCGTGACCGCCATTCCGGGCCGGGCGAGGCGGACCTCTGCGGGCTCGATCTCGACGGCGCGCCAGTCCACCAGCGCCCGCGCCTCGGCGAGAGCGCCCTCGGCCGGCCCGCGCACATCGGCGCCGGGGCGCGCGAAGTGCGCCGCGTAGGCGCGCCAGAGCGGCTGCACGGTGGCGTCGAACGCGCCCTCCGTCCGTTCGGAGAAGTGACGGGCCTCGGCCAGCAGGGCGACAAGCTCCAGCGGGGGCGCCGCGAGGCGGCCGTCGCGGTTGAGGCGGGAGAGCGCGCTCGCCGGCCGGTAGAGGCTGAACACGTCCTCCAGCCGGTCGATCTCGGCGACGCAGCGCGCGATGAGGCGCCGGGCGCGGGCGGCGTCGGGGCCGTGCAGGACGATCTCGGCCGCAGCACCCAGCGCGACGCCGGACCAGCGGTGCAGCGGCGCCGCCTCCGCGCGCACGCCCGCCGCCGCGAGGGGGAAGCCGGCTGCCGCAGCGGCGATGGCGATGAAGCGCCGCCGGGTCGGCGCGGGACTCACTGGTGCTCTCCGTGCGCCGGCATCGTCGCCTCCTCCTCGTCGCCGTAGGCGAAGATGTAGCTCTCGGGCACGTCGGTAAGCGCCACGATGCGCCCGCCGTGGGCCGCCACGAAGCGCTCGGCGGCATCGCGGGCGGCAAAGGGCACCGCCTCCGGCACGCCCATGCCGCCCATGCGGGCGCTCCCGATCACGTAGTGGGCGCCGTCGGCGTCGATCCAGGTGCCGGGCTCCGGCGCGTCCCACTGGGCTTTGCCCATGTCGTTCACGTAGATGGCGGTGTGGTTGCGGGGCTCCTCGGGCAGCATGGTGAAGGCGATGGCGTCGCGCACCGAGGAGAACCAGACGGGCTCCGCCTCGCCCGGCAGGTGGACCTGCGCCTTGGGCCCCTTGTGGTCGAGCAGGATCATGCCGCAGTAGTGGCCGGAAGCGTCGCGCGTGGGCTCCACCGGCGCGGGCCTGGCCACGACGTCGTCATCGTCGCCGCAGCCGGCGATGCCGGAGAGCGCGAGCAGGGCGACCGCCAGCAGGACGCACCAGCGGCTCACAGCTCCTTCCTCCCGAAGAGCAGGCCCGCGAGCCCGAGCGGCACTGCGATCCAGAGCACCATCGCAGCGAGCAGGATAGCGTGGCCGAAGGCGGCCTCGGCGCTGACGCCCGCCATGCCGGAGAGCGCGCCCACGGTCTCGGAGCCGGAGAGGGTGAGCATGCGGTAGACGTCGGTCGGGTTGAGCAGCAGGAGCACGCGGAAGAGGTCGCCGGAGACGACCTGGCCCTCGTCCGCCACGAGGATGGCGAGGAGCGCCATGTCGAAGAGCACGACGAAGATCAGCCACGCCGCCGCCGAGACGCCCGCCGCCGTGCCGCGCTCGGCGACCACGGCGCTGAAGAGGGTGCCGAGCGCGATGAAGGCCGCGCCCAGCAGGATCGAGCCGCCCACCATGACGCCGAAGGCGCCCCAGGCCTCCGCATCGCCGCCGTCGCCGAGGCCCGTGACCAGCGCGGCCACGCCGAAGCCCACGACCGTGGCGACCGCGAGGATGGCCACCTGGCCCGCGAACTTGCCGAGGACGATGCGCGAGCGGGTGACCGGGTGGGTCATGAGCAGCGGCATGGTGCCGCGCTCGATCTCGCCCACCAGCGTGTCGTAGCTCACCAGGAGCCCGATGAGCGGCACCAGGAAGACCGAAAGGCTGGAGAGGCTGACGACGGTGATCGCGAGCGGCGAGGCCGCGACCGTGCCCCCCGGCGCGCTGCCGACGAAGGCCAGCGTGAGCGCGAGGACGCCGAGCAGGAGCGAGGCGGCGAGCATCCAGCGGTTGCGGACGCCGGCCAGGACCTCGCGCCCGGCGATGGCGGCCACCGCCGTCACGGCGCGCTCTCCCGCTCCGCCCCGCCGAAGCGCGCGTAGACTGCATCGAGGCCGGGGGGGACGATCTCGATGTCCTCGACCTCGTCGCCCGCGCCGAGGATGCGCTGGATCAGGGCGGGCTTCTCGCCGGCGGAGCAGCGGAGCTCCACGGCGTGGTCGTTGATGCGGGTCGCCACGCCGGCGCCGATGGCGCTCGCGAGCCGCGCGCCGCCGCCGGGGCGCACGGCCACGCGGATGGTGACCGCGAGCCCGGCCTCGCGCTTGAGTTCCTCCGCCGTGCCGAGCGCCGCGAGCCGGCCGTGGCGCATGATGGCGACGCGGTCGGTCCCCGCCTCGACCTCGGTAAGCACGTGGGAGGAGAGGATGATGGCCGTGCCCCGCGCGGCCAGCGCGCGGAGCGTCGCGTGAAAGGCATGGCGCGAATCCGGGTCGAGCCCGCCGGTCGGCTCGTCCAGGACCAGGAGGCGGGGCGCGCCCAGGATCGCCTGCGCGAAGCCCAGGCGCTGGCGCATGCCCTTGGAGTAGGTCCTGACCCGCTTAGCCGCGGCGTGCGCCAGGCCCACGTGGGCGAGCGCCTCTTCGCAGGCGGCACGGTCCGCCCCCTTGAGGCGGCCGTAGAAGCGGATCGTCTCGCGCCCGGTCATGGAGCCGAGGAAGGCCACGCTCTCGGGCAGGAAGCCGATCGCCCGCTTGGCCTCGGTCCACCCCGGGCCTCCGGGCGCGCGGCCCAGCGTCGTCACGCTGCCGCCGTCGGCCCACGTGAGGCCGAGCGCGAGCTTGAGCAGCGTCGTCTTGCCCGCGCCGTTGTGGCCAAGGAGGGCGAGCCGCTCGCCGGGTGCCACGTCGAGCGTGACACCCGCCACCGCCTTCTCCCGGCCATAGGCCTTGGAGACCCCCTCCAGCGCGAGCGCGGGCTCCGCCATCAGCCCGTACCGGGGGTGGGCGGGCGCATGAGCGGGGCGGAATCGATCACGCCGCCCGGATAGATCGAGGGGAAGCGGTCATGGGCCCAGCGCAGGATGCGCACCGACGGGCTGGTGAGCAGCAGCTTCGCCAGCGGGTGGCGCCAGACCACCTGGTCGACGAGGTCGTTGGGCCGGTAGGGCGCATCGGCGATGCCGTCGCCGTCGAGGTCGAAGGCGGGGTTGTCGCTCCAGTAGTTGCCGACGCCGTCGGCCGACCACTCGACGTGGCGGGTGCCGACGTACTTCACCTGCGTCTCGTTGGCGACGAAGCCGTTGCCCGCGATGCGGTTGCCCTCGGAGCCGGCGGTGAAGTGGATGCCGATGGCGCAGCCCTCGAAGAGATTGCCGCTGAGCACGTTGCGGTTCGCATTGTAGAGGAAGACGCACTTGTCGCGGCCGCCGTGCACGCGGTTGCCCTCGATCCGCGACTTGTTGGTGAAGTTGAAGAGGAAGCCGTGGTCGCGGTCGCCCGCAGACCGGTTGCCGAAGACGCGGAGGCGGTCCGAGTACATGAGCGCGTAGCCCACGTGGTTGTCGCGGGAGACGTTGCCGCTCACCTCGCTGTCGTGGGTGTACATGTAGTGGATGGCGAAGCGGAGGTCGCTGAAGCTGTTGTTGCGGAACGCGTTCTTGCGGCTGGTGGTGACGAAGATGCCGTCGCGGCCGTAGCGCACCGTGTTGCTTTCCACCACCGAGCCCCTGGCCGCCCAGAGGTGGATGCCGTTGCCGCGCTCGCTCATCCGCAAGTCGCGGTTGCCGATGACCTCGTTGGCGCGGACCAGGGCGTTGCGGGCGCCGTGCAGGTAGATGCCGAAGAGGTTGTTCTCGACCCGGTTGCCCTCGACCAGCGTGCCGCGTGCCGGCTTGTCGAGGTAGATGCCGGCGTCGGTCTCGGCGAGGCTCGTGCCGGAGTTGCGGACGGTGAGCCCGCGCACCGTGACGTCGGGCGCGGCGATGCTGAGCACCCGGCCCGCGCCGCCGCCATCGAGGATGGCGCCGGGCACGCCTTCCAGGGTGAGCGTGCGCCGGATGGTGACGGGCCCCGGATAGACGCCCGCAGCCAGCCTCACCACGGCGCCCGCAGGTGCGGCATCCAGCGCCTCCTGCAGCGCGCCTTCGCCGGGCGCCACCTCGATGACGGCCGCGGGCGCGGCGCGCACCCCCGGAGCCGCGGCGGCGAGCAATGCCACCGCCGCTCCGAGAACGAGCGCCGCGCGCCGCAGACGCATCAGGCGGACTTCGGCTTCACGAACATGCGCCCGCGCATCTCCATGTGCAGCGCATGGCAGAACCACTGGCAGTAGAACCAGTGGACGCCCGGCCGGTCCGCGGTGAATGTCACCGAGGCGGTCGCCTGCGGCGCCACCTCCATGCCCACGCCGTAGTTGGAGAGGGTCCAGCCGTGGCTGAGGTCGTCCACGTCGTCCTGGTTGGTGATGTAGACGGTGACCTCGTCGCCCTCGTTCACCTCGAAGGACTCGAGGCTGAAGGCGGGCGCGATCGAGTACATGTAGACCCGCACCTTGTTGCCGTCGCGGATCACGTCCTCGCCCCAGTCGAGATCGACGCCGTCTGCCGCCGCCTGCTGGCGCGCCTCCTCCCAGGTCGGGTCCTCGCGGTCCCAGATCTGGGCGGGGTTCACCTTGGAGCGGTGGACAATGATGCAGTCGTGGGGCTCCGAGAAGGTCGGGCCGTCGTGGACCAGCTCCATCCTGTCGCCGGAGATGTCGATGAGCTGCTCGCACTCGGGCTTGAGCGGGCCCACGTTGATGAACCGGTCCTTCGAGAACTTGTTGAGGGAGACCAGCCACTTGCCGTCCGCCTCCTTGGTCTCGCCCATGGACGTGTGGTTGTGGCCGGGCTGGTAGTGCACGTCGATCTTCTCGATGATCGGGTCCACCTCCTCGCCGTTGTACTGGCGGATGGCGGCGTCCATGTTCCACTTGCAGACTTGGCTGTCGAGGAAGATCGTGGTGAAGCAGTTGCCCTTGCCGTCGAAGGCGGTGTGCAGCGGCCCGAGGCCCAGTTCCGGCTCGGCCACGATCACGTCGCGCGGCGCGATCTTGTCCTCGAACAGGTCATCCAGGCGGCGCACGTCGATGACCGAGACGGTCGGCGAGAGCTTGCCGTTGATGACGATGTGGTGGCCGTCGGGCGCCGTGTTGACGCCGTGGGGGCTGGTGGAGATCGGGATGTAGCGGGTGTAGGGCGACCCCTTGCGGCCGTCGAGCACCTTGACGCCCTGGTGCATGGTGTAGTCGCCGTCCTTCACCCCCTGCTCGATGCGGGCGATGTTGAAGACGACGGCCCAGTCCTGCTCGGCCGCGGTCATCTCCTCCAGGTTCATGCCCATCTCGGAGTTGTAGCAGGTGGAGACCGCGTACTTGCCCTGGTAGTCGGCATCGACGTTGTCGAGGTTGCCGTCGACGATCACCTGCCAGGCGACCTCCATGGTGTCGCCGTCGAGCGCCGTGAAGATCGCGATGTACTGCGAAGGGTCGTTGAGCACGGAGCCGTCGTTGGGCAGCGGGATCTCGTGCTCGCCGTTGCAGAACACGTAGCCGGTGCGCGGATACTTCTGGGGCCTGAGGCCGTGGATGTCGTTGGCGTTGGGGATCTCCACGATCTTGTCGACCTTCATCACGTCGCAGCGGATGCGGGCGACGCGCGTGTTCGCCTTGTCGTTGATCCAGACATAGCGCCCGTCGTAGGTGCCGTCGGTGAACGACATGTGCGGGTGGTGCGCATCGCCGTTGGTGTAGATGCCACCGCGGGATTCGAGGAACTTCCGGGTCTCGGGTGTGAGCCCCTCGGTCATGATCCTGCGGCTCTCGTTGGTGAGCCCCCAGCCGGTGGCGCTGCAGCGGTTGAACACCGGGATGCGGAGAAGCTCGCGCATGGAGGGCACGCCGAAGACGCGCACCTCGCCGGACTGGCCGGACGACCAGAAGCCGTAGTACTCGTCGAGCTGACCCGGCCCCACGTAGGCCGAGCCCGGCTCGGTGGCGGCACGGGCCGGCTTCGGCTCCGGCGCGGCAGGGCTCACGCCGGCCACGCCTGCGGCGACCACGCCGCCGACGGTCGCGATCTTGGCCGTGCTGCCGATCAAGTCGCGCCGTGTGACGCCGGTCTTCTCCGCTGCGTCGTGTTTCTTCTTCGCCATGGTTCTCTCCTCTTTGCTTGGTCTCAGGGACTCGTGGTCGTGCCGGCTGGGCCTGCGGTCGGCACAGGTGGAACGGTGATGTTGGCCGACGCCCGCGCGCGCCGCTTCTCGCGCCTGAGCCGGCGCTGGATCATGGGCGGGCAGCGGTGCTCGTCGTGGTAGACCTGCTGGCAGTGCAGGCAGTAGAGGCACTCGTTCGGGTTGATGTGCCCGTCCGGGTGGATCGCCTGCACCATGCACTCCTGGGCGCAGCGGTGGCAGGGCGCGCCGCATTCCTTGTGGCGGCGCAGCCACTCCATGATCCTGATCTTGCCGGGGATCGCGAGCGCCGCCCCCAGTGGGCAGAGGTAGCGGCAGAAGAAGCGCTCGATGAAGAGCCCGGTGCCGAGCAGCACGCCGGCCCAGGCCACGAACGGCCAGTCGTGGGCGAAGCGCAGGATCACCGTGGTCTTGAAGGGCTCGACTTCCGCCAGGCGCTCGGCGAAGGCGAGGTCGTAGAGCGAGACTCCGGCCAGGCCGACGAAGATCACGTACTTGACCGGCCAGAGGCGCTCGTGGAGCCCCCAGGGGAGCGTCACCTGCGGCACGCGCGCGAGCCGTGCGGCCTTGTTCAGCAGCTCCTGCAGCGCGCCGAAGGGGCAGAGCCAGCCGCAGAAGACGCCCCGGCCCCAGAAGAGCAGCGCGAGCGCCGTGCCGCACCAGAGCAGGAAGATGAGCGGGTCCATCAGGAAGTAGCTCCAGCGGAAATCGGTGATCAGCGCGTTGCCGAAGGTCATGACGTTGACCACCGAGAGCTGGGCCTGGGCGAAGCCGCCGAGCCAGGCGACGATGAAGAGGAGGAAGCCCACCCGCACGCTCGTGGCGAGCTTCGGCCGGCGCGCGAACCAGTCCTGGAAGAAGAAGATCAGGGTGAGCGCGATCATGGCCGCAGCCAGCACCGCCACGTCGACGATCCGGTCCTCCCAGATGCGCCGCCAAAGCTCGGGCGGGGCTTCCGGCCCGGCGATGGCCGCAGCCTCCGCCGGCGCCGCCCCGGCCACGGCCGGCGGCGTGGGTAGCGGCTTCAGGTAGCGCGCGGGCAGGGTGTAGGAAAGCTCGTAGAGCAGAAAATCCTTGTCGAGCGCGCCGATCGCGCGCTGCACCAGGAGCTGGAGCGTCCAGGGCGCGGCCGGGTCGAACCCGGCCTCGGCCGGCACGATGAAGAGCGCGACCTCGGCGAAGGGCTGCGCGAGGTCCGCCGCCACCTCGCCCAGCAGCTTGTAGTTGCGGTCGCGGAAGCGGACGCTGCCATCGCCCTGGGCGAGCTGGATGCGGTCGAAGATGCCACCGCGCACGAAGCCCGAGCCGCGGAACGAGTAGAGCCCGTTGGCGGCGATCAGCAGCGCATGCTGGCCGGGCTCCAGGCGCGCGAGGAGGTTCCCGTACTCGGCATCGCCCAGCAGGCTGCGGCCGATGACGGGCGCGCTCGCCAGCGCCGCGTAGAGGTCGATGAAGCGCTCTTCCGGATCGTCGCTCTCGGGCCGGGCCGCGGCCTTCTCCTTGCCCGCGGCCGCGAAGCCGGCGGTGACCTCGCCGACGCTGAGGCTGAGGCGGCGCACGGAGCCGTCGCCGATCAGCGTCATCCAGTCGTCGGTGCCCTGCTGCGCCGTGTCGATCTCGCCCCTGCGCTCTGCCGCGACGGCCTGCCCGGTACCGAGCCCGGCGAGGCCGAGCGCACGCGCCATTTTCACCGTCGCGTGGCGGATCGCGTCGTCGATCACCAGGATGGTGACCGTGGCGCCCGCGATGATGTCGAGGGAGCGGTCGCCGGAATCGCGCTCCTCCAGGAACTCGCGCACGTTGCGCCCGACGTAGCCGGCGATGAAGCTCTTCACCTTCCGCTCAGGGATGCCGATGAGCACGATGGGCTCGTGGTGCTCGTGCAGATGGGCGCCGGTGATCGTGCCTTCGGTATCCAGCCCGATCAGGAGGTGGATGGGCTTGCCCGAGTAGCCCACGGCGCCGACGACATCGGTGTTGAGGAACACGTAGCCCTTCGGCGTGGAGCCTTCGAGCGCCTGCGCCCGGCGCGGCGTGCCCTCGACCGGGCCGAAGCGATCGGCGCCCGGCACCAGTTCGCCGGGCTCGACCGTGGCGAGCGCGCTGCCGAGGTCGACGGCGGCGCGGGCTTCGCCGGTTGCATGAGCGAGGAGCGCCAGCAGAAGCACCAATGCCGGCACGCCGGCCCCGAGATGGACCGTGCGCGCCGCGGCTCTGCGGCGCCTCGCGCCGGAAAACGAACCCGCTGTCATGGCATGCGCGTCGTCGCGAGTGGGTGATCGGCTTCCGCGAAGTGCGGCGATGGATTCCTTCAGGGCCAGTGTGAAGCGCGCACGCGCCAGCGCCTTGATCTGCGTCAACAGACGGGCAGCGCGGCCGTCATTGCCCGCCTGTTTCGGCGTCGCTAGGATGCCGCGCCTTGGCGCGAGAAGCCGGCGGGGAGGACGAATCATGAGTGATGGCGGGGGCACCAAAGTGGCGTTTCTCGGGCTTGGCGTGATGGGGTTTCCCATGGCGGGGCACCTCGCGAAAGCGGGCCATGAGGTCACCGTCTACAACCGGACCGCTGCCAAGGCCAAGCGCTGGACCGAGACCCACCGGGGCCGCGCCGCCCCGACCCCTGCCGCGGCCGCGCAAGGCGCGGAGATGGTGTTCGCCTGCGTCGGCGCCGACGACGATCTCCGCGACGTCGTCTACGGTGACGACGGCGCGCTCGCCGGCATGGCGGAAGGCGCCATCTTCATCGACAACACGACCGATTCTGCCGTGGTCGCTCGCGAGGTCCATGCCGCCGCCAGGGAGCGCAACGTGGGCTTCCTCGATGCGCCGGTCTCGGGCGGGCAGGCCGGGGCCGAGAACGGCGTGCTGACCGTGATGGTGGGCGGCGACGAGGCCGACTTCGCCCGCGGCCGGCCGGTGATCGACGCGTACGCGCGCAACGTGACCCACATGGGGCCGGCGGGGAACGGCCAGCTCACCAAGATGGTGAACCAGATCTGCATCGCGGGCGTGGTCCAGGGCCTGGCGGAAGCCCTCAACTTCGCGCATCGTGCGGGCCTCGACGGCGAGACGGTGCTGGACGTCATCTCCAAGGGCGCGGCGCAGTCCTGGCAGATGGAGAACCGGGGCTCCACCATGCTGAAGGGCGAGTTCGAGTTCGGCTTCGCCGTCGACTGGATGCGCAAGGATCTCAGCCTCTGCTTCGAGGAGGGCAAAAAGAACGGCGCGCTCTTGCCGATGTCGATGCTGGTGGACCAGTTCTACGCCCACGTCCAGCAGCGCGGCGGCAACCGCTGGGACACCTCCAGCCTGATCCACCTGCTGCAGAACATGTAGGTTTTCTGAATTCGGTGGTTCCTGCGTGTTTCAGGCTACATGAAGCGCTCTGACTTCGGACATCCGAACGGCCAGCATGAACGCTTCACGGTCCGAAAACGGTCGAAATCCGAATCGTTCGTAGAAGCTCTTCGCCCTCTCGTTGACAGCCTGCACGACGACCGCCCGCGCGCCGATGAGGTTTGCCGCCGCCAGCGACCGCCTTACTGCATCGGCAAGCAGGCCCGCGCCCAGACCCAACCCCTGGTGGCGTGTATCCACCGCGAGTTGCCCCAGCATTATGACTGGAACCGGTTCAGGCATGTTCCTGCTTACACGGGACGAGAGACGCCGCCTTTCCACCGCGCTTGCGGCGAGGCTGTAGAACCCGACCACGCGCGCGCCATCGCAGATCACGTAGGTCCGCGCGCCGCCCTTGGCCTCGTTGAGGTGGGCCTTGCTCCGTAGCCATGTGTCGATGCTGGAATCGCCGGAATTGAACTGCGAAATGTCGTGCCTTCGGCCAAGAGGCTCTGGCGCGATGCCTATTCCCACGGCGGTCGGCGCGCAAACAGAGCCTTCAGGTCAGGGTTCGGCTTCACCGGCGCGTCGAGCATGGCGATGAAGGCGTCGTACGCCTCGTCGTCGAGCGTGATGACCGGACGCTCGCTCAGCGTCTCGATGGCCGCCGCCTCGCTCGATCCGAGCACGAATTCGGTGCGGGTCACGCCGCGAATCGCCGCCGCGCGGTCGATCAGCGCCAGACGTTCCTCCGACAAGCGGAAATTCACCTGGGGCATGGGATGCTCCTCCGGCCGATGGGCGCCGCCCATTATCAATCGGCCGTATACCATCTGTATAGACGGCCATCAAGCAGCCAGTCGAGCGGCCCCGCGAAGCGGTGAGTTGGGGCGTGCGCTCTCGGGTGCGGCGGCTACGCCGCCTCGATATCGGTGAGGGCGAAGTCCTCACCCTTGAAGAGCAGCGGCTCGCCGGTCACGGCCGCGAGGGCGTAGGCGAAGCAGTCTCCGAAGTTCAGCGCTGCCGGATGATTGCCCTTGCCGTAGCGCCGCCAGGCCTGACGCGCTTCGGCAACGTGCTCGGCCGTCACTGCCACGTGTTCGATCCCGACCTGTTCCATGAACAGGTCAAAGCGTTGGCCCGCAGTCGCGCCCACCCGACCCTCCCACACGATGGACGATTCGAGGACGTTCGCGAGCGACATGCGGCACGCGGGTGCCGCGCCAAGTGCCCGCTCGTATCGTCCGGCATCCGGCTCGCGAAACAGAACGGCCAGGAGGGCCGAACTGTCGACGATCACTTGGGCAAGCCCCGCTCGTCGTACAGGTAGTCGCCGTGCTCCACGGCGGAGGGTCCCGGACCCAGCTTCGCCGCGCAGCGCTCCGCGATGGCACGAATTTCCTTCACGCGCGCCTCGACGCTGCGCGCATGCGTCTCGCGCTCCAGCCGCTCGCGGAGGGCTGTGGTGATCGCGCCGGTCATGCTCTCGCCGGTGAGGTCTGCCAGCTCGCGGGCGAGCCGGCAGGTCTCGTCGTTCTTGATGTTGAGGCTCATCGCTGCCCCCAGGGTAGAAACGCAACTCTTCTTTCTACCCTAACGCGGGAGGGCGGCTGCCGGCAACAAACGCACGCGCTTCAGCGGGCCGAGCGGATCAGATCCCCGGTCTCACCGTGGAAGAGGTGGCAGCGGTCGGGATCGAGCGCGAGCCGCACCGGCTCGCCCAGGGTGAAGCGCGGCTGCCCCGGCGCCTGCACCTTGAGGATCTGCTCGCCGGCGCTGACATCGACGATGGTGAAGGCGCCGAGCGGCTCGACCTCGTAGATGGAGGCCTCGACCCCGCCGTTGGCACCGGCGGAATCGATTCCGATGTCCTCGGGCCGGACGGCAAGGGCTGCCGGCCCCGCGCCTTCGGCGCCATCCAGCGCCATCGCGAGCGGCACGTCGCCCCCTTCGAATCGGCCGCCCTCAGCCAGGGTGCCGTCGATGAAGTTCATGGGTGGCGAGCCGATCAGCTCGGCGACATAGCGGCTGTTGGGCAGGTTGTAGATTTCCGCCGGCGTGCCGACCTGGCGGATCTCGCCCGCTTCCATCACGGCGATGCGATCGGCGATCGACATCGCCTCCTCCTGGTCGTGGGTGACGTAGACGATGGTGTGGTGAAGCTCGCGCTGGAGGCGCTTCAGCTCGACGCGCATCTCCTCGCGCAGGCGCGCATCGAGGGCTGCGATCGGCTCGTCCATGAGGAAGGCCGCAGGATCGCGCACCAGCGCCCGGCCGATGGCGACACGCTGGCGCTCGCCCCCGCTCAGGTGCGCCGGCAGCTTGTCGAGCAGCGGCGTGATGTGCAGCGTTTCCGCCACCTCGGCCACGCGCGCCATGACCGCGGCTTTCTCGAGCTTCCGTTCCACCAGCGGGAAGGCGAGGTTCTGGCCTGCGGTCATGTGCGGGAAGAGCGCCAGGTTCTGGAACACCATGGCGAGGTTGCGCTCCTTCGGCCCCTGCTCGCCCACGGCCACGCCGCCGATGGTGACCTCGCCCTCGTCCGGCGCCACCAGGCCGAGCAGCAGGCGGAGGATCGTGGTCTTGCCCGAGCTCGGCGGGCCGAAGATGCAGAAGAACTCGTTGTCGTCCACGACGAGATCGATGTCCTTCACGGCGACCGTCTTGCCGTAGAACTTGCTCGCGTTCCTGAGTTCGAGCCGTGCCATCGGTGCGGGGTCCGGGCTAGGCGAGGCCGAGCGCCACGCCCGTCTCCGCGTCGAACAGGTGGCACTTGCCGGGCGGCAGCACCGCCTTGACCGGAGCGCCGAGCGCGATGCCGTAGTGCTTGCCCTTGGCGATCTTCATCCGGCGCTCGCCGGCGGAGAGGTGGACGATGGTGCGCGGGCCGATGGGCTCGACGAAGGTGACGGTCGCCTCGATGCCGGGGCCGGTGTGGCCCGGCGGCTCGATGTCGAGATCCTCGGGCCGGGCGCCGAAGATCAGCGCTGCATCCCGCGCCGCGCCGCAGCGCCGCTTCAGCTCGCCGTCCTCGACGGCCGCGGTGCCGCCTTCGCCGAAGTCCAGCGCGTAGCGTCCGTCCCCGCCGGCGAGCGTGCACGGCACCAGGTTCATGCTGGGGCTGCCCATGAAGTTGGCGACGAAGACGTTGCGCGGCTCGTTGTAGACCTCGATGGGCGAGCCGTACTGCTGCAGCACGCCGAGGTCCATGACCGCGATCCGGTCGGCGAGGCTCATCGCCTCGATCTGGTCGTGGGTCACGTAGACCATGGTCTGCTGGAACTGGTGCTGCAGGTGCTTGAGCTCGGTCCGCATGAAGGCGCGGAAGGCCGCGTCCAGATTGCTGAGCGGCTCGTCCAGGAGGAAGATCTCCGGCTCGGTGATGGCCGAGCGGCCGATGGCAACCTTCTGCAGCTCGTTGACGCTGAGCTTCGCGGTGGGCCAGTCGAGCCTGTCCTCCAGGCGCATGAGGGCCGCCATGGCGGCGACGCGGCGCGCGACCTCCTCCTTCGGCAGGCCGCGAACCTGCAGGCCGAACGCCAGGTTCTTGCGCACCGTGAGGTGGGTGAAGATGGCGTAGTTCTGGAACACGAACCCGACCTTGCGCCGGTTGGGCGGCACCTGCTGCATGTCGCGGCCGTCGAACAGGATCTGCCCCTCGGACGGCGTCTCGATGCCGGCGATCATGTTCATGGTCGTGGTCTTGCCGCAGCCCGACGGCCCGAGCAGGGCCACGAACTCCTTGTCCCTGATCTCCAGGTCGAGGGAGGCGACCGCGGTGAGGTCGCCGAAGCGCTTGGTCAGGCCCGCGAGCGTGATCGACGCCATGAACTGCCCCTAGTGGCGGCCGCGCGCCTCGATGGGCCAGATGTCGACCAGGGTGTCACCGCGCACGCAGTGGTAGTGGTCGTAGAGGTTCACCGTGGGGTCGCAGTGCGGCACGATGCACTCGAGGGCCGCGCCGATGGCGAGCCGTTCGTTGGCGCTGGCGAAGACGATGCGCCCGTGCTCGTCGCCGAAGAACTTGTAGTGAGCGCCGATGGGGACGCCGGTGTGGAAGCGCGGCAGCGGCCCGTCGGTGGCGAAGCACTTGAGGCCGGCATCCATGGTGGCGCTGCCGTCATGGCTCGCCGAGACCACCGTGGCGCGGACGAAGAGCGCCGGCTCGAAGCGCCAGTCGCCGCCGCCCCGCGCCTGCACGTCGAGGTATTCGACGTCCATGACCGCGTAGGAGCCGACCTGCAGCTCCGTCATCAGCCCGATTTCCGGGTCGATGTCGTGGGTGCCCGTGCCGGCGCCGGTGACGATGGGCACCTCGATGCCCTTCTCGACGAGGCTGTCGCGGGCGTCCCGAAGCGGCGCCAGGTTGTCGTGGGAGGACGCGCGGCGGTCGCCGAAATCCTCGATGTGCTGGACGTGCCCGGCATAGCCCTGAATCCCGCGGAAGCGGAGGCTCGCGCTCGCGTCCGCCGCCTCCGCCATGGCCACCGCCGTCGCCGCGTCGCGGGTGCCGGTGCGGTGCAGGCCGACATCGACGTCGACCACCATGTCGAGCACGAAACCGGAGGCCGCGGCGGCGGCCTCCAGGGCGCGCAGGTTGTCCATGTCGTCCGCCGTCACCATGAGCGACTCGTTCTCCCGGCGGAGCGCCATGAGGCGGTTGATCTTGGCCGGCGCCACGACCGGCGAGGTGATGAGCAGCCCGTCGATCCCGCCTGCCGCCAGCGCCTCCGCCTCGCCCAGCGTGGCGCAGCAGATGCCGAGCGCGCCGGCATCGAGCTGGCGCCGCGCGATCTGCACGCTCTTGTGCGTCTTCGCGTGGGGGCGGATCGCGACGCCCTGATCCGCAGCGTAGGCTGCCATCGCGGCGATGTTGCGCTCCATCGCGTCGAGATCGAGCACCAGCGCCGGCGTGATGAGCCGGGCCCGCGATTCGCGCTCGTCGATCAGTGATTCGTTCGGCCCAAGGGCCTCCGATGCCGTCATCCTCGCCCCCGTCGCAGCGCCATTGCCGCTCCGCCCGCACCGGGTGCGGCGGAGGCAGCGCGTACATCATCCGCATACCGGCGTGCCATGCCAATAGGATATGTTGGGCACGAACGCAGACCGAGCGGCGGGAGAGCACGCATGAAGGTGGTGATCACGGGGGGACTGGGCTTCCTCGGGCAGAGGCTCGCGCAGGCGCTGCTGGAGCGGGGAACGCTGACCGGCGCATCGGGCGCGGAGGAGCGGATCGACGCGTTGATCCTCTTCGACGCCGTCGTGCCGGACAAGCCGCCGGCGGGCCTGGACGACGCGCGCGTCTCGCTGGTCGCGGGCGACGTGTCCGACGGGGAGACGATACGCGCACTCATCGCGGGCGACTCGCTCTCGGTCTTCCACTTCGCCTCGGTGGTGAGCGCCGGAGCCGAGCAGGACTTCGACCTGGCGCTTAGCGTGAACCTCACCGGCGGCCTCAACGTGCTCGAGGCCTGCCGCGCGGCGCCGGGGCAGCCGCGCCTCGTCTTCACCAGCAGCATCGCGGTCTATGGCGGCAGCGCCCTGCCGGGAACTATCTCCGATACGACCAAGATCACGCCGCAGGGGACGTACGGCGTGACCAAGGTGATAAACGAGCACCTGGTGGCGGACTACACCCGCAAGGGCTGGCTGGACGGGCGCGGCGGCAGGCCGCCCACGGTGATCGTGCGGCCGGGCAAGCCCAACAAGGCGGCCTCCGGCTTCGCCAGCGGGCTCTTCCGCGAGCCGCTCGCCGGCGTGGACCACGCGCTGCCCGTGAGCCGGGACACGCGGATCGTCCTCGGCGGCTACCGCACCATCGTGGACAGCCTCGTCGCCCTGCACGAAGTGCGGAGCGAAGCCCTCGGCGACGACCGCACCATCAACCTGCCGTCGTTCTCGGCGACGGCAGGCGAGATGGTGGCGGCGCTGGAGCGCGTGGGCGCGGGCCGCAGGCTGGGCTCCGTCATCGACGCGCCCGATCCGGCGGTGCAGCGGCTCGTCGGCTCCTGGCCGGGCTACGCGAAGGCGGATCGGGCGGCGGCCCTCGGCCTGCCGCAGAACCCGCCGCTCGACGAGGTCGTGCGCCAGTACGTCGAGGACTACGTGGAGGGGTAACCCGGCTACTGACGCCTGGCGCCGAACGCGCCGACGATGTTCGACTGCTCGAAGATGCCCGCCGCCTCGACGTGGCCGGGACCGTAGAAGCCGCCCTGGATGCGGTTGCCGGTCAGGCCGGCTTCGAACGTCCCCCCCGAGCCAGTCCGAACGTTCTGGAACATCACCGTCCGCGTCGAGTGCGCCGCGCCGCGGTCGACGTTCGTGATTCTTCTGAAGGCGATGTCGAGCGAATCGACGTTCAGGTCGTAGTCCAGGGTTGCGTCTCCCAGCAGCCGATCACCGCGGCTGCTCCCGGTGGCGGGCGTTCCGACCATGAGGCCGCGCCACGTTGCGTCCGCGGTCGGCCGCGTGCCCGCGAGGTCGCCGCCGGCCAGGCCGTATCGACCGTGCAAGATGACGTCCCGTTCCCTCAGGCGCTCGGTCTGGACCACGAACGAGCCATGGTCCATCCAGGCGCCGAACGCCGTGAGGTAGCCATCCGAGCGCTCTCTCGTCCCCGACACCAGGGTGATGCCATGCCTGGTTCCAACCGCCACGGTTTCAGCGGCCCCGAACTCAAGGTCAGTTAGTCGTATGGTCTGGGTGAATCCGGTCGTGGGTTCCGACATCGTGCATCGGGTCCCGGAGCAACGGGCCCGGAGGCGAAACGTGGGAAGGTCGAAATGGTCCGTTTCGCCGTGCGTCGTGGATATGATCAGCGAGTCCGAGCGGGAGATGATGGCCGGTGCGCGCGCCGTCTGCGCCGCAGGCGTTTCGGCCGGCGCCGACAGGCCGGTCAGGTCTCTGACGCTTGCGGGGTCGAGCGTCGGCGGCTCTTCATCGTCTGTGCACGCACCGAGGAGCAGCAACCCTGCGGTGGCCGCCAGGACGGTGACGATTCGAAATCTCACGAAGGGCCTCTCCTTCGAAAAGACGCTCCCCGCCGCATGTCGAGCCGGATGCGCGCAAGCCGTGCCACCGGCACGAGGGCCGGGCTACGCCGCCTGGCGAATGTCCTCCACCCGGGTGCCGTGCCAGCCTTCCTCGCGCTTGCTCCAGTAGCGGGACTGGATGCGGCTGGTGACGAGGCCGGCGTGGCCGTTGCCGATGGGCTTGTCGCCGAGGCGAACCACCGGCATGACGCCGCCGGCCGTCGTGCTGGCGAAAAGCTCGTCGGCCTCGCCCAGCTCTTGCGGCTCCACCCTGCGGTACGAGAAGGGGATGCGCTCCTCCTCGCAAAGCTCGGCCACGGCGCGGCGGGTGATGCCTTCCAGCACGTTGGCGTCCGGTGACGCGACCGTGCCGTCCCGCACGACGAAGATGTTGTAGCCCGGCCCCTCGGTGAGCGAGCCGTCCGCGCCCACCAGCAGGGCGTCGTCGCAGCCCTGGTCGTAAGCCTCGAAGCGGGCCTGCACGAAGTCCGCCCGGTTGTAGTTCTTATAGCGGGCGTCGATGGCCCTGGACGAGACGCGTTCGACGCCGCTCAGGTAGAGCGCGGCGCCGTTGCGGCACTTCTCCTCGCCCCAGATCCAGGCGTAGGGGGTGGCGTAGGCCACGAACTCGGGCGCGCCGAGGCGGGGGTCGCGGGTCTGGCTCTGGATCACGCCGCGGGTGAGCTGGATCTTCACGTAGCAGTTGTCGAGCCCCGTCCGCGCCACGCACTCGGCGAGGATGCCGCGCATCTCGTCGGCGCTATACGGGTTCTCCAGCCGGAAGCCGGCGCACGAGCGGGCGAAGCGCTCAAGATGCTCGTCAAGCATGAAGAACCAGCCGGACCACGTCGACGTCACGTCGTAGACGGTGTCGCCCCAGACGAAGCCCGCATCGAAGATCGACATCTTGGCGTCCTCGGGCGAGACGTACTCGCCGCCGATGAACACGCATCCCTCGCTCATCGCTCTCTCCCTCACGGTTTCTTGGCCAGCGCGTCGAAGGCCTGCAGGCGATCGAGCAGCGCCGGCACCTGATCCAGCGGCACCATGTTGGGGCCGTCGGACGGCGCCTCGTCCGGCGCCGGGTGGGTCTCCATGAAGACCGCGGCAACGCCCACCGCCACCGCAGCCCGCGCCAGCACGGGCACGAACTCCCTTTGCCCGCCGCTCACGCTACCCTGCCCGCCCGGCTGCTGCACGGAGTGGGTCGCATCGAACACCACGGGGCAGCCGGTCTCCGCCAGCAGCGGCAGGCTCCGCATGTCGGACACCAGCGTATTGTAGCCGAAGCTCGCGCCGCGCTCGCACACCAGCACGCGGGAGTTGCCGGCACCGGTGATCTTCGCCACCACGTGGCGCATGTCCCAGGGTGCCAGGAACTGGCCCTTCTTCACGTTGACCGCCTTGCCGGTGGCGGCCGCGGCCAGCAGGAGATCGGTCTGGCGGCAGAGGAAGGCCGGAATCTGCAGCACGTCCACGGCCTGCGCCACCGCCAGGCACTGCTCCGGCAGGTGCACGTCGGTCAGCACAGGGCAGCCGTGAGCCGCACCTACCGCCTCCAGGATGGCGAGGCCCTCCTCCATGCCGATGCCGCGCGGGCTCGCGGACGAGGTGCGGTTGGCCTTGTCGAACGAGCTTTTATAGACAAACGGCATGCCGCGCGCCGCCGTCATTGCGACGAGCGCCTCCGAGACGCGGAGCGCGTGATCGCGCCCTTCGATCGCGCACGGGCCGGCGATGAGCGCAAGCGGCAGCGCGTTGCCCACCTCGAAGGAGCCGATCGCCACCCGGCCTGAGGCGGGCGCCTCGCTCACATCGCCCTCGTTTCGCCCCTAGACCAGCCGCGCCTGCTTGACCGCCGCCTCGATGAAGGAGGCGAAGAGCGGATGCGGCTGGAACGGGCGCGAGGTCAGCTCGGGGTGGAACTGCACGCCCACGAACCACGGGTGATCGGGGCGCTCGACGATCTCTGTCAGCGCGCCGTCGGGCGAGAGGCCCGCCACCCGCATGCCGGCGTCGTCCAGCCGCTCGCGGTAGCCGATGTTCATCTCGTAGCGGTGGCGGTGACGCTCGAATATCCGCTCCTGGCGATAGACCGAGCGCACCCGGCTTCCCTTCTCCAGCACCGCCTCGTAGGCGCCGAGCCGCATCGTGCCGCCAAGGTTGTCGCCGGCGTTGCGGCGCTCCACCTCGCCGTTCCGGTCCCACTCGGTCATGAGGCCGATCACCGGGTCGTCGCAGGGGCCGAACTCGGTGGAGCCCGCGCCCGCGATGCCGGCGACGTTGCGGGCGGTCTCGATCACCGCGAGCTGCATGCCGAAGCAGATGCCGAAGTAGGGGACGCGGCGGGTGCGCGCGTACTTCACCGCGGCGATCTTGCCCGGCACGCCGCGCTCGCCGAAGCCGCCCGGCACCAGCACGCCGTGCACGGATTCGAGGGCGCTGGCGGAACCGTTGGTCTCCAGCTCGTCGGCCTCGATCCAGCGGGTATCGACGCGGACGCTGTTCGCGACACCGCCGTGGGTCAGCGCCTCGAACAGCGACTTGTAGGCGTCCCTGAGCCCGGTGTACTTGCCGACGACGGCGATCGCCACCTCGCCCTCGGGCGAGCGCGTGCGCTTGACGATCTCTTCCCACGCGGAGAGGTCGGGCGCCGGCTCTTCCGCAATGCCGAAGTAGCGCATGACCTGGGTGTCGAAGCCGTGGGCGTGGTAGCTGAGCGGCACCTCGTAGATGGTCTCCACGTCGGTCGCCGGGATCACGCAGTCCTCGCGCACGTTGCAGAAGAGCGCGATCTTGCGGCGTTCGGACTCGGGGATCGGGCGGTCGGCGCGGCAGAGGAGGAGATCGGGCCCGATGCCGATGCTGCGCAGCTCCTTCACCGAATGCTGGGTGGGCTTGGTCTTCAGCTCGCCGGCGGTCTCGATGTAGGGCGCAAGCGTCAGGTGGACGAACATCACCCGGTCGCGGCCCTGCTCGTAGGCGAACTGGCGGATCGATTCGAAGAAGGGCAGGCCCTCGATGTCGCCGACCGTGCCGCCGATCTCCACCAGCACGAAGTCCGCGCCGTCGCTGTCGCGGACGATCGCCTCCTTGATCGCGTCGGTGACGTGGGGGATCACCTGCACGGTGCCGCCGAGGTAGTCGCCGCGCCGCTCCCTGGCGATCACGGTCTGGTAGATCTGGCCCGCGGTGACGCTGTCGCTGCGGCGCGCCGGCACGCCGGTGAAGCGCTCGTAGTGGCCGAGGTCGAGGTCGGTCTCGGCGCCGTCGTCGGTGACGTAGACCTCGCCGTGCTGAAACGGGCTCATCGTGCCCGGATCGACGTTGAGGTAGGGGTCGAACTTGCGGAGCCTGACGCGATAGCCCCTCGCCTGAAGGAGCGCGCCGAGCGCCGCAGAGGCCAAGCCCTTGCCGAGGGAAGACACCACGCCGCCGGTGACGAATATGTACCGCGTCATGGACCCCTACCTTATCAAACGCGCCCGAGTCGCCACTACCTGCGAGCAGAAAATTCGGATGGCCCCTGCGGGCCGTGCCGGTCGCCTCGGCCTTCCGGCCCAGATCGCCGCCGAAACGGCGCGCAGCCTCACTCGGCGCGGGGGGCGGTCGGGCCGTCGTCGCCGGGGAGGTCCAGCGGCTCGATATCGGTCGGCAGGTCGAGCTCGCCCGGCAGCACGAGGGGCTCGGCCTCGATGGCGAGCGGGTCCTCCTCGACCGTATCCAGCACGGACTCCCGGTCGGACCAGCTCCCCGACAGGATGGCGAGCACCAGGCTCAGGATCATGAACGCCGCCGCGAGCCCGGCCGTCGCCCGGGTGAGCAGGTTCGCCGTGCCGCGCGCCGAGAACATGGCGCCCGGCCCGCCGATGCCGAGCGCGCCGCCCTCGCTGCGCTGGAGCAGCACGAGACCGATCA